>JBMFHN010000182.1:0-4712 GCA_049976805.1 Occallatibacter sp. | reverse complement strand
CAGCAGTTCGCGTTCGTAGATCATCTCCGGCGGCAAGTGGTCGTGCAGATTGATGAAAAGCTCTTCGTGCCCGATGAGTTCCTTGCGCCAGGCGGCCCGATTGACCTCCTGAATCTGATCAAACTGAGACTGAGGAATATCCAGCCCTGTCCACTCCACGTCCTCGTAATAGGGGGTCCAGCCGATGGGTGTCTCTTTTCCCTGAGCGCGCCCGTGCACGCGGTCCACAATCCACTTGAGAACGCGCATATTTTCGCTGAACCCCGGCCACAGAAACTTTCCGTCTTCTCCTTTGCGGAACCAGTTCACATGGAAGATTCGCGGCGTGGAACTCAACGAGCGCTGCATCCGGATCCAATGCCGGAAATAGTCCCCCATGTGATAGCCGCAGAAGGGCAGCATGGCCATGGGATCGCGCCGCACCAAGCCAATCGCGCCGTCGGCGGCCGCCGTCGTCTCCGATCCCATGGTTGCACCCACATAGACCCCGGCCGTCCAGTTGAATGCCTGGAAGATCAGCGGGATCGTCGTTGCCCGGCGCCCGCCGAAGACAAACGCGCTGATCGGCACGCCGGTCGGATCCTCCCAGGCCGAATCGATCGAGGGGCACTGCTCAGCCGGCGACGTGAAGCGGCCATTGGGATGCGCCGCCTTGGCTCCTGTCTGCCGGGCGATCTCCGGCGTCCAGCGCTCGCCGCGCCAATCCATGCATTCGGCCGGCGGCTCGTCGGTCATCCCTTCCCACCACACACCTCCGTCCGGCGTCAGCGCAACATTGGTGAAGATTGTATTCCGCCGCAAGGTCGCCATCGCGTTGGGATTCGTTTTCTCGCTCGTCCCCGGCGCCACGCCGAAAAATCCCTTTTCCGGATTGATGGCGCGCAGCCGTCCACCGTCGTCCGGCCTGATCCATGCAATATCGTCGCCGACCGTCGTCACCTTCCAGTCGTTCAGCGCTTGCGGGGGCACCAGCATGGCCATGTTCGTCTTGCCGCACGCCGAAGGAAACGCCGCCGCCAGATAGGTCTTTTCGCCCTGCGGCGACTCCACGCCCACAATCAGCATGTGCTCGGCCATCCATCCCTCGTCCCGGGCGATGTTCGAGGCGATGCGCAGCGCGAAGCACTTCTTGCCCAGCAGCGCGTTGCCGCCGTAGCCCGACCCGTAGCTCCAGATCTCGCGCGCTTCCGGGAAATGCACAATGTACTTCTCGTCGTTGCAAGGCCAGGGAACATCCTTCTGTCCCGGCTCGAGCGGCATGCCCACCGAGTGCATGCAGGGAACCACCCGCTCGGTCTCCTTGTCGATCTCGGCCAGCACCGGCAGCCCAATCCGCGTCATGATGCGCATGTTCGCCACAACATACGGCGAGTCGGTCAATTGCACACCGATGCGTGCCATGGGCGAGCCCACCGGCCCCATGCTGAAGGCCAGCACGTACATCGTCCGCCCGCGCATGCAACCGCTGAAGAGTTCTTTCAGCTTTACCCGCATCGCATACGGATCCGCCCAGTTGTTCGTCGGTCCGGCATTGTCCTTCGACAACGAGCAGATGAACGTCCGGTCCTCGACGCGCGCCACATCGCGCGGATCCGAGCGGACATAGAAACAACCCGGCCAGGTCTCCTGGTTCAGCCGGATCATCGTTCCCGACGCCACCATTTCGTCGCAGAGCCTGTCGTATTCCTCCTGGCTCCCATCGATCCAGTGAACTCTGGCCGGCCGCGTTAAATCCGCCATTTTCTCCACCCAGCGGATCAGGTGCTTATTCGTCGTAGGCGGCTTGGCAATGCCGGATCTTTCGTGTCTCATGAAGGTTCCTCCCCATCGGGTGATCGTACTGCGGCAACAAGGCTTCTACCTCAACCGATATGCAATTGCATTCCGCCGCATCATGGACTCCTGCATACGCATGCCGCAGGCATTGCAGAAAATCCGCGTAGTAGCCTCTCTCTTTCACACAGGATCCCAGGCGGGTTCCCGAGCGCGATCATTTTACACGTTCGGGAAACTCCTGCCAAACGCCTCCGGAACTTCATCGCATGAATTCAGACAGCGTGAAGGCTTGAAAATCCGGTACGCTACCACGCTCGGCGACCCGCCAGCGACTGACCTCTCCTTGCAGCGCCGCTGCCAACATCAGGATGGGGGGCGCGCAGCGGCGTTCTTTGCCTTGCTCACGCGCCCGGATGGACAGGCGGAAAGCCATAAAGCCTGGCCGGATTGGAAACCAGGAGACGATACTGCAAGGCGGCATCGGGAGCGTAGAGCGGGATCAAACTGACCAACTCCTCCTCGGTTGCGTGATACCTGGAATTCGGATGCGGAAAGTCCGTTCCCCACAGGCATCGTTCAGGAGCGGCTTCGAGAATCGCCTGGGCGATGGGAACGGCATCCTGATAGGGTGGCGCGGCAATCCTCGAACCTCCGGAAACCTTCACCCAGCAGTTCTGCTGGCGAGCCAGTTCGAGCAGGCACTGCATGGCGGGCTGATTCACGCCGCGAGAGGCGTTGACTCTCGCCATATGGTCAATCACGATCGGCAATCTCAGCGCGCTGAACTTCTTGAAATTGGCCAGCAGATCCTCTCCCGTTACATGCAGCACCAGGTGCCAGCCGAATGGCGCGATGAGATCCACGACCCGCTCAAAAGTATCCGCATCCGGACCGCCTCCGAGGTGCTTGAGAAAGCTGAAGCGCGCGCCCCGGAATCCGCCTGCATGCAGCGTCTGCACCTTTTCTTCAGTAAAGGTGCGATCCAGAATGCCCACCCCTCGGCGGTTCTCGGGATCGTCCGCGATGGCGTCCAGCGTGACAGCGTGATCGGTGCCGTGCGCGCTGGGATGGACAATCACCATTCTGTCGATTCCGAAGCGCCGGTGCATGGCCACAAGGGATTCTTTCGGCGAATCCGCGGGTCTGTAAGGAGCTTCAGCTGGATAAGGGAATCTGTCAGACGGCCCGAATACATGGCAATGCGCGTCGCAGGACCCGTGAGGAAATTTGAATTCATTCCTGTGTGGCGTGTCTTTTGCACAAACGAACATTTTGCTCCTTGCTTAGGATCCCTGTTGCTTTGTCTCGACTTCTTCAATCGAGTCGTAGTAACGGAGACCGGATTTTTCAAGCCAGGGTCTCATGGCTTCAATGTCCAGGTTCAATTCGCCGGCCTTCAGCCGCGCCCGCTTGGCAGCTTCCTTGGCGAGGCGCTGGGCGGACTGCTCGATGGCCGCGTCCACAAGGGCGAAGGGAACGACAACAACTCCATCGTCGTCCGCCACAATCAGGTCTCCGGGCTGCGTCAGCACACCGGCACACACAACAGGCGTGTTGACCTGGCCGAGTGTCGCCTTGACGGTTCCCTTTGCCGAAATCGCACGGCTCCATACGGGAAAACCCATCTTGATCATCTCGCTCACATCCCTGCATCCCGCGTCGAGAATCACGCCCCGTACGCCATGCGCCAGCAACGACGTGGCCAGGAGTTCACCCAGCATGGCGTCAGTCGTTTCGGAAGAGACGGCGACGACAAGAACATCGTCCGGCTGACAGACCTCGATCGCCACGTGCATCATGGTGTTATCGCCCGGATGAACCAGCACGGTGACTGCATTGCCGGCCACGCTTTGTCCCGGAGTCATTGGCCGCAAGTATGGCTTCATCAGACCCGTGCGGCCTATGGCCTCATGAACCGTGGCGACTCCGTAACTTCGCAGCAGATCCAGTTTATCTGTGGGACTACGGCGGATCTTTCGGATAACGGTTCCCATTCTCATTCAAACGCCTCCGTGACGGTGGGAAACACCCTCTGGTAAGCTTCCCCATATTTCATGGGCAGAGCGGAATTGCGAGCGCCCTGCGCCCCGCGCTGCAGGGCAACCCGGGTGTAATACTCCCAGAGATGCTCCTGCGCACCCATGCTTTCAAAGGCGCGGCGTTTGATCGGCCAGACCTCGGTGATGTTAAGAATCATCTGCGGTTTCCAATTGCACTGTTCCGGCTGATGAGGCTCGAAGAGAAAGACCGGAGGAGCCTTGATCGCCGCGCTGGCTCCGTGAAGGCCGTGAGCTTGCGCAACCACGCGAGCCTCCTGCGCAAAACGGCTGGCCGCGGGATGATCGAAGTTATAAGGATCCTCGAGCGAGTGCGTGAGTACCCATTCAGGCCTCAGTTCCTGATAGATTCTTGGATTGCGATTCGTAAACAAAAATACTTCAACAAATGCGCAGTAACATCAGGCGGCTTTTAACAGGTTAATCACGTTCTCGATGGCCTTGTCCGCCTTGTGGTAGGCGGCTTCCAGTTTGCTGTTGGGCATGGCGGCCGGGTCGGGTTTGTGATGGAAGCGGCTGTTGGCCAGCGGGCCGCAGAGGCGCTTGTGGAAGAACAGGAAGAGAATTGCGACGTCAAGGCCCTTGCTCGTCAGGCGGTAGGCGTAGCGCCGCCCATCCCGCTCCAGCAGGCCATGGCCTTTTAGCTTGCGCAGGTCGTAGCGGAGCTGGTTGAGCCCATAACTACTGGCAGAGAGTTGGAAGGTGGTGAGGACCGCATCGTGGATCTGCCTGGCCGTCCAGCCGCCGACCGTGTTGCCGCCATGCAGGAGCACTTCCATCAGCCGGATCACCCGCGTCTCGTGGATCTTGATGCCTGGAACGCGGACGGTGCCAGTGGTGACGGGCAAGGCCAGCCGCTGCAGCAGGGCAAAGTCCACG
>JBMFHN010000181.1:0-4783 GCA_049976805.1 Occallatibacter sp. | reverse complement strand
TGGCCGACGTGACGGCAAAACCCCGGGAGCGTGCTCTGAATCGCCATCGTCCGCGTTTAGCATCGAGCACAGAATCACCACATGGTGGTTTTCCTGTCGAGGAAGGGAAAACCGGTGGAAAACGCCGATGTGACGATCCGTTACCGGCAGATTTCACCGCGGAAAAGCGCCTGGACAACATTCCCGGTGGTGCGCATGCACGTGGCCGGAAAAGGGCTGGAAACCACTCACTATGGCAACAATCTGCATTTGAATCCGGGCGGCTATGTGGTGCGCGTCACGGTAGATGGGGGCTCGCCGGTGGTCTTCCGCTTCTTTCTCGTGAGCTGAGGACGGGCGCGGCAGGCGGGTTCCGGATTACCCCAGCGCCAGCACACCCAGCAGCAGCAGCCAGGCCAGGCTCATCGTGTGCCAGTACCAGGCGGTCGCGTCCACGGCGATCTGGCGCAGTTCCACGCGCTTCAACCAGCCCAGAAGACTCAGACAGGCCACGAGCGCCATCACGCCCAGCAGCAGGTGGGCGGCATGCAAGCCGGTCACAAGATAGAAGAAGGAGCCGCGCGGAGAGAACAAACGCAACCTGAAGCCCAGCGCTGTCAACTGTTTCCAGGCCGTCCACTGCCCGGCCAGAAACAGCGCGCCGAGGGCCAGCGTAACTCCCAGCCAGGGCAGGGTGCGCGCCAGTGCGGGCCGTCCCAGTCCCAGCCACTCCTCCAGCACATCCATCTCGCGGAAGATATTGCGCCGGGCAATCTCCATGGTCAGGCTGCTCAGCAGCAGGACGAGGGTATTGAGATAAAGAATGGGAGGCAGCATCCCCACCTGCCAGCCGGGTCCGGAGCGGAAGATCGCCGCACCGGAGGGTGCGCCTGTCTGACGGGCGCAAAGAATTGCCACCAGAATCGCAAAAACGGCCAAGTCCGCCGCCAGCGCCAGGAATACAACGGAGCGAATCCGCAGCAGAAGCCTCCGCGGCTCGCCCCGTCCACCCTTCTCGTGGTCGTCGCCACCGCCGTCACCGCCGCCGCCGGTAGGCCTCCGGATGACCGGAGGCTGGCCGCCAACGCCCGGTTCGGCTCGTTTCTTCTCCGGCTTGTGCACAATGATGGCGGGCATTCGAGCCTCCGTGAGGATGAGATTACTCCCCCTTTGGACAAGATGCATCCCATTCGCCAGGAAAAATTCATCCTGCGGAAACGACTCTCGCCGATCGCCCCGGAACGGGTCCGGCGCTGTGCCGTTCGACCCTGGAAAGGCGTTTATTTCCGGGCTTCTGCGACCATGCCGACAAAAAAGCGGTGAACGCGCCGGTCCGGCGACAGTTCCGGATGGAAGGTCGCGGCCAGGATGTGGTTCTGGCGGACCAGGGTCGGGAAGCCGTCGCGCCGGGCCAGCGCCTCGACGCCCGCGCCCGTCCGCACAATGCGCGGCGCGCGGATGAAAACCATCTCCAGCGGTCCGCCCGCAAGCGCCGTTTCGCCCGTCACAATCGCTGAGTCGATCTGGCGCCCATAAGCGTTTCGCTCGACGACGGCGTCCAGCAACCCCAGGGAGCGTTGCCGGGGATTCAGCACCTCGCGCGCCAAAAGAATCGTACCGGCGCAGGTGGCGAAGACCGGCCTGCAACGGCAAAACTCCTCGAGCGCTTCAAAGAAGTTCTGCTTTTCGAGAAACCGCAGCATCGTGGTCGATTCGCCGCCCGGAAATACCAGCGCGTCCAGAAACTGGCCATTCGGGCTCAGTTCCTGCGGGGACTTCACCAGCAGCGGCATGGCACCGGCTTCGTCCAGGGCCGCAGCGTGCGCAGCCGAATCGCCCTGTATTGCCAGCACGCCAATCCGCGGGCGGTTCGCCACAACCGCGGATTCCCCACGCGCCTGCTCCTTTCCATGCCCTGCAACCTGGCTTTTGCCCGGCGAATGAACCTCTCCGCATTCGGATGGCAGGATCGGACAACTGGAAAACCGATCAAGGGTCAAAATGGTTCCTCCGGAACGCCGGCAAAAGAATGGATAACTTCCATCTCCAGACCTCGAAATCCCTTGTGAAAAGGGCAACACTGAACAAATGACGCGGGCTGGCCAGGGCAGCAATCAACCCGCTTTGCCAGCCCGGGCCGGCGCAGCCCGCGCGGGCTGGCTAAAATGCTGCGGCCGAGCCGGTTCAGCCGGCTGAATCGGACTCCACCGGCCGGCAACGCGGAGTTCCCGCCGCGCTGAGCCGGAATGCCCTGCCCGCGAGGGCCGCCGACGCCGGGCAGAATCCACTTGAGCGAAACTCCGTCCGGGGGCTCAGGCGCTTCGGCTCATCGATCAGAACCGGAACCGCGGTTGCAACCCCGCGGAAGACAGGAACTTGCGGGACTGCCGGCGAGCGCCATAAAAAATCGCCCGGGCGCGCCCCACACTCCAGGCCGCCCTCGCCAGGCCTGACTCCTCTCCCCGAGTGATATCACTGCTCATCTGGCCCCGTCAAACCTCTGCGCCGCCCGCAGTGGCAAAACCGGAACCTGTCTGCGGCCCGCCTGCTCCGAGCTTTCCGCCCATCTCCTCGTTTCGATTTTGTCGCGCTCCAGCCAGAGGAACAAGACAGCCCCTGCGCATGGCATGGCTGCCGGCCGAATGCCCCGCTCCGGAGGGCATGAAAGGGGATCGATTACGGCTCCTGCTCCCCGGTCACCCTGGCGCGGGCCAGCTCCAGCAGCCGGATCAGCTCGTTCAGTTCCGCCTGGTTCAGACCGCCCAGCAATTCCGGCGGCGCGGCGGCAATCACCGGATCCATCCGTCCCAGCAGTTCGAGGCCAGCCTCGGAGATGCGTGTCCAGACCACGCGCCGGTCGGCGGCATCGCGCTTCTGGCGAATGAGCTTGAGGGCCTTCAGTCGCGCCAGCAGGCGGGTAATGTCCGGCACGGCGGAGATCATGCGGCTGCCAATTTCCGCGCAGGTCAGCCCTTCCGGGTGCGCACCGCGCAGGATGCGCAATACGTTGTACTGGGTGGTGGTCACGCCCCAGCCGCGCGTCTTCTGTTGCAGAGCGCGGCTGAAGCAGTCGGCGGTGCGCAGCAGGTTCAGCAGAGCTTCTTCCTCCAGACTGGTGAAGGGCCGCTGCTGCGCGATTTCGTGTTTGAGCTTTGCCATCACGGGCCGGCCCTATTGTTTCACGACATCCAGGTCGATCGTCAGCTTTACCTCGTCACCGACCAGCGCGGCGGGATACTTCGCGCCCAGGCCAAAGGCCGAGCGGCTGATCGTGGTCGTGGCCGAGTAGCCGGCATGCACCTTATGGTCCAGCACGCTCACAATCGGGCCGTTGGGGCCTTGCACGGCCAGCACCACGGGCCGCGTCGCGCCGTGCAGCGTCAGGTTCCCGTGAACCGTCAGGCCGCCGGCGCTGCTGGCCACGCTGGTGCTGGTGAAAGTGGCCTCCGGATCCTTCGCCACGTCGAAAAAATTGGCGCTGCGCAGATCGGCATCGCGGGCCGCAACCCCGGTATCGACCGTGCCCGTGCCGATCGTAGCCGTCACGGTCGACTTGGTGATGTCGGCCGCGTTGAGCCTGATCGTGGCATGCACGTCGCCCAGGCGGCCGTGCACGGTGGAAATCGTCAAGTGCTGGATGGCGAAATCGACCTCGCTGTGCGCCGGATCGCTGATCCAGGTTGTGGTGGCGGCTTGCGCCACGGCCAGGGGAGCCGCCAGCGCCAGAATGCCCGTCAGGAGCGCAATGCTTTTCATCGTTGTCTGTATCCTTTCCTTGCCGGCCTCCGGGGCCGGCCGATCGACCGGTTTCCGTTCTCGCAATCCGGGCGCCGCGCCTCGGCTGCGAACTGTCCCTGTATCCGCGAAAGGAGCGGCGAACAAGCCAGGAAAAACGGCGCGCCCGGCGCCCGCCCGAAATCCTTCCCGCAGAATAGGATGATCGAAGCGTATTATTTGTTGCAACAAATATTTTTATTTTTCCGTCGTCCCACGATGCAGCGGCGGAACTGCGGCGTCGGCTTGCTCTCCCCGCTCCGGGGCCAATCGTTTATCATGGCCACAGACAAGAAAACGGCAGGGCATCTTTGCCGGGAAGCATTCTTCCGCTCACATCGCGGTTTGCCGCACTTGAGTTACCTGGTTCACGTTGCAAGGATTTGCATGGACGGAGAAATTGAAAAAACCTCCTGTTTCGTTCCATTTCCGCAGGAACCACCTCAGGATGCCTGGGATCTTCCGCTCAAGCTGCTGATCTGCGCGGGCCTGGGCGTGCTGAGTTATGCGACCGTCTACGCGCGCCTCTTTCACCCCCTCTTCCGGCTGGCGGAAACGCACGGATGGAACGCGGTGCTGTGGCGGCCGAGCATCCTGCTGCTGGGCATGGGAACGCTGCTGCTCATCTTCCGCACGCTGCTCTGGTTCACCTACCGCCCGCTGAAAGCGGCCACGATGGAAAATGCCCCGCGCATGACCGTCGTCATTCCTGCCTACAACGAAGGGCCGATGGTGGCCAAGTCGATCGATTCGATCGCCGCCGCGAACTACCCGGCCGACCGGCTGGAGATCATCGTCGTGGACGACGGCAGCCGGGACGACACCTGGGAGCACATTCAAAAGGCAGTGGTTCGCCATGGCGATCGCGTGCACGCCATCCGGCAGGCGAGCAACCGCGGCAAGCGCGAGGCGCTGGCGGCCGGCTTTCGCGCGGGCACGGGCGAGATCTTCGTGACCGTGGACTCGGACAGCGTGGTCGAGCCCAACGCACTGCTGGCCCTGGCTGGACCGTTCGCCTCCCAGCGCATCG
>JBMFHN010000180.1:0-4787 GCA_049976805.1 Occallatibacter sp. | reverse complement strand
GGAAAAGGCATCGCAGGCGGCGGACGCGCCTTCGGAGCAAGAACCCCCGGCGTCGCGGCTGGATGGGGTGCTGCGTGCGACGCCGGCCCTGGCCGAGGCCGCCAAGCTGGGCGCCAAGGCGCGGGAGGCTGGCTTCGACTGGACGAACTGGCGCGATCTGCTCTCCAAGCTGAACGAGGAGATTGCGGAACTGGAGGCGGCCAAGATCAAGGCCGAGACCCAGGCCGGCGATCCGGCGCTCGCCGCGGCGGTCGAGGCGGAACTGGGAGACCTTTTGTTTACCGTGGTCAACCTGGGACGGCATCTGGGCGTGGAGGCGGAGATGGCGCTGCGCGGCTGCAACCTGCGCTTCCGGCAACGGTTCCGGGCCATGGAGCTGGCTTCCTCCAGGCCGCTCGAAGAGCTTTCCGCGGCCGAACTCGAGGATTTGTGGGCCGGCGCGAAGCGCCAACTGTCCTTCGCCTCACCCGATCCGGAGATGCGGCGATGATCCTGATTCGCGCCTGCTCGGGTTTTGAGGAACTGGAGGCTTGTGTCCGTCTGCAGGCTGAAACCTGGGGCTACGATGCGGGCGAGGTCTTTCCGCGCAAGGCCTTTTTTCTGGCGCAGCAGATCGGCGGGCAGGTGATCGCCGCCTTCGATCCGGAGATTCGCGGTGCCGGCATCGGCGGCGGGGCGGAATCGCTGGTCGGTTTCGCGCTGTCGTGGCCGGGCGTGAGGAAAGACGGCGGCCAGCCACGGATTTATCTTCATTCCCACATGCTGGCCGTGCGCGAGGACTATAGAAACCGCGGCCTGGGCGCGCAACTGAAGCGGGAGCAACGGCTGGAGGCGCTCGGCCGCGGTATCCGCCACATGGAGTGGACCTTCGATCCGCTGGAGATCAAAAACTCCTATCTCAATATCTGCAAACTGGGAGCCGTTGCCTTTCGGTACGAGGCGAATTTTTATGGTGTATCCACATCCCGTCTGCAGGGCGGGCTTCCGACCGACCGGCTGGTAGCCGAGTGGGATCTGGATTCGCCCCGCGTGGAAGCAATTCTCGAAGGCAACCCGCTCGGGGCGCAGAAGATCGAGCAACGCATTGTGGTTCCGGCGTCGATCTATGCGTGGAAGGCCTCGGAGACCGATCGCGCACGCGCTCTTGAAGTCCAGAGGGAAAACCGCGGCCGCTTTCAACAGGCATTTTCCCGGGGGCTGGCCGTCGTGGGCTTTACCCGGGATGCGGAAGGCAATGGAGTATTCGAACTGGGCCCCGTTACCCGCACGGAAGCGAACTTCAAATTCCAAGGAATGCAAAATCCATGAAAATCGATGCGATCGTTCTACGCGAACTGCAAATGCCCCTGGTGCATCCCTTTGAGACCAGCTTTGGCGTGACGCGCAAGCGGAGGATTCTGCTGGCCGAGGTTCAGTCCGAGGGATTGACCGGCTGGGGCGAGTGCACGGCGGGCGAGCGGCCATTTTTCAGCGAGGAATCGACCGACAGCGCCTGGGCGGTGATCGTCCAGGAACTGGGGCCGGCGCTGGCGGCCGCTTCGCCCGCGCACGGCGGCGACTGTCCGCGCATCTTGCGTGAGGTGCGCGGCAACCGCATGGCCAAGGCGACGCTGGAAAACGCCCTCTGGGACCTGGAGGCGCAGCGCGAGGGAATTTCGCTGGCCCGGCTGATTGGCGGGGTGCGGGAGTCGATTCCCTGCGGCGTTTCTCTGGGAATTCAATCCTCGATTCCGGAACTGATGGCGGTGATCGAAAGGGAACTCGGGGCCGGCTACCAGCGCATCAAGCTGAAGTGCAAGCCGGGCTGGGATGTGGAGGTCTTCGAAAAGGTGCGCACGCGCTGGCCGGGGATCGTGTTGAGTTGCGACGCCAACTCGGCCTACCGGATGCGCGACGCGGACCATCTGGTCGGCTTTGACGCCTTCGACCTGCTGATGATCGAGCAGCCCCTGTGGTACGACGATTTCTACTACCACTCGATGCTGCAGAAACGGCTGAAAACGCCCATCTGCCTGGACGAGCCGATCCGCAACCGGCGCGACGCGCTGGCGGCCATCGAGATGGAATCCTGCCGGATCATCAACCTCAAGCTGGGCCGGGTGGGCGGTTTTTCCGAGGCCATCGCCGTGCACAACGTGGCCCAGGAGCGGGGCATTCCGGTCTGGTGTGGGGGCATGCTGGAATCGGGCATCGGGCGCGCGCACAACATCGCCCTCTCGACGCTCGAAAACTTTACCCTGCCGGGCGACGTCTCGGCCTCGGCGCGCTATTGGGCCGAGGAGATCGTCGAGCCGGAGATCACGGTTTCGGCGACGGGCGAGATTGCCGTCCCCGACACGCCGGGCCGCGGCTACGAGGTGCGCACCGATCTGGTCGAGCGGCTGACCGTGCGCAAGGAAACAATTCGCGCCGCGGAACTGGTGAGATAATCTCAGCGGCCGTGCGGGCCGCCGAGATCCGCAATCTACGGTTTCAGCGCCGCGGCGCGCTGCCGGGTTTCGGCCACGAAGGCTTCGTCTTCCGCCGATTCCGGCTTCATCGCCTCCAGGTTGATGGCGACGTTGGCCAGCGCGCCTTCGATGGCGGCTTTGGCCAGTGCGATGGCGGTGATCAGGTCGGAGGCCATGTTGGGATTGGTGACCGGCCGGAGTCGCGCGGCGATCCCGGCCACCTCGGCAGCCCGTTCGGCGACGCCGAGCGGCACGCCGGCCGCCTGGCGCAAGCCGGCGTTGATGGCCCGGCCGCTGTCTTTCGATTCCGCGGCGGATTTCGCCGCCTTATAGGCCTTCATCACCACGTTATAGGCCTCGGAGTCCGCGTCGATGGCCGTCTTCAGCTCCTCGCGCAGCGGCGTGAGCCGGCCGATGGCCTCGCTGAGCTGGCTTTCGTACGGCAGGTAGGCCTTCTTGCCGCGCGACATCGACGCCACCATCCCAGCCAGTCCTGCGGCCATCGCAGCGGAGGCTGCCGCCGCGCTGCCGCCGCCGGGGGTCGCCGTGGGCGCGGCCAGTTGCTCGATGAACGGGGCAACCCCGGCGGACAGACTGGCGCTGGGACCGCCAGAGGCCATCCTGCCGCTCATGACGGCCGCCAGGCGGTTTTCGAGGATCAGCGAGGAGTCGAAGTTCTCCACCTGCAGAAACCATTCGGCGGCCTGCTCGAGGGCGAGTTTGGGAATCAGGCCGACGATCTCGCTCGAGACCGGAACCAGGCCGTAGCGGGCGGCCTCGCGGCGGACAAATTCGAAGACGCGGTGGATCGGCGTCTGCTCGAAGTCGGTCAGGTTCATCGAAACCTGGGCCTGGCCGCGCACCAGGAATCCGGCTCCCTTGACGAAGCGCAGGCCGCCCGAGGAAAAGCGCACCGCTTTGGCGATCTTCTTGGCGAAATCGACGTCGGCGGAATTCAGGAAGATGTTATAGGCGATGAGAGGCTTGCGCGCGCCCACCACGGTCGCCCCGGCGGTCGGATGCACGCGCGGCTCGCCGAAGTCGGGCCGCCGATCGGGGTGGGTGGCGATCTCGTCGCGAATGCCCTCGAACTGGCCGCGGCGAATGTTTTCGAGGTTCTGGCGCTCGGGGCGGGTCGCGGCGGCCTCGTAGAGATAGACCGGAATTCCGTAGCGCCGCGCGATCTCCGCGCCCACGCGGCGGGCCAGGTCGACGCAGTCTTCGATCGTGAGGCCCTCGATGGGAATGAAAGGAACCACGTCGGTCGCGCCCATGCGCGGGTGCGCGCCGGTGTGGTGGTTGAGGTCGATCAGCTCGGCGGCCTTGCCGACGCCGCGCAGAACGGCTTCCGCGATGGCTTCGCGCTCACCGGCCAGGGTGACGACCGAGCGGATGTGGTCGGAATCCATCTCCCGGTCGAGAAGATAGACGCCGGGAATCTTCATGGCTTCGACGATGGCATCGACCTTGGCCGGGTCGCGGCCTTCGGAGAAATTGGGAACGCATTCGACAAGCGTGCTGGACATGGGCAAAAGGATAATGGTCCGGAGCCGCGTCGGCAACCGGGCGCCGGGAAGACGCGGGGAAAAGCGGGAATGAAATGGCAGAAAGAGAGATTTGCCTTCGAATCAACAGAGATAGGCTGACAGAACGGATGATTTACCTTCGGAAAGGCAAATTCTCCGTCGATTGCAGCTTCAAATTAATATGCTTCAAGGCGTACGATCCTCCATGAGAAGATTGGGGACCGCGAGATTCCGGTTCTCGGCTCGGGAGGAGAAGATGGCGACGACGGTTCCTACAATTCGCGCGCCCCGCGGCACGCAGTTGCGCTGCCAGGGCTGGCAGCAGGAGGCGGCGCTGCGCTGCCTGATGAACAACCTGGATCCGGAGGTGGCCGAGCGGCCCGCGGATCTGGTCGTCTATGGCGGCATCGGCAAGGCGGCGCGCAACTGGGATTGTTTTCACGCCATCGTCCGCGAACTGGAGCGGCTGGGCGGCGAGGAGACGCTGCTGGTGCAGAGCGGCAAGCCGGTGGGCGTCTTCCGCACCCACGAGATGGCGCCGCGGGTGCTGATCGCCAACTCCAACCTGGTGGGCAAGTGGGCCAATTGGGAGCATTTCAACGAACTGGACCGCAAGGGCCTGATGATGTTCGGCCAGATGACGGCGGGAAGCTGGATTTACATCGGCACGCAGGGGATTTTGCAGGGAACCTTTCAGACCTTCGCCGCGCTGGCCGATCAGCACTTTGACGGCACGCTGAAGGGCAAGCTGGTGGTCACGGGCGGGATGGGCGGCATGGGTGGAGCGCAGCCGCTGAGTGTGACCCTGAAC
>JBMFHN010000179.1:0-4838 GCA_049976805.1 Occallatibacter sp. | reverse complement strand
CGCGGCCGTAGCCGATGCGCAACCGGCGTTGCAGCAGGGAGGTCGAAGCCTTGCCGAATTCGAAGACCAGGCGAACAGCGTCGTCGAAGAGGGGATCGTTTTCGTCCGGGTCGGCGTTGGAGCCGTCCGTGCCGGACCGCTCGTCCTTGGGCGATTCGAGGAAGCTTTCGACGTATTCGGCCATGCCCTGATCCTTCCAGAATCCGACGACCGCCGCAGTCTCCTTCTCGCTGACATAGGGGGCGTGCAGGCGCATCAGGCGGCTGGTGCCGGGCGGCAGAAAGAGCATGTCGCCGCGGCCCAGCAGGGCTTCCGAACCGTTGGTGTCGAGAATGGTGCGCGAATCCACCTTGGTGGCCAGCCGGAAACTGATACGGGTGGGAATGTTGGCTTTGATCAGGCCAGTGATGACGTCCACACTGGGCCGCTGGGTGGCCAGAATGAGATGAATTCCCACGGCGCGGGCCATCTGTGCCAGCCGGGTGACCGATTCCTCGACGTTGGCGCGGTCCAGCATCATCAGATCGGAGAGCTCATCGATGATGATGACGATGTAGGGCAGCGGTTCCTGGTCCTCGCCGTCGTCGAAGAGCGAGGGCGTAGCGGCATCGAAGAGCTTGTTGTACTGGTCAATGTTGCGTACGCTGCGACTGGCCAGCAGCTTCAGCCGGCGCTCCATCTCGCGCACGGCATTGCGCAGCGCGTTGGCGGCCAGTTTGGGTTCGGTGATGATGGGCGTGAACAGGTGAGGAATCCCCTCATACATGCCCAGCTCGACACGCTTTGGATCAACGAGAATGAGCCTCACCTGTTCGGGCGTGGTGCGATAGAGCAGGCTCATGATCATGGCGTTGATGGCCACTGATTTTCCCGATCCGGTTGAGCCGGCGATCAACACGTGAGGCATGGCCGCCAGATCGGCGGTGATAATGCGGCCGTTGATGTCCTTGCCCATGGCAATCGTCAGCCGTGACTTGGCTTTGTGAAAGACCTCCGCCTCCAGGCAGTCCCGCAGGTGGATGATCTCGCGCCGCTGGTTGGGCACCTGAATTCCAACGGTATTTTTTCCCGCCATGCGCTCGATCAGGATGCTCTCGGCGCGCATTGCCAGACAAAGGTCGTCGGCCAGACCCGTCACACGCGAGTACTTTACCCCCGCTTCCGGCTTGAACTCGTAGGTGGTCACCATCGGTCCGGGATTGATCTGGACCACCTGGCCGCGCACGTCGAACTCGGCGCATTTTTCCACCAGGACCCGGGCCTCTTCGCGCAATTCGTCTTCGCGGATGGCCTGGGGACCGTCCCCCGGGTTCAGCAGCGTGCTGGGAGGAAGATTGAAGCCGCTGATCTGCTTGGGAGCGACGACGGCGGCGCGTTGCTCGGCGTCGGCACGCAGGTGAATGGCGATTTCCCCGGCGGCAGGCGCGGCCGCCGGAGCCACTCCCCGCCTTGCATCTGCGGCAGGCGTGTTTCTTGCCGGCGCGTTCGCGTTCTGCTTTTCCACCAGCTGCAGACGATCCGGCGCGGCCGGAACGGCCGGTGGCTGCGGAACAACCGGAATCGGCGCCCTGGCAACGGCCGCCGCAGGCACTGGATCCAAGGGCAGGGAATTGCCTTCGCGCGCCACGGGATCCACTGCGGCGCGTTCCCAGATGCTGCTCCGCCGCGCTGTCCTGATCCCGTCGTCTTCCACTTCCTCCGACTGCAGGCGGGTGCGCTGGAAGGCCGGAATGTCTTCCGGGTCGGTCTGGGCCGTGCGGCGGCGGAAGATCCGGGCCAGCAGGCCGAGCCGTTCCGCGCGCGGGACCGGAAGGCGGAGTCCGGTTTCGGTCTCCGGCAGAATGCCCGGAATCAGCGGTTGCGGCTCTTCCCTCCGGCTCTCATCCTCGGTTGGCGCCCCGGTGGCGGCCATCCGCGCCTGCCGGCGTTCGGCTCGTTGCTCGCGCCAGTGGCTCCAGCGGTCGTTCAAGGATTGAAGTTGTGACCAGCGGCTCTGAAAGCCTTCAACCACCGACAAGAAGTTGAGGGCCGAGGCAAACCAGAGTCCCACGGCGGCCAGCACGCCGGCCACCAGCCACGCGCCCTGCTGGTTCAGATAGGTGACCAGCACACCTCCCATGAGCTTGCCGGCCACGCCCTCGACCGGCACCGCCCGCAGCCAGAGCCAGTGACGGTGAGGCAATGCCAGGACGGCGGGGAGAAAGATGATCGCCAGCACCACGCCCATCCAGCGCAGCCAGGCTGGCCCGCCGGGACGCGAGCGCACCCAGGTCCAGCCCAATTCACCCAGCCACAGGGGTAGCAGGAAGGCAGTGATTCCAAGGATCTGAAGCAGCAGATCGCTGAGCGAGGCGCCGAAAGGACCGATCCAGTTGCGCACGGCGTGGGCCGCGGCCGGGTCGGCAACGGTGTTGAGCGAGGGATCCGATGGATGATACGTTGCCAGCGCGAGCAAAACGAGAAACGCAGCCAGCAGAAGCATGACTCCGAGAAAGATATTCAGGGATCGGCTGCGCGTCGGCGATAAAACTATGCGGATGGGCTTCATGCTATGCGCTCCGTCTCATCGTGTGGCCTGAAAAACTGCCGCGGACCATCGGCCGGAACCGAGGAAAACCTCCAGGCAATCTTTATTATCCCCGCCGCGGGGGCGAATCCAAGGCAAAAGATGGGGCCGGGAACCTCGCTGTGGACCCCCGCGGTGAGAACGGATTTCCGCGCCAGGTTGACTCTTCCGGGCCGCGCGCCGCTCAGCTCCCAACAATTCTCGCACCCCAGATCAGCAGCGCCGCACCCAGCAGGATGCGGTACAGGGCGAAGATCGCAAAGCCATGTTTGCGCACCCAATAGAGGAACCACTCGACCACGCCCAGAGCCACGATGAATGAAACCGCGGCGCCGATCAGCAGGACCATCCATCGCTCGCCGTTCATCGCCACGTGGGCTGCTTCGCCGCCGCGGGAGTGAATTTCCCCGATCAGCTCCCAGCCCGTGGCGGCGATCATGGTGGGAAGCGAGAGCAGAAAACTGAATTCGAGTGCGGACGGCCGGTCCATGCCTGCCAGTTGCCCCGCGGCGATTGTCGACATCGAGCGGGACGTGCCGGGAAAGATGGCCGAAAGCGCCTGCCAGAGGCCGATCCAGACGGCCTGCCACAGGCTCATCTCCTCGATGTGCCTGGTGACCGGCTCAAACCGCTCGCTGCGGGCGTCGACGATCCACATCACGACGCCGCCGATGACCAGCGCCAGAGACATGGCCTCCAGGCTGCCCAGATTCCGCTCGCTCCACTTGCGCAGCAGCAGGGCGGGCGCCGAGGTGCAGGCAAAGGCAATCAGGATCAGCGAGAGCGGATGGGTTAGCCAGTTGCGCTCGCCGCCCTCGCCCTGGGGGAAGGTGCGCAGAAAATCGACGATCCGCCCCAGAAACAGCAGCAGCAGTGCCAGAATCGCGCCAAGCTGGATGACGATGGTGTACATCTTCCAGTAGGCGACGTCTCCGAGACAGGCGGCGTTGCCGGCCGGACAGGCGGAGTTGTTCAGTCCGATCCGCATCAGCGCTTCGCTGATGCGCAGGTGCGCGGTCGAGCTGACGGGCAGAAACTCGGTCAACCCCTCCACGATGCCCAGCAGAACGGATTGCAGGTAAGCGTTCAAAAAGCCTCCGCGCGGAAGACGTTTTCTGGCCCATTCCGGCACCCAGTCCCCGAGCGCCTGCTCTCATTGGAACACGCGCGATACGACGCGCGCCGCTCAATACAGACAGGGGAACCTGATGATTCACGGAGCGCTCTGCCGCGGGACTCGCCGGCGTTGCGGGGTGCGGAGCCTGCCGCTTCAGAGGGCGTCTTTCTCGGTCAGCACCTCGGCCAGCAAGGCCGGCGCCACGTTGCCGCCGCTGACGATGGCCACAGCCTTCCTGAAGTCCGGCAGCTCGGCCGCGTGGAAGAGCAGGGCGGCCGTGGCCACCGCGCCGCTCGGCTCCGGGACCAGCCGCGCGGCGGAGACGATGGCCCGCATGGCGGCCCGGATCTCCGCCTCGGTCACCGTGAGGACGCCGTCCACGAAGGCCTGAATGTGGGCAAAATTGCGTACGCCCACGCTCTGGGTGCGCAGCCCGTCGGCAATCGTCCGGCTGACCCGCTCGGCCGGCCAGGTGACGATCGAGCCCGTGCGAAAGCTCTCCGCCGTGTCGCCGGCCAGCTCCGGTTCGACGCCGAAAACCTTCGCCCGCGGTTGCATCTGCTTGACCGCCGCGGCCACGCCGCCCAGCAGTCCGCCGCCCGAGACCGGCGCCAGCACCAGGTCCACATCGGGCAGCGCCTCAACGATTTCCAGCCCGCAGGTTGCCTGGCCGGCGATGATCGCTTCGTCGTCGTAGGGCGGCACCACCACGTAGCCGCGCTCGGCCACCAGCCGCTCGGCCACCTCCAGCCGTTCGCTCGAAGCCAGGCCCACGTCCACGATCTCGGCGCCGAGCGCCAGCGTTCCGGCGCGCTTGATGGCCGGCGCATTCCGCGGCATCACGATCACCGCATGGGCTCCCACCGCGCGCGCCGCATAGGCCACGCCCTGGGCGTGGTTGCCGCTTGAATAGGTGATGACGCCGCGGCGAATCTCGTCGGGGGTGAGCTGCAGAATCCGGTTGGCTGCGCCGCGAATCTTGAAGGCGCCGATGGGTTGAAGACTTTCGGCCTTGAGCCAGATTCGCTTGCCGGTTCCAGAGCCGGAGATGCCGGGGAAGGCGGCTTCGAGCAGCGGGGTTTTGACGGCGATTCCATTGATGCGGGCGGCTGCGGCGCGGATTTCGGCGAGGCAAACCAGTGGGTCTTCCATGCT
>JBMFHN010000178.1:0-4868 GCA_049976805.1 Occallatibacter sp. | reverse complement strand
GGCGATGGCCTGGTCTTCCAGAGCCGGCGCGATCCAGATGGCGGGCACTCCGAAGGCCGGCTCGCGGGCCTCTTTGCCCGGCAGCGGACGGCGGTTCGGATCGCCCGAGACGGCCAGCAGATGCGTTCCTTCGGTCTGCCAGCGGCCGATCTCCATGCCGCGCAGCGAGAACAGGTACTCGCGCGGCTTCAGGCGCAGGTTGTCGCTGATGTGCACCGGAGGCACCAGAAAACCCATCTCCGCCGACAGATGACGGCGCAGCGAGCGCACCCGGCTCAGCAGTTGCCCGCCCTGCTTCTCGTCCACCAGCGGAATCAACTGAAAGCCGATCTCGAGCGTCAGATCTTCAAGCCGCAGCAGCTGCGCCAGATCGGCGTTGACCGCTTCCCCGGGTTTTTTCTTTTCCTGGGCGGCCGGCTCGGCCGCAGGCGCCGTCGCCTGCGCTGCCACCCGGCGCCCCCCCAGGAACAGGCCGGCCGCAACGGCCAGAAAGGTCAGCTTGGGCAGTCCCGGAATCAGACACATGCCGCCGGAAACCAGGCTGGCCAGATAGAGCGTGGACGGCTTGGCCAGGAGTTGGGAGCGAATCTCTCCTCCCAGCAGGCCGGCCGAGTTGGCCCGGGTCAGCGTGATGCCCCCGGCGACAGAAACCAGCAGCGAGGGAATGATGGTGACCAGCCCGTCGCCCACCGTCAGCACCGTGTAAGTGCGCGCCGCCTCACCCAGCGCGATGCCCTGTTGCAGGGTACCGATCAGCAGGCCGGCGATGATGTTGATGCCGGTGATCAGGATCGTGGCCAGCGAGTCCCGCTGGTTGAAGCGCGCCGCCCCGTCCATGGCCCCGTAGAACTCGGCCTCGCGGGCGATCGCCTGACGCCGCCGGCGGGCCTCGCTCTCGTCGATCAGCCCGGCGTTCATGTCGGCGTCGATGGCCATCTGCTTGCCCGGCAGGGCGTCGAGGGTAAAGCGGGCGGTGACCTCGGCGGTGCGCACGGCCCCATGGGAAACCACCAGAAACTGAATGGCGATCAGGGCCAGAAAGACAACAAATCCAACCACGTAGTTGCCGCCCACCACGAACTGTCCGAAGGCCTCGATGACCTTGCCGGCCGCCCCCGTACCCTGCTGGCCGTGCAACAGAATGCGCCGGCTGGAGGCGATGTTCAACGCCAGCCGGAAGAGGGTCAGCAGCAGCAGCAGGGTGGGAAAGACGCTCAGTTCGACGGCGCGGCGGATCTGCACGGCGGATAGAAAGACAATGAGCGAGGCGGCGATCGAAAGGGACAGCAAAATATCCAGACCGGCGGCCGGCAACGGAACCAGCATCACGAAGATCACGCTGACGGCCGCCAGCGGCAGAACATACTCGCGCAGCCGCCGCAGGAGCGGTTGCGCAGGCAGGGTGCCGGCAGCCAGGGCAGTCGTACTCATGGCCGTCCTCCCCGATCCGGTGAGGCTCCGGCAGACGGACGCCTGGCGGGCGAACCGGCCTCTGCCGTCGCGCGCGCGGCGGCCTCGCGGGCGCGGCGCTCCCGCATCTCGGCCTCCACGCGCTGGCGGTAGAGGTAAGCCAGAATCGCCGCCACCGCGGCGTACAGATCGACCGGAATCGGCGAGCCCACTTCGACCGAGCGGTAGAGCGAGCGGGCCAGCGGCGGGTTCTCGATGATCGGCACGCCCGCCCAGCGGGCCTCGGCCTTGATCTCCTCGGCCAGAAGATTCCGCCCCTTGGCCAGCACCTTGGGCGCCTCCATGGTGACGAAGTCGAAGCCCAGGGCCACGGCATAGTGGGTCGGATTGGTCAGCACCACGGCGGCCCGCGCCACGTCGGCCTTCACCCGGCGGCGGCGCACCTGCCGCTGCAGGTTGCGGATGCGGCCGCGAATCTGCGGGTTGCCCTCGGTCTCCTTGTACTCGTCGCGCAGATCCTCGCGGCTCATCTTCAGCCGCGATTCACGGCTCTGCCATTCGACCAGGTAGTCAATCGCCGACCAGCCGAAGAGCAGCCATGCGGCGGCCAGCAGCAGCCCGTAGACATCCGAGCCGAGCAACTCCAGCCGCGCCGTCGAGAAAGGGGGCAGGGTCAGCTGCCGGCCGATGCGTTGAACGGCAAAGACTCCGAGCAGCGCGGCAGGAATCAGCGACTTGCCCAGACGGGCGGCGGCCCGCAGCGAAAACAGGTTCTTGAGATTCGAGACCGGGTTGACGCGGTCCAGCTGAAAACCCACCGCCCCGGCATGGAAACTGATGCCGCCGGTTTGCAGAATCCCCACGCCCAGGGAACCGGCGGCCGCGACGGCCATCATCAGCCCCGGGGGCCCGAGCGCCGCGATCACCAGCCGGCGCAGCGCGTAGGCCGTCGGCTGGATCTGCGAACTCTCCCAGTGAGCGGAATTGCCCAGATCGAGAAAAGCCACAAAACCGTTCTGCCAAACCGCCAGCATCCGGCTGCCGAGCACGCCCAGCATGGTGATCCCGGCCAGGGTTCCTGCCGCAGCCGACAGCTCGCGGCTGTGCAGGATGTCGCCTTCCTTGCGCGCCTTCTCGCGGCGGTGCTGGGTGGCCTGTTCGGTGCGCTCTCCGGGCATCGGCTATCCTCCCCAACCCGGGCCCGCGTGCGGCCCGGCGATCAGCCGCTGGGCCAGATCGAGCAACCCGTTGAAGCGCGCCTCGATGAAGCGCGGCCAGAGGGCCAGCGACCCGGTGAGCAGAATCATGCCGGTCAGCGTCTTCAACGGCACACTCAGGCTCATGACCGGCAGTTGAGGGCTGAGCTTGCCGAGCAGGGCGATGGAAACCTCGACCAGCAGGGTGGCGGCCAGCACCGGCGCCGCCAGCTCGAGGGCGGCCAGAAAGATGCCGGACGAAACGCTCACGATCTCCAGAGCCGAGGCCGGCGCCAGCGCAAATTCACCCAGGGGGGCGGCGCGGAAACTGCGCACCATCGAATCGAGCAGAATCCGGTCCAGCCCGGCCCCAATCACCACCAGCGTGCCCATCAACTGGAACAGTTCGCCCAACAGCGGCGTCTGAATCGAAGAGGACGGATCCAGAAGGTTGACCAGCGAAAAGCTGAACTGCATACCGATGATCTGGCCGGCAAAGATCAGCATCTCGTTCAGCAGCGCCAGCGAAAGCCCATAGACCAGCCCCACGGCCAGTTCGCCCAGAATGGCTGAAAACCCGAGTGTCACCCGGGCCTCGGGCAGCGCAGCCACCAGCGGAGCCAGCAGAAAGGCGACCGCGCCCACAAAAACCGCCTTGGCGCGCAGGGGCAGCGCCGCGGAGGAAAAGAAGGGAGCAAAAACCACCATTCCGCTGATCCGGATCAGGACCAGCACCATGGCGGAGAGAAAATGGCTCCATTCGATTGCGTTTCCCTGCGGCATACGCGGTTTCTTCCCTTCATCGGCCCATGGCCGGCTTGCTGCCGCCGGCGCTTCCTGCAGTTCCGGCCAGATCCACCGGCCGCCCACTCCGTTTTTCCCGGCGCTCAGGCTCCATCGCCCGCGCCCTCGTCGTTTGCATCCTGACCGCTGCTCCCGGCGCAGTCATCGCTCGGCGGCTGACCCCTCCCAGCCTTCCCGCCGCACGGGGCTTGCTCATCCCAGGTAGCGGCGCAGATCGCTCAGCAGCACAATGGTGTAGTTGGTCATCCTGGCTAAAAACCAGGGCATGCCAACCAGCAGAACCAGGGCGACGGCCGCCAGCCGGGGCACCGTGCTCAGCGTCTGGTCCTGCAGGCTGGTCAGGGTCTGGAACAGGCTCAGAACAAAACTCAACGCGGCAGCCACAATCAGCAGAGGCGCGGAGAGGATCATGGCCTCTCGCATCAGCTGGCGCAGCAGTTCGGCAACCTGGTCGGGCGTCATCTTCGCCTCCTCCTCAAAAACTCCTCAAAAGCGAGCGAGCCAGCAGATTCCAGCCATCCACCATCACAAACAGCAGAATCTTCAATGGCGTTGAAACCACCACGGGCGGCAACTGGAACATGCCGATCGAGGTGGTGATCGCCGCCGTGACCATGTCGATCAACAGAAACGGCAGAAACAGAACCGCGCCGATGGCGAATCCGGCCTTCAACTCCGAGAGTATGTAGGCCGGCACCACCACCCGCATCGGCAGATCATCCGGCTTGTCGGGACGGGGTATCTGGCCGGCGGCGGTAAACAGCGCCAGATCCTTTTCGCGCGCGTAGCGCAGCATGAAATGCTTGACCGGCTGGGCGCCCCGGTCGATGGCCTGCCATCCGCTGATCTGCCCCGTGCGATAGGGCTCGACTGCCTGCTGGTCGACCTGGTTGAGCACCGGGGTCATCAGAAACCAGGTCATCATCAGGGCCAGGCCCATCAGCGTGGGGTTCGACGGGGCCGTCTGCGTGCCCAGCGCCTGGCGCAGGAAGTGGAAAACCACCAGCAGCCGCACCATGGGCGTGGCGGCCATCAGAATGGCGGGCAGCAGGGTGATCAGCGTCAGGACCAGAAGAATGGTCCACGGCGTTGAATTCGAGGCGGAGAGGTGGGCATTCAGATCGGGCAGCAAGGGAACGGAAGCCGACGCCGCCAGGCCGAGCCCAGCTCTCAAAGCTACCATGAGAGCCTCGCAAGGGAACGCGCCGGCGGCAGGCTCCGCCCGTTTGCGGTCCGGCCGCCCGGAGACCGCCGGTCGCCCTCCCGGCCCGGGCGCTCATCGAGCGGATAAAAAGCCGGCGCGCCCTCGGAGGAAGTGGCCACCAGAAAGCGCCGTCCCTCGGCCTCAACCAGAGCCAGCGACTGGCGTGGAGCCAGAGCGATCCGCTCCAGAAGTTCAAGCCGCGGCTGCGCGCCGGTGCCGCGCACACGACCCAACAGCCAACCCGCCCCCCCCCC
>JBMFHN010000177.1:0-4926 GCA_049976805.1 Occallatibacter sp. | reverse complement strand
CCGCGTTCCGGCGCGAGCGGCGGTGCGGGAAGCCTTGAAAGGATCCCCGGTTTTGCCCGGCAACAGCCTCCCGCGCGGCATCACGAAAAAGACGCTGGAGTGGCCGCGCTCGGCTCTGAAGACCGGCAAGAGCGGCTCATGCCTTACGTTTCAGCGCCCTCTGCAGCACCTTGTCCAGCGCCGCCTTGAGCTCCTCATACTCCTCTGCCCCCAGCGTCCCGGCCAGCCGCTCGCTTTCGATTGCGAACAGCTCGTCTTTGAGCGCATTCATCAGAGCCGGGTTCTGGCCCGTGGCCCCGGTCTGCGCCGCAGCCCCCGCCATGGGAATAGACGTCGCCGGGACCGCGGGAGAAGCCGCATAGGCGGGTCCGGTCACCGCAGCGGCGGCCGGCTTGCGCAGTAACACCCCGGCCGAGCCCGCCAGTAACAGCGCTAACCCGCCCAGAATAAACCATTTGTATCTGCTCAGAGGGTCAGGCGTGCCAATGGGCGTCCCCAGGCCGCCGCCCGGCTGGTTGCTGGCTGCTCCTTGCGATTGGTCACCCTGCCCGCTGCTTTGGCTTTCGTCGGGCAAGGCGCCCGTTCCCGTCACAGTAAATGCAAGAATCTTGCCGGGAACCGCGTTCTTGGCCACGAAGGTCTGCACGGAGGGATCTTCCGGAACCGACTGAAAGACGGGGCCTGGGCCGGAGACCAGTTTCATGCTTTTGGGCAGCAGCACACCCACGCTCTCTGTGGGCAGCGTCTCCTGGATGTGAAAGGTGAATGTATGGCTGCTGTAAGGAACGGCGTAGCTGAACTGGAAGAGCGTGCTTTTCTGCCCATTGTCGGGCTCGATGGGAAAGTTGAAGGCATAATGCCCCTTGGGACCGTCAGGATCCATCTTGAGCGCGGTGGGCAGTCCGCTGGGCCGTTGCGCGGCCGCATCCTCCAGAAGAGCGTCCGGAGGGAGAACCACCTCGAAAGAATGCGTGCTCCACTGGGTTTTCGGCGGCATGCTGGTGTTGTGCACGAAGAACCTTTCGACGACGTGCAACTGGCCGTTGACACTCTCCATTTCCATGACATCGGCTTCGCAGTACACACCGGTGACTTTGGCGGCCACGTCATAAACCGGAATATCGCCCGGCGCATTGCCCTGCGGCGCGGCAATAAAGTAGGGCGCACCCTGGTGTGTCACGCGCACAAGATAGCTGCCTGCGCCCGGAGCGTTCAGCAAGTAATGGCCGTGAGCATCGGTGGTCGCGCGAGCCACCTCGCCCATCGCAGCCTGCGGATTGACCAGCACCACGGTATCGCCTGCCGCGGGCTTGCCCGTGGTCTTGTCGGTCACCGTGCCGGTGATTTGCTGCGCCTGTGCCAGCGCACCCGCAAAGAGCAGGCTCGCAGCAAGAGTATGAAAAACAAAGCCGATCGATTTCATGGTCGTAAACGAATCCTCTGTACGCTTTGGTTCGATGAATCCAGGGAGCTGACGGGCGGCTTGAAGAACAGGCCGCACGGCAAAATCCTCATCTCCGCTCCGGGCAAGGGCCATCGTGAAATCTCATATTCCCTGCAGTTGTTCGATCTCGGCCAGCAACTTCGCCGCCTCGATTTCGAGGTGCTCCCGCTGAACGGCAAAATCCTCTTCAGGATACTTCCCGGCGCGGAATTCGAAGTTCAGGTCGCGCAGATTTTCGTAAAGCTGCTCCTTGCGTTCCAGCAGATATTCAAGACGGGTCTTTTCCTGCTGGCTGGCCAGGACATGCTCCGGCCAAAAGGTATAAATCAACAGTACAACCAGCAACATCAGCCCGGCGATCATGCCCTGGGTTTGCGTCATTGCTTAAAAACCTCCCTCGTTGCGGGTGTCCGTCTCCCGGCGAATCTTTTCCCGCAGCGCATCCATGGCTGGGTCAGAAGGCCGGGATGCGGTCCGGAACTTGTCTCCGGATGAACCCGCCCATCTGCGAACCAGCAGAATCGTGCCCAGCAGTCCCGCAGCAAAAACCGCAAACGGAGCAATCCAGGCCACCAGATCGAACCCCTTGCTGGGCGGAGCGGCCAGCACGACGGTCCCGTATTTGGCGGCAAAAGCATTCAGAATCTGCTGGTCGCTCAGCCCCTCGGCGAGATAAGCCTTCAGTTCCGCGTTCTCCTGGGTGGATTCCGTGCAACCCACATGATTGCATTCGCCCAGCAGTTCGGCGCAGCCGCAGGTACACATCAGCCGGTGGCCCAGATCATAAAAACGCGGTCCGGAACTGGTCGAGCCCAGCGAAAAACAAACGGCCACCGCCAGTGCTCCCGCCTGCAACCATTTCATCCCTGCGGACGAAAGCGCGGATACACTCATGGTTGACCTCCTGTTTGCGTCGCGGGCACGCGGCTGGGAATCAGCGACACCAGAGTGCCGAAGACCATCAGCATCAACCCGGCCCAGATCCAGCTGACCAGCGGGTTCAGAAACGCCTTGATGATCGGCTGACCGGTATCCGGATTCGCGCCCTCGTAGACCACGTAGAGGTCCCACTCCGGAACCGAATGGATGGCCACCATCGTCTCCGGTTGCTCGCTGGCCAGATACACCCGCCGCTCCGGGGTCATCTGGAAGAGTTTTCGGCCGTTCTCGGTGACGTTCAGCAGCGCATACTCGGATTCGTACTGCGGGTTCGAGTCCTGCGTAAATCCAACGTTTTCGAGCGTATAGGGACCAATGGAGATGGTCCCGTACAAGGGCATTTCCTTTTCCACGTTCCGGTTGAAAGCCGCGCCAGCAAAGCCAACCATCACAATGACCACTCCGATATGAACGAAGTAGCCCCCATAGCGGCGCTTGTTGCGACGAATGAGCTGGATCATTGAAAAAAGGAAATTTCGGCCGTTTTGCCGGGCAATGACGAGGGCTCCGCGCATGAACTCTGACACAATCGCGGTCAGCACGGCTGCCGCGAGAGCGAAGGTCACCAGCGCGTAAAAGCCGCCGCGATCCAAGACTCCGTGATGCCAGGGCCGCAGACCGGCTGCCAGGCAGACGATGACCGTGGCCCAGAGAGCCGTCACCGGCAGCACAAAATTGCGGCGAATGCTCTTCAACGAGGTTGCCCGCCACGGCAGCAGGGGGCCAACTCCGGTCAGAAACAGCAGAAAGACGCCGATGGGCACGGCAACCGTGTTATACCAGGGAGCGCCCACCGTAACCTTGTTGCCCGAAAGATATTCCGAGAGGATGGGGAACAGCGTGCCCCAGAGAATCACGAAACAGGCCGCCAGCAAAACCAGACTGTTGAACAGGAAACTGGATTCCCGGCTGACCAGCGATTCCACCTCCTGCTCGCTCTGCAGGTGATCGCGCCGGAGAAAGTAAACAAAGAGGCAGACGGCCATCACGATGACCATGAAGGTCAGGAACCAGGTGGCGATCGAAGACTCGGCAAAGGCGTGGACCGAACTGACAAGTCCGCCGCGGGTCAGCGTCGTGCCCAGCAGGGTGAGCAGAAAGGTGGCGAAGATGAGCAGGATGTTCCAGCTCTTCATCATGCCCTTCCGCTCCTGCATCATCACCGAATGCAGAAAGGCGGTCCCTGTCAGCCAGGGCAGCACGCTGGCGTTCTCCACCGGATCCCAGCCCCAGTAACCGCCCCAGCCGAGCACGGCGTAAGCCCAGTGCATGCCCAGAAAGATGCCAACCGTGAGGAACATCCAGGTCACCATGGTCCAGACGCGGGTGATCTTGATCCACTTTTCGCCCGGGTAACGCATGATCAGCGCACCCAGGGCGAAGGCGAAGGGCACCGAAAAGCCCACATAACCCAGATAGAGCATCGGTGGATGAATCACCATCTCCGGATACTGGAGCAGTGGATTGAGGCCGTTGCCGTCGGCTGGAACCGGGCCCTGGTAAAGTGCGAACGGCGGGGCGGCAAAACACAATACCGCTAAAAAGAAGACCTGGATCGCAGCCAGGATCACGCCCGCGTAAGCGTAGAGCTTCACGTCCTTTTTATGCGTCAGCCGCAGGATGAAGCCATACATGGCCAGCAGCCACGCCCAGAACAGCAGCGAGCCTTCCTGCCCGGCCCAGAGCGCGGCAAACTTGTAGGCGGCGGGCAAGGCGCGGTTCGAGTGCTCGAGAATATACGTCAGAGAAAAGTCGTTGGTGAAAACCGACCAGACCAGCGCAAAAACGGCGGCCGAGACAGCCGCAAACCCGGCGATTCCGGCCCTGCGGGCCGTATCGGCCAGCCTTCCGGGAGAAACGCGCGACGGACGCCCGGTGGCCATCAACCGAAGCGCCAGGGCACCTGCCAGCAGATTGTAAGCGGCTAAGGCCAGAGCGATGAGAAGAGCAAAACTACCCAGGGCTGCCATTCAGTCTCCCTCTCGATTTTCGCATGCGAGCCGGCAGCCTCGGCGGCATGCCTACGGAGTTATTCTGCACCCATCATAGGCCATTTTTGTGTGATCCAACTCACACTTCGCGGGAAGGACTGCCTCCCAGCGGTTCTGCGCCGGAAAAGCGCAGCGAAGCTTTCTTTTCAGCTCCCTGCGCCTGCGATCCAAACGCTGGAACGGCAGAAAAATCGAAGATTCAGATGTCGTCAATCACTCAGCCGAAGAAAAATTCCTTCTCGCGCAATTCCTTGATGCTGTCGCGCAGCCGGGCCGCCTGCTCGAACTCGAACTTTTTCGCTGCCTCGCGCATCTGGGTCTCCAGTTTCACGATGTACGCGTCCAGCTCGTCCTGGGAGGCAAACGCCGGCAGGCCTTCCACTGCTTCCTCGGCCACCTCGCCGTACTCGGCCTTGAGAATCTCCGCCAGCCCCATCTCCACCTGGCTGACGATCGACCGGGGCGTAATGCCGTGCTCCTCGTTGTAGGCGCGCTGGATCGCCCGCCGCCGTTCGGTCTCGCCGATGGCCCGGCGCATGGAGTCGGTCATCG
>JBMFHN010000176.1:0-5046 GCA_049976805.1 Occallatibacter sp. | reverse complement strand
CGCCCTGGAAAAAGCCGGAAGGCCGAAGCGACGAGGAGCACACCGCGCTCCAGGCCCGCGTGCTGGCCACGGCCGCCGAGGCCATCCGCATCGTCACCGCGCTCGTTTACCCGGTCATGCCCGACGCCGCCGCCAGGGTCTGGCGGCAACTGGGTCAGGGCGAGATTGCCGATGCGGCACACGACGCATCTCTGACCCGGATCGCCTGGGGCGGATTGCAGCCGGGAACGAAGTTCGGCGAGCCCGCGCCGCTGTTTCCCCGCGCAGAAAAGGATGCTGTCGCGCGCATGGTTGCGATCGAGGAAGAAAACAACCAATCGGTGATTGAAGCTGCCGGAGGCCCGCGCCTGCCCGCCTCGGATGCAGCAAAGGCACCATCGCACCCAGCCGCCAAGGCACCGGCCGACGAACCCCAGAACAAGGCGGAGAAGAAAAACATGAAAGAGACAATACCGACGCCCGTTCCACAAACCGCAGCTTCCGCCGCGGCAACAGCCGCTCCCGCGCCTGTTGTGCCCGCCGAGCCCGAGGCCCGCACGGCAGCCGATCCGCACTCCGCCCCCCAACAGACGGCGCAGCCGCAATTGCTTCCATCGCAGGCGGCGCCGGCGGAGCAGGCCGAGGCGGACAAGCAGTTCATCACCATCGACGATTTCGTCAAGGTCGATCTGCGCGTGGCCCAGGTACTGGTCGCCGAGCGCATTCCCAAGGCCGACAAACTGCTGCGCCTCGAGGTTGATCTGGGTTACGAAAAAAGGCAGATTCTGGCCGGCATCGCGCAGTACTACGAACCCGAAAAGCTCGTCGGGCGCAAGATCGTGATCGTGGCCAATCTGGCTCCACGCAAGATGCGCGGCCTTGAGTCGAACGGCATGTTACTGGCCGCTTCGCTCCCCGACGGCGCGCCGGTGCTGGCCGGATTTCTTGAAGAGGTACCGCTGGGAGCCCGGCTGAAGTAGGCCTGCCGGGTTTCCGCCAGAATGCAGGGCCGCGCCAGCCGCCTTTCTCCGGCGGCCGGCGCGAAGTTTCCATCAGGTGGGGTTTCCCGAATGCTGATCGATTCCCATGCCCATCTTGACAGCCCGCGCTATGCACAGGACCGTGAGGCGATGCTGCGCCGCGCCTATCAGGCCGGCGTTGACGAGATCCTGTCGATCGGCATTGGCGACGGACCGGCCCAGATGCACCAGGCGTTCGATCTCTGCCGCCAGTTCAATGCACTGTCCGATCAGAGCGCGACAAACTCCGGCCTTCCCCGTCTTTACGCCAGCGTCGGCGTCTATCCGCATGCAACGCCGGAGATCGATGACGGAGTTCTCGCCCGGCTCGATGATCTGCTTGCTCAGCCGGAGGTCATCGCCTGCGGCGAGATTGGCCTCGACTACTACCACGAGGGCGCCCCACACGACGTTCAGCGCGCGGCCTTCATTCGTCAGCTGGAGGTGGCCGCCGCCCGCAAGCGGCCGATTCTCATCCATTGCCGGCCCGGGGAAAGCGGGGTTTCCGGCGGCGATTCTTCACCGCTGGAGTGGGCGGACGGAATGACTGACGCCTGGGAGGATCTTTTCGTGATCCTCGAAGAACATTGGCGGGCAACCGGCCTGGGTGGCGTGATGCACTGCTTCAGCGGCGGCTATCGGCAGGCAGCGCGTGCGCTTGACCTCGGATTTCTTGTCTCTTTTGCCGGCAATCTGACCTATGCGAAAGCCCAGTCGCTGCGCGATGTGGCCGCGCGGCTGCCCATGGACGGAGTGTTGGTCGAGACGGACGCACCCTGGCTGGCGCCCGTGCCCCATCGCGGCCAGCGCAACGAGCCGGCCTGGGTGGGCGAAACCGCCCGGGTTCTGGCCGGATTGCTGGCCGTTGAAGAACAGGAAATCGCCGCTGCCACGACAAAAAACTTTCACCGCCTGATGGGAGGATTTCCCCAATCCGCGCGGAATGGATAAGATTCGGAAGGTGGCTTTTTTGCAAGGCGAGAGCTCGGGCGCCGGCGCTGCTCGTCCGTCGCCGCAGGCTTTCCGCTCGGCACCCGGGGAAAACGTGGGAAACTGGTAGAGGCATTCAGCCTCTTTTGAGGATTCGGAAAAGATGGCTCAGGAGAATTCGTTCGATGTGGTCAGCAGGGTAGACCTCCAGGAGGTGCGCAATGCCGTCGACCAGGCGATCAAGGAGATCCGCCAGCGCTTTGACCTGAAGGACTCCCACTCGGAAGTGGCCCTCGAGGGCAACGATGCCATTCAGCTTGCCTCTGACGGCGAGTACCATCTGGAATCGATCAAGGAGATTCTTGGCCAGAAACTGGTCAAGCGCGGCGTCCCGCTGAAAAATCTGGTTTATGGCAAGCTGGAGCCGGCCGCGGGTAAAAGCGTTCGCCAGAAAATCAACCTGCAGCAGGGAATTCCCACTGAAAAAGCAAAGGAAATTGTCCGCCTGGTCAAAGATGCGAAAAAGAAAGCGCAGGTCAGCATCCAGGGCGATACCGTGAGAGTGTCGAGCAAGGACCGTGACGAGTTGCAGGCCATCATCGCGCTGCTGCGCGCGAAGGATCTGGGCCTGGATCTGCAGTTCACCAACTACCGCACCAACTGAGTCTGTTGCGCGCCGGATTTCACGCGCAGCCGAGCAAGCCGGGCATGGCGGCCACCCGGGAAAGAAAACACAGAAACCGGAGAGCGTTGAGCACATTGGCGATAGCGACGGCAAAAGAAGTCTTCGATCTGCTGCGGGACGATCTCGCGGCCATCGAGCAGGAATTGGGCCGTGGTGCCGACTCCTGCGTAAGCACCATCACGGAAATCGCCGAATACCTGCGCGGAGGCGGCGGCAAGCGCATTCGCCCGACACTGTTGCTGCTGGCCGCGCACGCGCTGGGCTACTCCGGCACTGGCGCCATTCGTCTGGGAGCAGTCGTCGAGATGGTTCACACCGCCACGCTGGTCCACGACGACATCATCGATGGCGCGGACGTGCGCCGCGGACGTCCCTCGGCCAACACCACCTGGGGCAACGAAAAATGTGTTCTGGCCGGCGACTGGCTCTACATGCAGGCCTTCAAGGTGGCGCTCGAAGAGAAGAGCCTGCGCGTGCTCGACCTGCTGATCGGCCTCACCCAGCAGATGGTCGAGGGCGAACTGCTGCAGATCCAGAAACTGGGGCGGGCCGTCAGCGAGGCCGAGTACTTCGACCTGATCTATCGCAAGACTGCCTGCCTCTTCTCGGTCTCCATGCGCCTGGGCGCGGTGCTGGCCGGCGCAACCGAGGAGCAGGAGGCCAGCCTGGCCGCCTATGGCCGGGCTGTCGGTCTGGCTTTTCAGATTGTGGATGACGTGCTCGACCTGACGGCGACCGAAGAGGTGCTCGGCAAGCCCGTGGCCAGCGACCTGCGCGAAGGCAAGGCCACACTGCCGGTCGTCCACTCGGCCGACCACGGCACAGCCGTCGATCGCCGGGCCATTCACCGCGTCCTTGAAGACCGCAGCTTCGAACGCGTCAGCCGCGAACAGATCCAGCAGATTCTGGCCAGGAACGGCTCGGTGGAGTACGCCATGGCCAGCGCCGACCGCTACGCCGAACAGAGCCGACAGGCCCTTGCTTCCTTGCCCGACTCCGAGTTCAAGCGCGCCCTGCTCTGGGTGCCGGAGTTTGTCGTCGCACGGGAAAAGTAACCACGCACAGGCAGGTATCCGAGGCGCCGGGGCATTCCACCGCGGCGTTCACTGCAAAATGCTGTGGGCAACCGCCCAGCGCCGTCGCGGCCATGCGCCCAGGAAAAGGACTTCGAAGGAAGTCGTTCCTGCGCCTCATGTGCTTCCGTTGCGATAACTGCGCGCCGTCGTGGATTGGGCCGGCTTGAGCGCAACTGCCGGTGAGCAGATTGCTGGAAACAGCCTTGCAGTATTTCCGGTCAACGGCGTTTCGCGCGATTCGGAACCGGAGCCTTCCGGGAAATGACCGGAGAACGAAGATCGCTGCAACGGAGAAACAGCCTACAGCGCGGACTGCGGAGGAACAAAGTCCTTGGGCAGAGCCGTGCCGCCGCCAAAAAAGAACTCCTCCATCTGCTCGACCAGGAACTGCTGCGCCTGTGGGGTCCATGGTTGAAGCCGGTATTCGTTCAGCAGCATTCTTTGCCGGTCGATCCACTCGCTCCACGCCTCCTTGGAGACGTTCTTGTAAATCTTCTGGCCAAACTCCGAATCGAAGGGCGGTTCGTCCAACCCCTCCATCTCCTTCTTGTAGCGGACGCAGAAAACCGTATGCGCCATCCTTTCCTCCCGCTCATCCTGATTGATTTCATTCTACATCGTCGTTCCTGTGAAAGTAATTCTTCGCGGCGAAGCTCGAAACGCAAGCGCGGCATTTCGGTGCCCGGGGAGCATCCAAGCCCGTGCCACGGTGGAGGGCGATCACGCGATTGTGCTCTGATTTGAGAGACGTCAGGCAGGTTGATTTTGAAGGCAGTGTGTCACGAAGGCAAGCGAGAGCTTGCGATGCTGTACTGAAGATGGGGGATGGCCCCCCGGAGTCGGCTTGCAGAAGCAGGCTTCAAACTACCGGGTGCTGCTGCGCTTGAAATGGCGTGGTGGTGAACGACTCGGGAAAAGGCATCTGTAAAGATGTCAGGTACGTACTGAGAAGATGAGCGAAAGCGAACCGTACGATGACGCATCGTTAAAAACTCAAAGTACTGTCAAAACTGGGGGCGTGCCTTACCTCCAGGATCAGCCGGAGCGAGACCTGTTTACGGATTCGGCGGCAGTCGGTGTAAAGGCGGCATCAGCTCAGTACAGGCTTTGGTACCTGAACTATGCACACGGCCATTTGGCAACCCCTGAGAATTCTGTTTTACAACAGTAGGGACGCGAAGTTGCGAGCTTCGCGAACCAATTCTCAGAGGTCACCCAAATGGTGAGCAATGCAAATCAGACTACTCTTGACAGCCCCGTCAATCAAGCCGATCGCGCAGATATTCGGGAGCCCAATAAAATCGGGGCTTCCACGCCCTATAACATCGATGCGCGGAATCTGTCCGCCTACGGAGGG
>JBMFHN010000175.1:0-5069 GCA_049976805.1 Occallatibacter sp. | reverse complement strand
AAGCTGCGCATAGTGAATGCTGAAGGTGGGCACGAGCGCGGCGTGATGGTGGGCGATAAAGCGTGCGTAAGCAAGCAGATGTGGATTGGTGGGGGGCAGGCGCTGAGCGTAGCCGTAAGCGGTGGCGGCGGCTGGACCGGTAAAATTTTCCACCAACGGTCGCTGCAGTTCGTCGGGGATGACGCCCAGCTCATAGCGGCCCATGTGCACCAGCGCGTCCACGCCGGCCTCGATCGCCACCTCGTATGGAGTGGCGACGAACTCCCCATAGGTAGCCAGCCCCAACTGGTGGGCGCGGGCGATGATCCACTGCACATTGGCTGCCGTCAGGTCGGGGCCGAGCCAGACGGCGCGCGTGCCCAGCCGCGCGGTTTCGTTCAGTTGCTTGAATGTGTCCCCGGGACTCAGCTCCGCCGGACGGATGCCTTCCCTGAGCTTGACGGCCCATTCAGGGCGTTGGGCCAGCCGGCTCCAGTTGTCGGTCGAGCCGACCGAGTCGAGCGGGTAGAGGTGCGGACTGGGAAAAGCGCCAAAGTCGACAAAGCCGCGGCGGGAGTCGCTGACGGCGACCACCGTGGTCACGCCCATGTAAAGATAGGCATTGGCCTGCCCCTGGCTGTTCATTCCTGCAAAGCCGTCGATCAGTCCTGGAATCAGGAACTTGCCTGTACAATCGATGACCAGGGCGTCCTTCGGAATGGGCGTCATTGCGCGCAGGCCGACGTCGCTGATGCGTCCGCCCCGCACGATCACGACCGCATCCTGGATGTCTTTTGCCGAATCGCCCCATCCGGTCACGTCGATCACCGTGCCGCCGGAGAGCACCAGTGGTACCGGAGACGCAACCAAAGGCTGAGCCAGAAGCTGGGGTTGCAGCCAGGCCAGAATCGCAGCCAGAATCAACCCGAAAACACCCGGCAAAAGAAGGCAGGATCGTTTCATGAGGAAGCTCTAGTATAAATTGCCGCACGGCGGCAGATGGCACATCGTGGCGTCTGGAAGGACGGCCGGCTGGCGCAGGCGCGCCATGAGCGCCGCGCCGGGAGGAGGCTATTTTGAATGCGAAAAGCTGAAATCACAGCCTTTCCGGACCGTCATTGCCCGGATTTGTGAAGCTTTTCCGCGTCGGTTCCGCGACAGGAGAAAAAGAAAGCCCTGCCGCGGCCTGCAAGCGGTGCCGCGCCGTTGCCGGCTTTCCGGTCATTGCGCGCCGGTCGGCGTGGTGGGACTTTTGCGGCGGGTGAGCACAAACGACTGACGGCTGTTTTCGCTGGCCAGGTCAATCTGCTTCCAGAAGCCCACGAAATAGTCGATCGCCGAAATCGCCGAGACTGCCATCGCGAAATAGAGGGAAGCCACGGCGATCCACTCGACCGGAACGATCAGGAAACCGAACTGCCATTGATACCAGTGATGAGCCAGGATGGCCGAAACCACGCAGACAATCTGGACCACGGTCTTCAGCTTGCCCAGATCGCTGGCCTGGATGGTAAAGCCCGCCGAGGAGGCCACGGCGCGCAAACCGCTGATCAGAAACTCGCGTCCGATGATCACCACCACGATCCAGACCTTGACGACCTGTGGGTTGTACGCGACCAGGGCAATCAGCGCGGCGGCCACCATAATCTTGTCGGCGATGGGATCCAGCAACATGCCCATGGTGGTGATCTGACGGCGCTTGCGGGCCAGATAACCGTCCAGAGTGTCGGTGAGCGAGGCCAGAATGAACAGAAGCGAGGCCAGAATCTCCTGTTCGCCGTGGTTTCCTATCCAGGGAGCGTGGGAAGAGAGAAACCACAGCACCAGCGGGATCATGACGATCCGGCTCATCGTGAGGGAGTTGGGCAGATTCATGCCATTTGCTCTCCGCTGTGGAATCGTTCCCGGTGTCGCTCCATTATTGCACTGCGGAAAGACCTCGCGCCCAAAGCCTCGGATTTTCCCTCGCGCGCGGAAGAAAAAGCGGGAGGGCCGGAGATCCCTCCCGCTGCCATTGCCGCTCCACCCGGGAGCGGTGGCGGTTCACGCATAGATGCCGCGCTGCTTGATGGTATAGGCCACCCGGTCAATGGCCAGCATATAGGCGGCGATGCGGTTGTTGACGTTATGCGCTTCGGCGTAGCGGACCACGTCTTCAAAGCTTTCGCGCAGAATGGCTTCCAGCTGCTCGATGACAACTGATTCCTTCCAGAAGTAGCCCTGCCGGTCCTGCACCCACTCGAAGTAACTGGCCGTGACGCCGCCGGCGTTGGACAGGATGTCGGGCACAACGAAGATGCGCTTCTCGGCCAGAATGTCGTCGGCCACGGCCGTGGTGGGTCCGTTGGCGCCTTCGACGACCACCTTCGCCTTCAGCTTGTCCGCGTTCCGGCTGGTGATCACGTTCTCCTTGGCGGCGGGGATGAGGATTTCGCATTCCGAGAGCAGCAACTCCTCGCTGGGCATGGCCTCGGCCCCGCGGAAGCCGAGCAGGGTGCCGTTGCGACGTTTGTACTCCATCAACTGGCGAATGTCGATGCCATTGGGGTTGGCCAGCCCGCCGTCCAACTCGGCGACGCCAACAATCTTGTAGCCGCGCTCCATCAGCAGGCGCGCCGCGTTCGAGCCAACGTTGCCGAAGCCCTGGATCACCACCCGGCAACCCTCGACGGGCATCTTCAGATAGCGCAGACTCTCGTCGCAGATCACCAGCACGCCGCGCCCGGTGGCCTCGATGCGGCCGCGCGAGCCGCCGATATTCAGCGGCTTGCCGGTGACCACGCTGGTCACCGTGTGTCCCTCGTGCATCGAGTAGGTGTCCATGATCCAGGCCATGGTCTGCTCGTCGGTGTTCATATCGGGCGCGGGAACATCCTTTTCCGGCCCGATAAAGTCGATGATCTCCGAGGTGTAGCGCCGGGTCATGCGCTCCAGCTCGCCCCGGCTCATCTTTTTCGGATCGCAAATGACTCCGCCCTTGGCGCCGCCGAAGGGAATGTTCACCACGGCGCACTTCCAGGTCATCCAGCTGGCCAGCGCGCGCACCTCGTCCAAGGTCACTTCGGGCGAGTAACGGATGCCGCCCTTGCCCGGACCGCGGGCAATCGAGTGCTGCACGCGAAAGCCGGTAAACATCTCAATCCGGCCATCGTCCATGGTAACGGGAAAATGCACAATGACTTCGCGCGCGGGCGTGCGCAACAACTTCCACAGGCCTTCTTCCAGATTCAGCTTCCGCGCGGCAAAATCGAATCGGGCCGCCTGGGCTTCCCAGGGATTGATCTCTTGCTCAAGAGATACCGACGCCATACTTCATCTCCACATTCCGGTTGCCTGCCGCCGGCCGGCGAATTCGGGGAGCGAACTCGGCAGCCGCAGCCAGAGGCGCGGCAGGGTATGCTCCGCATCGGCGAAGCGCTCATCATCCGGCGTCCGGAAAAGGGGTCCGGCGGCCGGATGGATTCCCTGCGGACCGCAGCCCGCAAGGCCAAACCTAGGAGAGTCTAGGTCGGGCCGGCAGACTCGTCAAGCCCGGACCAAAGGAATGCCGCGCTGCCTGCCATCCGAATTTCCCATTCCGGAGGCGGGGCGGGGCCGCGATCTGCACAAATCGCGAGCCGGATCATCAGGAATCCTCTCTCTCCAACGCCGGAGCAATTACACTGAGCCTGTGAAAGCCTCCATCCGTTCCGTTCAGCCCAGCCGCAAGGAATTCCTGGCGCTCGCCCGGGAACACACGCTGGTTCCCGTCTGCCGCACCCTCGCAGCCGACCTGGAGACGCCGGTTTCCGCCTTTCTGCGCGCCGCCTGGGACCAGCCGGAGTGTTTTCTGCTCGAGTCGGTCGAGAACGGCGAACAGGTGGGCCGCTACACCTTCATCGGCACCGAGCCGTTCAAGCGGATCGTGGCCCGGGGCCGCGCAATCACCATCACCGAAGGCAGAAAAGTGGTCCGGATCGACGACGACATCTTCGCCGTGCTGCGCCGCGCCCTCGGCGGCCACAAACCGGCCCGTCTTCAGGGGTTGCCGCCATTCACGGCCGGCGCGGTCGGCTTCTTTGCCTACGATGCCGTTCGCCAGATCGAGCGGCTGCCCGCGCGCGCCAAAGACGAACTGGGCGTTCCCGACGCCTGTCTGCTCTTCTTCGACCAGGTGTTGGCCTTTGACCACGTGCGCAAGGAAATCTGGCTGGTGATCATGGCGGATCTGACCCGCAGCAAGCCTGCTGAAGCCTACGAAAAGGCGGTCGCCCGGCTCGACCGGATGGAAAGGCGGCTCAGCCGCCCGTTGCCCCGCCTCGAATCCCGGAGCGCCAAAGGCAAGCTCGAAGTGCGCCACCGCACGGCGAAAAAGGAGTTCCTGGCCGCCGTCGAACGCGCCAAGGAGTACATTGCAGCGGGCGACGTCTTTCAGACCGTCCTTTCGCAGCGTTTCGACCTGGAGCCCGAGGCCGACAGCTTCCAGATTTATCGCGCCCTGCGCACCGTCAACCCCAGCCCTTACATGTACTTCCTGCGTTTTGCCCCAGATGCGCCGCTGGGCGCAAAAGCGGCAAGACTTCTGAACTCCCCGGCCAAAAAATCAACGGGGGCGGAACGTCTCGAGCTGGCCGGCTCCTCGCCCGAGTTGCTGGTCCGCGTGCATCAGGGCAAGGTCGAGTACCGGCCCATCGCCGGCACGCGCCCGCGCGGAGCCACGGAGGCCGAGGACGCGGCGCTGGCCGAGGAGATGATCACCGACGAGAAGGAGCGCGCCGAGCACGTGATGCTGGTCGATCTGGGCCGCAACGATGTCGGCCGGGTCAGCCGGTTCGGCTCGGTGAAGGTCGACCGGCTGATGTTCGTCGAACGCTACTCCCACGTGATGCACATTGTCAGCTCGATCGAGGGCCAGCTGCGCCCGGATCTGACCGCTGTCGATGCCCTGCGCGCCTGCTTCCCCGCCGGCACGCTCAGCGGCGCGCCCAAGGTGCGGGCCATGGAGATCATCGAGGAGCTGGAACCGGCGCGGCGCGGAACCTACGGCGGCGCGGTGCTCTATGCCGATTTCAGCGGCAATCTGGACTCCTGCATCGCCATTCGCTCGCTGC
>JBMFHN010000174.1:0-5116 GCA_049976805.1 Occallatibacter sp. | reverse complement strand
GCGGCCCGGATTGTCAACCCGGCCAGCCAGAAACAGGCGTTGAACGTCATCAACGCCGTCGCAACCATCCTGAATACAATTCTGGCTCTGGTGACAACGATCTCCAGCAAGGCGGCTGTCCAGCAGATGGTGATTGAAAGCCACATCAAGATCAGCCAGGTGCGGCCGTACCTGAACCGAAAGCAGGCGGTCGCGATGGTGGCCGCTCACTATGGCGAGCCGGTCGAGGTCGCCCAGCTTCAGCTGGCGCGGGCGCAATCGGACGCGGTTCAGGCCGGGTTCTAGCGACGGACCCGTGGAATGGAGGCGGTGGAAAGATCTCTGGCCCCGGAGGCGAAGCGGCGCCGCCGGGGCCCGGCCGCGAAGATGGCGCCGCCCGCAAGGCAGGACAATTTCCTTGAAGCGCTTTTAAATCCTATAAAATACGGAACATTCCACAACAGGTTTCAGTTTCCCCCGGCTTTCCCGTCGGCTGGTGCGGAAACGTGCTCTGACGCACGTTCCCCCGGCTTCGCTCGGCGGTATCCTGAGAGCAGCAGAGGAGAGCCTTCATGACCATCATCCGACAGGAAGATTTTGTTACCAGCGTTGCGGCGGCACTGCAGTACATCAGCTATTACCACCCGGTGGATTACATTACGAGCCTGGCCAGGGCCTACGAGCGCGAGGAGTCGCCGGCGGCCAAGGACGCCATGGCGCAGATTCTCATCAATAGCCGCATGTGCGCCGAAGGACACCGGCCCATCTGCCAGGACACGGGGATCGTGACGGCTTTTCTCAAGATCGGCATGGACGTGCGCTTCGAGCCCGGTCCGGGCGAAGCGCCGAAGGAGCTGCAGGAACTGGTCGATGAGGGCGTGCGGCGGGCCTACCTGGATCCGGACAACAAGCTGCGGGCCTCGATCCTGGCCGATCCGGCCGGCGCGCGCAGGAACACCAAAGACAACACGCCCGCGGTGGTCTCGGTCGAGCTGGTCCGGGGCGCGACGGTCGAGGTGACGGTAGCGGCCAAAGGCGGGGGCTCCGAGGCCAAAAGCAAATTCATCATGCTGAATCCCTCCGATTCGATCGTCGAGTGGGTGCTGAAGACCGTGCCCACGATGGGGGCCGGCTGGTGTCCGCCGGGAATGCTGGGCATCGGAATCGGCGGCACGGCGGAAAAGGCGATGCTGATGGCCAAGCAGTCGCTGATGGACCCGATCGACATTCAGGATCTGAAAGCGCGCGGAGCAAAGAACCGCGCCGAGGAGTTGCGCCTGGAGCTCTACGACAAGGTGAACCGGCTGGGGATCGGCGCGCAGGGCCTGGGCGGGCTGACGACCGTGCTGGACGTGAAGGTGCGCGACTACCCGACCCACGCGGCCAACCTCCCGGTAGCCATGATTCCCAACTGCGCCGCCACGCGCCATGCGCACTTTGTGCTGGACGGCTCCGGGCCGGTCTTCCTCGATCCGCCCAATCTGGACAACTGGCCCAAGCTCACGCACGACGTTTCCACGGCGCGACGGGTGAATCTGGACACGGTGACGCGCGAAGAGGCCGCGACCTGGAAGCCCGGCGAGGTGCTGCTGTTGACCGGCAAGCTGCTGACCGGCCGGGATGCCGCCCACCAGCGCATGACCGAGATGCTCGACCGGGGCGAAAAGCTGCCGGTGGATTTCCGCGGGCGGTTCATCTACTACGTCGGCCCGGTGGACCCGGTGCGCGAAGAGGTCATGGGGCCGGCGGGTCCAACGACCGCCACACGCATGGACAAGTACACCCGCCGGATGCTGGCCGAAACCGGATTGCTGGGCATGGTGGGCAAGGCCGAGCGGGGACCGGCGGCGATCGAGGCCATCAAGGAGTTTGGCGCGGTTTATCTGATGGCCGTGGGGGGCGCGGCCTACCTTGTCGCCAAGGCGATTCACGGCGCGCGCGTGGTGGCCTTCGCCGACCTGGGCATGGAGGCGATCTACGAGTTCGATGTGCGCGACATGCCAGTGACGGTGGCCGTGGACGCGAAGGGCACCAGCGTTCACCTGACCGGTCCCGCGGAGTGGCAGAAGCGGATCGCGGGGATTCCGATCCTGGGGTAAAAATCGCGCGATTTCCGCGAAAACAGAGTGGAGCGGGGACCGGGAGATGGGCTTCCGGTCCCCGCTCTATTTTCCGCTTCCCAGACGGGCGGAGCGCAGGATGGCCTGCACGATTTCCCCCGGGGAGAGCGCATCGACGGAAAGGGTCATGTGCGCCATGCGGTAGAGCGGCAGGCGCTGCTGGTAGCGGCTGGCAAGGCTGACCGGATCGGCGAGCAGGGGACGGACCGAATTGCCGCAGCGGCAGCGGGCAAGGGCAGTTTCGAGCCTGATCTCCAGATGCACCAGCAGCGTCTCCGGAGTCGTGAGCAGCAGCGTGCGCGTTGCGGGATCCTCGATGGCGCCGCCGCCCAGGGCCAGCACGGTTGCATCGTCTGCCGCCATTCGGGCGATGGCCGCTCGCTCCATCTCACGAAAAGCCGCCTCGCCGTCCTGGGCGAAGATCTCCGCAATGGTCATGCCGGCCGCGGCTTCGATCGCCTCGTCCACGTCGATGAACTGCCATTCCAGGCGCTCGGCGAGCCGCCGGCCAACGGTCGATTTGCCCGCGCCCATGAAGCCGGTAAGCGCGATGCGCCGCGACGGGAGAGCGGGAACGGTCGAGAATCGGGCTTGTGTCGCGAAGGTCATGGGCTGATCTCACGGTGAGCGGCAGCGCCCTGCGGGCCTTTCTTGTCAGACCGTCCGGCCGGGCCGATTCATGCCGCATTCCCGCTCTTTCGAGTATAGGAAAGCCGGGCGGCCGGTTTGCGGCCGGTCAGGCCAGCGCGATGACCATGGCCCCGGCGGTAATCAGCAGTCCACCCGCCAGGGCCGGAGCGGTCAGCTTTTCTCCCAGCAACAGCCAGGCGAAGAGCATCACCAGAGGCACGCTGAGCTTGTCCAGCGGAGCCACGCGCGAAGCCGGTCCCAACTGCAAGGCGCGGAAATAGCACAGCCAGGAGAGACCGGTGGCCATCCCGGAAAGCGTCAGAAACAGGCAGGTGCGGCGGTCGAGAGAGCGAATTTCACCGTGTTTGCCCAGCGCCAGCGTGATGCCCCAGGCAAAGGCCAGCACCACCGTGGTGCGTAACGCCATGGCGAGATTTGAATCCACATGCGCCACGCCGACTTTGGCCAGCAGGGCCGTGGCGGCGGCAAAGATGGCGGAAAGCAGCGCCCATCCAATCCAGCTCATAGCTCGATGGTACGCGACGAGGGGCATCGCCCTCGGCGATCCCTGCCCGGATTCGGCGCGGAACCGGAGAGACCGTGCTCCATCGAGCTTTTTGGCAGGATCGCGGTTCCCCGGGTTCGCGTTGACGGGAGCGTGACGGTTTCGGGGAACCGAGCGGCTCCGCTTCGGCTTTAAACTGGAACGATGGAGACCGGACGGGCCAGCGCAACCGCCCTGGGAGTGGCCATCCGGCGCGCCGCGCACCAGTTGATGGATCACCCTCCGGTGCTGGACGATCCCCTGGCGGTGCGGCTGGTCGGCGACCGGTTCCCCCGCCAGATGGAGCGCGCCATGCACCGTGTGGCGCGGGATTTTCGCGCTTTCGTCGCGGTGCGCAGCCGCTACGCCGAAGACCAGCTGGCCGCGGCCGTTGCGGCCGGAGCTGGGCAGTACGTGATTCTTGGCGCCGGGCTGGACACCTTCGCCTATCGCAATCCCTTTCCGTCGCTGCGGGTCTTCGAAGTGGACTTTCCCGCTACCCAGGCGGGTAAACGGACGATGCTCGGCGAGGCGGGCATTGCCGAGCCTCCAGGCCTGACCTTCATTGCGCTGGACTTGGAGCGCCGGAGGCTGACCGAGGCGCTCACCGGGGCAGGATTCGATGCCGGCCAGATGGCGTTCTTCAGCTGGCTGGGGGTGGTGCCGTTCCTCACGATGGACGCCTTTCGCGCCACCCTCGGCACGATCACCCACCTGCCGGCCGGAACGGCTGTGAGCTTCGATTACGTGCTCTCGCCGGAGCGGTTCAGCCCGCCGCGCCGCGCGGTCTTCGCCCGGATCGCCCAGCGAGCCGCCAGGTTCGGAGAACCTTTCCGGATCTTCTTCTCACCCGAACAACTGGAGGAGGAGTTGAAGCGAGCCGGGTTTCGGCGCTTCGAACAGAGAAACCGGGAACAACTCAACAGCCTCTATTTCCGGCAGCGCGCCGACGGTCTTGAGCTGTCCGCGGCAGAGGCGGGAATGCTGGCTACCGCCTGGGTGTAGACGTTGCGGCAAGGAACCAATCGACGCTTTTCGCCCCGGGGACAAGAACCTTGTTTCTGCTCCCCGCTGCCCTTCGCAGTGCGCGGATCGCGCACAACGAAGCGCCTGCGCGGCGCGCTAAGATGAGTTATGCGCCGGTTTTCGCTCGTCTTGCTTGCCTTTTTTCTGCCCGGGCTCTCCGGCTGCGGCTACCACACGCTGGGCGCCGCCACCCATCTTCCCGCCGATGTGCAGACGCTTGCTGTGCCGGAGTTCGCCACGCGCACCGAAGCCTATCGCACCGAGACGGTGATGACCCAGGCGGTGATTCGCGAGTTCAACGCGCGCACCCGGTTGCGGGTGGTGCCCTACGCGGACCCGGAGGCCGACGCCGTGTTGCGCGGCACGATCCTCAAGCAGACCGAGGTGCCGCTAACCTACAACACTTCGACCCAGCAGTCGTCCAGTTACCTCCTCACAATCGTGGCCTCGGTCACGCTGACCGCGCGGGACGGGAAAATCCTTTACCAGAACAAGAACTACGTTTTTCGCCAGCAGTACGAGTCCACGACCGACCTGCCAAGTTTTTTCGAGGAAAATCCGGCGGCCATCGATCGGCTTTCGCGGGATTTCGCGCGGCAACTGGTGGCCGATGTGCTCGAAAGCTTCTGAGAATTTTTGCAGCCCGTGTGCCGAGTGCGCGGCACCCGGCCCGGCTCGCCCCGGCGCTTCGGGCAGGGTATTCTGGAAGCGCATGATCGACGCATTCATGAGCCCGGCAGGAAGGGAGATCCTCCTTTGAGCGGCGCGCGCTGGGGCGCGGGGATCACGGCGGCGGCCCGCTTCGAAGCGGAGATGG
>JBMFHN010000173.1:0-5145 GCA_049976805.1 Occallatibacter sp. | reverse complement strand
GCCTCGCAGGAGTTGTAGGGAATGCTGCATCAGTATCGAAAAATGGTGATTGTGCAATCTAATTATGCGCGAGCCCTAACTGCTCCTTCCAGGCGAGGAACTTATCCCGCAACACGGCCAACAAAGGCGCCGATTGCTCCTGGCGCGTCCGCAGACGCTCTTCGACGGATGAGTTACGGACCTGCCTTTCGACCGCATCGAGCGAGCGCACCATCGCGATCGCCTCCCGCGCCATCTCGGGCGCCGTCTTTTCCGCGTCGACGATCTTCCTGCGCACGTGCGCCCGGCAGCCGGCGCGCGCGATGCCGTTCCACCCCAGCGCGCAAAGCCCGCGCGCCGGGGACTCCGGAGTTCCCGGCCACCACACCGTTATAACCTCGGTAGCCGTCGGCCAGAAGCACTTGGATGTAATCCTTCAGGAAATACTTCGGTCCGTCGCGGCCACGGCTGAGCGTGAAGTCAAAGATGCTATAAGGATGCGCATCGTCGCCCAGCCATACAAGATGGGGTTCAGATAGCGCTCACGCATAACTGCTTAGCATTTCCTGTTTCGCCACACCTGAAGATCAGCGGGCCATAGACCTTCTCGCGCGCCCGCAGGCGGGCAACGAGCCAATCCAGTACCCAGGTATAGAGAGGATTCTCGGTTTTATGCATTCTGAGATAGACGTCATTGCCCTTGAGCCTTTTCGAGATGTCGAACATGGCTACGTCGGAGATGCGCAGACCGGTGTAAATGGACAGATAAATGAAATCCTTGACGTCCTCCCCGCCCCAGTTGCGGCATCCGGGACCCGGCTTGGTCGGGGAGCCTATCTTGTCGCAAGCCGCGTAAATCCGTTCGAGTTCTTCATCATCAAAGGGTGCCTTGGGGCTCAGCGCCGAGGCGTTTGGCGGCGCTTTCAAATCCTCGGCGATGTCCTCGGCCAGCCATTTCCGTTTTCTGCAAAACAACACGAAGCTCTTCAGGCGCTCGAGCTTCTTGGCCTTCCCTTTCTTGCCGTCTTTCCAAGACCCGTAAAAGCTGTCCATGTCGATAACGCCAAGCTGGTCGATGTAGTTGTAGCCTTTTTCGTTGTAATAGGCCCCGAGTTGATTGGTAAGCGTTTTGTATTCAGCCAGGGTAGATCCCTTGATGTCGCGGCTTTCACGTTGGGCCAGATACGCCTCCAGCGCTTCGCTGATTGTGGTCCGGGCAGGAGGTGGGTCGGGCGCCAGAGGCGGCTCCGGCTCGGCATGGGGTTGGTCGGAGGGCCAGGATCCCGCCGTCAGCCATCCGGTGACAACGGCATGTGCTTCATCCCATTTCCTTTCCCCGGTCGACCTGCGTCCGAACTTGCCGGCGATCGAACCTGAAGCGTGGATGAGGCAGGCGCAGTGTTTCCTGCCTCTGCGCCCTTACTCGAACTCTCCGCTGCGGGAGTCTTCCGGATGCCCGGCCTCGCACTCCTTGCGGTGGCGGCGGTAAAGCTGCAGAGCCATGATTTGCCCTCGATATTGGGCAACATCACAACAGCCATTGCACGTTATGGCACGCGAAGATGAGCGCGCGGAGGCGGCTAAAAATGTCTAAGCTATTGATCCTATTATGGGGCGGCGGGTGGGGATCGAACCCACGACATCCTGAGCCACAGTCAGGCGTTCTGCCACTGAACTACTGCCGCCACCTGCATTGATTGTAGCATCGAATGGGCTTACATTCCCTGGCAGGACGATGCGGCTTTTTCGAGAGAAGCTCTCGGCGGCGTGCTCCTGCAAGCTCAGGCCGGCCACCACCTCGTCCGCCTTCCACCGCGCCGCCGCCTTCACTCGGGCAAGAAGACCCCTTCTTCAAATCCGCCGGCTCCGGTGCCTGAAAAACGCGATGGAATGGATCGTGCGACGGAATCCCGTGCGGCAACGCGCGAAGGCCCTTCAACCGCGCCTTCCTGCCCCTGCCGGAGCGCTCGATCTCATCCCAGCCGCCGGCTCCGCTCAGAACCGCCGCATGCGTGTGCCCTCTATCCCCAGCGGCCGGCAGGATTCCCTGCGGCTCCTTCGGTATGATGGTAGAAGCGGTGGAGGAGCCGTTTTCCTTGCCGAAAAGCGGTAGATGGCGGTTGCTTCCGGCGCGCGGTGGAAGTAAGGTAAGAAGATCCCATAACGCTCCCCGTGCCGCGCAAGTTTCGGCCGCTGCCTTTGGAGGTGCCTGTGACATCCCGTCTGCGCGAATTGATTGAGCAATTGGGCGAAGCCATCCATGAGTCGGTCATGGAAAGCGAGCAGATTGCCGGCGTGGTGAAGGATATCCGCAAGCAAGGCTTCGATGTGCTGCTGATGCTCGAGGCCACGATCGGCCTGAACGAAATCACCTCCAGTGAGAACGAGGAGGTCGCAACCGCCACGGGGCAGGACGGCGCCGAACCTCCCTTCACCCAGAATGATCTTCACTTTCTGCGATCTTTGCGCATCTCCGTCGCGGGAGAGCGCTAGGACGGCTCCGGGCTGCCGCTCCGGCGGGTCCAGACTGCCTCTGCGGCGATCACAGCGGCAGAAAACGAACCGTATTCGTTCCGCAATGCGACACACTACAGCAGTCGTGCAGAGAAATCGATCCTTTTATGCGTGATCGGTACTCAATTCCACATGCCCCACAGTAATCTCATCCGAGAGCTTTTTCTTCCGATAAAAAGAGACAGGATATGCAAAGGAAGCGGAATCCATGACCGCTCCAGAAGCGTGACCGTGAGTACCCTGTGAGGACGGCCCGAAAGATCCGGTTCCATCTGCGCTCCGTAGCCGGACGAAAAGGGGGCAGACGCCTGCGAGGACACTCACGCTGGGAAGAGTCGCGCGAACCGGGAGTCAGAATGCCACAGTCAGAGCTGGAGACGATTGAAATCGATCGGCAGCAGGAAGATACACGGTTGTCCGTGCTTGCCTCCACCGGGATTCTAGACACTCCTCCCGAGCCCGCATACGATGCCATCACCCGGCTGGCCGCCGCCCACTTCCAGGCGGATTGGGCTGGAATCAGTTTCGCCGACAAAAGCCGCGTCTGGATCAAGTCGCATTGGGGCCAGCAGCTTCGCGAGTTGCCGCGCAAGAACTCCATCTTCGATCTGGTGCTCGCCCGGGACGGCCCCACCGTCATCTCCGATATCTCCGGATTCCCTGAGTTGGAAGAGATGCTGCTGAGCCCAAAACTCCTCCGTGCGAAGTTCTTCGCCGGCGTTCCCGTGCGCTCGTCCGAGGGAATGATGCTTGGGCTGCTGTGCATCTACGGCCGCCAGCCGCGCGCCGGGCTGACCCCGGATGAACTGCGCACGCTGGAGGGTCTGGCCGAGCTGGCCGCCAGCCAGCTGGAACTGCGGCGGCTGCGCAAAGCCGCCCGCAGGAACGGGCCCAGGCCACACCGGGTGCATGCCTCAACGGCCGCCCGGGAAACCCACGGGAGCTGGGTACGCCTGACCGATCTTCGCCAGGCGCTTGACCGGGGCCAGTTCCTGCTCCATTACCAGCCGGAGATCGATCTGGCCACGCGCAGAATCGTTGGTCTGGAGGCCCTGATTCGCTGGTCCCATCCCGAGCGGGGGCTCATTCTGCCCAAGGACTTCATCCCACTGGCCGAAGAGAGCGGACTGATTCTGCCCATCGGCGACTGGGAAATGGCCGAGGTCTGCAACCAGATTCAGCGGTGGTGCCAGGAAGATATCCGCCATGGCTCGCTGCGGGTATGCGTCAATCTCTCCGCCCGCCAGTTTTCGCGCGAAGGTCTGGCTGACCACGTCGAGGCCCTGCTGGTTCAATCCGGAATCTCCAGCCGGCAGCTCGGACTGGAGATGACCGAATCCAGTCTGATCCCCAACCTGCACACCGCTCTCGATGTCTTTGGCAGTCTTCGCCGTTTGGGTGTCTCCCTGCTGATGGACGACTTCGGCACCGGGTTCAGCTCCCTCAACCACCTTCATTCCTTTCCCTTTGACGTGCTCAAGATCGACGGCTCATTTATTGGCCGCATGGGCGAGGGAGACCAGCCGCTGCAGATTGTGCGCACCATGATCGAACTGGCCCGCGTGCTGGGCATGGACGTGGTGGCCGAGGGAATCGAGACCCGCGAACAATACCGTCTGCTGCGCCAGATGGGCTGCCGCTTCGGCCAGGGCTACCTTTTCGCCCGTCCGATGAGCGCCGAAGCGGTCACTCAATTGTTGCGCCTGCCGGGCCGCATCCTTCCCGATTCCGAGCTCGACAAATCCATGGAAATCTGACCCTGTGGAGTTTCATGATCCCGATGCAGGAGAGAATCTGCTTTGTCTTCCAACTTCTCTGGACCGCTCTCCCGGCCCCGGCGGAAAGCGCGAACAGGTGCGCAAGAGGCTTTGCCGTCCGCCCGGAAGAAGAACCCGGCTGGAGCGCCGCTGAAGAAATCTTCTTCGCGCGCGATGGTTCGCCGGGCGGCAGCGGAGGCCCTCTTCGGGCATTTCAAATTGGGACAGGCAAGAGAATCGTTCTGATCTGGAATCCATCCCCGATTTCGCAGGCGGAACTGCTCACGCCAACCCTCCGGCCGTGCGATATGCTCTTCCCCATGCAGCAGTCCACCGCCACCCCGATTTCTTCGAACTCGGCTGACTTTGCAGGTCTGCTGGCGGCGCTGGCGGCGCCCGCGCTCAACCCTGAAAGCTCCAGCGAGCGGTCTCAGCCCGCCGGGCGAAAGCCAGCGCCCGCCTGGAACGATGACGATCTTGACGACGACGTTCTCAGCCTCAGCTACGAGCGCGCCCTGCGCACGCACGCTCGCTATCGCCCGCCCAGTGGCGATGATCTGCCGGCGGCCGAGTCCTCTGACTCTCCGCTCAGCCGCCCGAAAAAGTCCCCGCAGAATGCGCCGGCCATCTCCACGCACACGGCAGATCTTCCCGCCGCGGGGCAGGATTCCGGCGCAGGGCCCGAGCCTTCCGCGGGAACAGAGTCAAAAACCGGACGTCTTCCGGCCGCGCATCCGGATCGCGATGTGAAGGATGCCAGCATCACCATTCGCATGAGCAAAGGCGAATACGCGCAGTTGCACTGCCGCGCCGCCGAAGCGGGAATGACCGTTTCGGCGTATCTGCGCTCATGCACCTTCGAAGCTGAATCGCTCCGGGAAATGGTCAAGGAGAC
>JBMFHN010000172.1:0-5175 GCA_049976805.1 Occallatibacter sp. | reverse complement strand
ATGCAGGGCTGGCCGGCGCTTACATGATTGGCAAATTACCTCCCATGCAGGCGAACACGAACGATTCCGTGGGCGAGCTGGCCCTTGCCGGCACCGGCAGCATCAGCGGCAACATTACCAACGCCGGTCAGGGAGAGTTCAGTTGGGATACGGCGCAGAGCGGCCTGAGCTATAGCGTGCTCTCCAGCACCTACGGCTCCTACTCGCTTTTGGGCACAGGAGGCGGTGGCACTACCTGCGTCGTTGTCTCCGCGACGAATTCCATCTGCATGGACGACGGCAGCAGTTCGGCGAATATGACCATCCTGCAACAGTAGGCAACGCGGCTTGTCCATGAACCTCTCGCGGGCTGTCTGCCACCGGCAGACAGCCCGTCGTTTTTCGATCCCGGGCCCCATGGCGCAACCCGGCGCCGTCGCCCGCGCCAGTTTTCCTGTGATTGCGAAACCGCTCAAATCCCCCTACAATAAAAAAGGAGAGTTGCAGGAAAGGTCTGTCTTCAGCGATGCCCAAGGAAAAAATTCATCCCAATTACGCTGCGGTGCGCGTGGTTTGCGCCTGCGGAAACAACTTTGAGACCCGTTCGACCCACAAGGGCGATATCCACGTGGAAATCTGCTCGGCTTGCCATCCGTTCTTTACCGGCAAGCAGCGCCTGGTCGATACGGCTGGCCGCGTCGAGCGCTTCCGCCGCAAATATGCCAAGAGCGAAACTTCCAAGGCAGCCGCCAAGTAAGCCCGGCCGCAAGCTGACGGATCGAAAGGCCTCCGCCGCAGCGGGGGCCTTTTCGTCGAATCTCTTTCACGGCAGAGATTACCGCCGCTCAGCCGCGAAAGGATTGGGGAAAAGAAGACCTCGCATCGCAGGCTTTTCCCCCCGGGCCGGCGGCTTCTGCCGGAAGAAGCTCATCTGCCGCGTCTTGGCCGGCACAGCAACAGAGGTCATTCTGCCCACCCCGGCCAGCCTGGCGGGCGCACCGGCTTCGGGCAAAATGCCGGAAACTGGAACCTGTGGATGTCGCGCCGGGGATTCACCGTGAAGAAGCACTGGGACAATCCGGTCGAGCACGAACTTCCCGCCGGGGTGTGCGTTCCGGCCACGGTGCGCCTGGGTTCGGTGCAGGTGGCTCCGGCCACGGTGCTGGCGCCCATGGCCGGAGTCACCGACACCGTCTTCCGCCGTTTCATCCGCCATGCCAGTCTCTTCAGCAGCCAGGGATCGGCGGCCGAAGAGCTGGAATCAAGCCGAGTGGATGCCGCGGTGAGCAATCAACACTCCGGCTGCGGGCTGCTGATGACCGAGTTCACCTCGGCCGACGGGCTCTCGCGGATGCGCGAGACCAAGCGCCACCGCTACCTGACCTTCTACGACGACGAACACCCCATCGGGGCGCAGTTGTTTGGTGCGAATCCGGAGACTCTGGCCGACGCGGCGCGCATCGTCGAAGAGACCGGCTTCGACCTGGTGGACCTGAATCTGGGCTGTCCGGCCAAGCGCGTGGTCGGCTCGAACGGCGGCTCCGGATTGCTGCGCGACCTGCCCCGCATCGGGGAGATCTTCCGCGCCGTGCGCCGCGCCGTCTCGATCCCCTTTACCGTCAAGTTCCGGCTGGGCTGGAACGACGCCGAAATTGTCTGCGTGGAGTTGGCGCGGATGGCCGAGGCCGAGGGGCTCGACGCGCTGGCCCTGCACGCCCGCACGCGCGAGCAGGGCTATAGCGGCCAGGCGCGCTGGGAGTGGATTGCGCGGGTAAAGCGGGAGGTGAAGATTCCGGTCGTCGGCAACGGCGACATCCGCACCCCTGAAGACGCCGCCGCGATGGTGGCCCAGACCGGCTGCGACGCCGTGATGATCGGCCGCGCCGCACCTTCTAACCCCTGGATCTTCCGCCAGATCGCCCAGTACACGGCCACCGGAAGCTACGACCGGCCCACCCTCGGCGACCGTTACCGGATGATCCGCGCCTACTTCCAGATGCTGCTGGACGAGGCCGAGGCCACCAAAGATCTGCCCCGCGGGGCGCGCCTCGGCGACGTCTCCGGCAAGATGAAGCAGTTCGCCACCTGGTTTACCCACGGCGTGCCGGGCGGGGCCAAGCTGCGAGCAGCCATCTACCACGCGCGGACCGGAGCCGAGGTGCTGGCCGAGGTGGACGCCTTTTTCCTCGCACGCCTGGCCGGCGATGCGGAGCCGGATGGGGGTTTCTCTGAAGATGCAGAGGACTTCCCGGAGGATCTGTTGGTCTGTGATTGAGCCAGCCGTGCCGCATCCGCGGCCAGGCAATGCGCGGCCGCGAACGGGCCAACTCCCTTTTGCGCAATCTGACTCTTCACGCGGAAGTGCGGAAACAAGGAAGTTGGCCTTTCCTTTGTGAAAAGAAAGCGTCTATCGTGGAGCTCTCGAACCACGGCAGAACCGCATCAGTCGCAGCGCTCCACTGCCAGCGCCACGGCGTTGCCGCCTCCCAGGCAAAGCGCGGCGATGCCCCGCCGTTTGCCCAGCCGCTTCAGCGCGTAGAGCAGCGTGATCAGTACGCGCGCGCCGCTGGCCCCGATGGGATGGCCGATGGCAACGGCGCCGCCCTGCACGTTGACCTTTTCCGGGTCCAGGTCCAGTTCGCGATTCACGGCCAGTGCCTGGACGCTGAAGGCCTCGTTCAACTCGAACAGCTCCACGCTTTCAAGCGGCCACCCGGCTTTGGCCGCCACCTTGCGCACCGCTTCGATGGGGGCCAGGCCGAACCACTCCGGCTCGACGCCGCTGGTGGCCTGGGCGCGGACGATGGCCAGAGGCGTCCGTCCCAGCCGGGCGGCCCGCTCGGCGCTCATCACCACCACGGCCGCGGCACCGTCGCTGACGCCCGGGGCATTGCCGGCGGTCACTGTGCCGTTTTCCTTGAAGGCAGGTTTGAGACGGGCCAGAATCTCGACGTTCGTCTCCGGACGGATGGACTCGTCAGCGTCGAGCAGCCGAGGGGATGCGCCCTTTTTGACCGCTGGAATTTCCACGGGGAGAATCTCCTCGCGAAAGTGCCCCTCGGAGGTGGCCCGGGCGGCGCGGCGGTGCGACTCGACAGCGAAGGCGTCCTGCTCGTCGCGGCCAATGCCGAAACGGGCGGCGATCATCTCCGCTCCCACTCCCATGTGAAAGTCGTTGTAGACTTCCCAGAGACCGTCCCGGACCATGGCGTCGACCAGCGTGCCGTTGCCCATGCGATAGCCACTGCGGGCCTGGGGCAGCAGATAGGGCGCGTTGGTCATCGATTCCATGCCGCCGGCGACAACCACTTCGGCATTCTCCGTCTGGATCGCCTGCGCGGCCAGGGCCACAGCCTTCAACCCCGATCCGCAAACCTTGTTGATGGTGAGCGCGCCAGTTTGCACCGTCAATCCGCCATAGAGCGCCGCCTGGCGGGCAGGATTCTGGCCAAGACCAGCCTGCAAAACACAACCCAGGATGCACTCGTCCACCTGACCGGCCTCGATGCCGGCGCGACGAACCGCCTCGCGCACCGCGAGCGAACCCAGCCGCGGCGCAGTAAAACTCTCCAACGATCCCTGAAAGCGGCCCACCGGGGTGCGCGCCGCTGAAACAATCGCAACTTCCTTCATCTTGAACGCTCCATCGGGCGGAATCCAGGAAGCAAGCTCGCAATCCGGCCGGATCAAGACCCGACCCGGCACCGCCTTGAACATCCTAGCGCGGCGATCTCCTTCACCGCCAGATGCAAAGGTTGTCACCCCCTTTTCCGTGGGTCAGTTGCGCCACAAGGCGAGATAGGCCAGCACACCGGCCAGCATACCCAACCCGACAAAAGCCAGCAGGAACACGGCCAAAATCCACCGGGGAATGGATCGCCCCGGCTCGTTCCGCGACGGAGCGGACTCGGGAGGAGGAATCAGCCGCGCCATCTCGATTCCGATGCTGGTTGGACTTCCCATGGCCAGAGCCAGCCCGAGCAGATGATGAGCGATGGCTTCCAGCGTGACACCGGCGGAGGCGATGGCGCCCTGGATTTTCTGCTCCGGGACAGATGCCCAAAGCCCCTCGGAACAGAGCAGCAGCGTATCGTCAGAAGCGAGCGGCAGATGATCGATCTCGATCTCGGTTTTGGGAAAACGTCCCAGGCAGCGGGTTGCTACCAGTGCGTCGGGGTGGCCGGGAGCCTCTTCCATGGAAAGAATGCCCTGGTTCAGCAAGGCACGCACGGCGGAGTGATCGTCGGTCAGTTGATGCAGGCGGTTGGCTCGGACCAGATAAGCGCGGCTGTGGCCAATATGACCGATCCAGGCGCGGATTCCGCCATCGTCCCGCTGCAGCAGGGCCAAAACCACCGTTGAACACATCGGTGCGCCGGCCGCAGTAGAGGATTCACTCGTCCTCAGAAGCCTCTCGTTGGCCTGTGCCGAGGCCTCCCGAATCGCCTGTTCGGCTGGAAAATCAGACGGCAGTCCCGCCAGATGGGCATGAAATTGTTCCACCACACCTTGCGCCGCCGCGGCTCCTTCTGAATTCGCGCCGATGCTGGAGGCAACGATCAGCAGATCTCCCAGCGGGATGCCGGCATGGAGGACAGAACACTGATTATCTTCACACAGAGCGCCACAGACGCACTCTTCGGCGAAAAGAATGACGGGCTGTCCGGAATTCCGAACTTCACTCATGCATGAACCTCGCTGGCGAAAAAGCTACGCTCATTCATTGGTGAAGAGGGGGCAGGGCAAACCAACACAAACGCAGAATCGACTTCGATAGGAAGGCCTGACCCTCCGCCTCCGCGGAGATCAGTCCGGTCCGGCCCCGCAGACAATCCTCATACGACATTTCGCAGATCGGCTTTCGCCTCTTCTGGCTTGCATTCAACGCTCAATGCCCGGCAAGCTGGGTGCCCGACTGCAAAACTGCACAACAGAAAAGTGAGTGGATTCACTCTAGCACGGAAAGATCCTGTGCGGACAAGTAAAAACGCAGGATTTCCCCGCCCGGCAAAAGCAGAACCGGCCGATGTGCCGCAGGATTGAATGGCAAGGGAAACTGCCGAATTTCGTGGCTGCGTTGACCGCTTTTTCCCGGTCGCGGCACTCCGCCTGAAGAAGCCCTAGTCAAAATGGAGTGACCGGTCCAATGCGCTGACCGTGGGTTAGGCTGTGCTCAGTAGAGAAGCACAACTCAGA
>JBMFHN010000171.1:0-5188 GCA_049976805.1 Occallatibacter sp. | reverse complement strand
ATCGAGCCGCCCACACTCCGCCGCATCTTTCTTCTGCTGTTGGTGAACGCGCTCTTTTTCAGCGTGCTGGGGGGGGCGCTCCTCACCCGCTACCTGCTGCCCATGTATCCGCTGGTACTGCTGCTGGCCGTTACCAACCTGCACCGCCGGGTTCGGGCATGGCAGGCGTTGACGCTGCTCTCGGCGGCGGCCTTTGTCACCGCCCTGTTCGTCAATCCCCCTTATCGCTTTGCGCCGGAAGACAATCTGGCCTACGCCCGCCTCATCCGCCTCGACCAGGCCGGCATCCGCCAGTTGGAGAGGCGCTATCCCGGTGCGACCGTGCTCTCTGCCTGGCCGGTCACCGACGAGCTGACACGCCCCGAGTTGGGTTACGTGCGACAGCCCTTCAGCGTTTGCCGCATCGAGGACTTTACGCCGGAGCAGATCGCTCGCGCCGCGCAGAAACCGGAGGATTATTCCGCCGCCCTGGTCTTCAGCACGAAATACGATCCGCCCCGGCTGCCGTTCGCCCTGGGACGCTGGGGTGAGACGCTGGACGAGCGCTACTTCGGCCTGCACCACGATCTTCCACCCGCGGAGATTGCCCGGGCGCTCCACGGCGAACTGGTATGGGAAAAAGAAGATCACGGCCTCTGGATCGCCCTGATTCGTTTCAACCGCCAGTACGAGGCACACGTCGAGAATCAGCCGCCCGGCCTCCGCACGTCCATATCCAGCGCCCGGGGGATAGCTCCGCATGAAATGTGACGAGCATCACAGACAATTTCTCCGCGCTTTTCTAGTTTCTTGTTCGGGTGTTCGATGAGTTAGGGTCGGCGTGGGCACATTCTTGGGCCGAGACATCCCTACCTGCACGCACATCGCAATCCGCAATTTCCGCCGGGCATCCGCGAGGAGCGCGGCCGGAAGCACTTCGCGGGTTGGTGCGTATTTCCCAGAAAAGACAACTTCGGCATAGTACGCGCTTCAAGATTCGGGTAGCCGGAAGGAAGATGCACGCGATCGGTTCTGTTGTCTGCAGTCAATCCACAAGAGAGGATTTCCATGAGCGAGCCGCTGGCGCAAAGCGCAATCCGCAAGGTGCGGATGTTTCTTGTCCCTTATGTGTTCCTGCTGTATGTCATTAACTTTCTGGATCGCGTCAACGTGGGTTTTGCGGCGTTGAAGATGAACCGGGATCTGGGGATGAACGCCCAGCAGTTTGGCTTTGCAGCCGGGATCTTCTTTTTCGGTTACCTGATCTTTCAAATACCGAGCAATCTGATCCTGCACAAGATCGGAGCCAGGGTCTGGATCTCCATCATCCTTTTTGTCTGGGGGCTGGTTGCATCCCTGACGGGACTGGCCCAGACTGCCCAGCATCTTTACGTGGCGCGTTTTGTACTGGGACTGGTGGAGGCTGGATTCTTCCCCGGCGTCATTCTTTACCTGACCTACTGGTTTCCACAAAGAGAACTGGCCAAGGCCGTGGCCCTGTTCATGACCGCGCTGGCGTTCTCCAGCATTGTCGGATCTCCGATCTCGGGCATCATCCTGGATCACGTGTATTGGGGCGGCCTGGCAAGCTGGAGGTGGCTCTTCATTCTCGAGGGGCTCCCGGCGCTCATTTTCGGCATCGTTACATTCTTTGTGCTGCCCAGCTTGCCGAAAGACGCCAAATTTCTGACGCCCGAGGAGAGAGACTGGCTCGCGAATGAGATCGCGCTGGAACAGCAGGAAAAGAGCGCGCAAAAGAAGATGTCGGTGATGCAGGCCATTTTCAATGGGAGAGTCTGGCTTTTGGCCTTCATCTATTTTTTCGGATTGATTATGGGGCTCTATGCGATCAGCTTCTGGCTGCCCACGATCATCAAGGGTCTCTCCAAGGGATATAGCGCCCAGACGGTCGGATTCCTCGCCATGATCCCCTTCATCTTTGCGGCAATCGCGATGGTTCTCGTCGGCATGTCTTCCGATAAGAGGGCGGAGTGGCGCTATCACACCCAGATTCCTCTCTTGATCAGCGTGGTGGCGATCTTTCTGATGTTGTTCATCCGCTCTCCGTTTGCCTCGATCGTCGTCCTGACCCTGATGACCGCCGGGGCCTATGGAGCCTTCGGGCCATTCTGGGCGTTACCCAATAAATTTCTTTCTGGAACGGCGGCTGCCGCTGGCATCGCCGTCATCAACTCCATTGGCAACCTGGGCGGGTTCTTTGCTCCTTACATCATCGGATATATCAAGTTCCATACGGGAAATGTCTATTACGGACTCGGCGCGGTCGGGGCACTGATTCTTGTCTCGGCTCTGCTGCTGTCCTTCTTGCCCAAAGAAGCAACCACAGGGGCCAGGGAATTCTAGACCGATCTTCCGCTTGCTTGCTCATCGCGGCGGCGTGCAACGTGGTTTTGAAAGAGAAGCCACGTTGCCCCGCCGGCCGCACGCAGCCTGACGATCGCCCCTCGACTGCTCCGGGGTAAGACTCTCGGCAAGCGGTTTGCGCCATCCTGCGCTGTATTCCTCCTCCTGCGTCTGTTACACTCACAAAAATAAACCTCCTCCATGCTCTTCAAGGCTCAAAGCGCGGCCGTTTACGGAATCGATGCTCACCTGATCGACGTCGAGGTGGACTATAGCGGCGTGGTCAGCGAGCAGGACCACTTCCATACTGTCGGTCTGCCCGATGCCGCCGTACGGGAGAGCCGCGACCGGGTCCGGGCGGCCATCAAGAATTCCGGTTACCTGATTCCGCCCACGCACATCACCATCAACCTGGCGCCGGCTGACCTGAAAAAGGAAGGTTCTGGCTTCGATCTCCCCATCGCGGTCGGTATTCTGGGCGCGTACGGCGCACTGCGCATCGACGATCTGAACCGGTTTCTGCTGGTGGGCGAACTGGGTTTGGACGGCAGCCTGCGATCAGTGCCGGGGATGCTGCCGGTGGCTATCCTGGCAAGGGAAAAAGGCATTGCCAACCTGATCTTGCCGGCGGCCAACGCTGCCGAAGCCGCAGCGGTCGAGGGAGTGAACGTCTATCCGGCCTCTTCGCTGCTGGATGTGCTGGAGATGCTCAATACGGCTGTCGTGGGCGTGATTCAGCGTGAACCGTACCACGTCTCGACGGAGAAGCTTTTAAACGAACTGCAGCACTTCGCTCTGGATTTCAAGGACGTGCGCGGCCAGCAGACGGCCAAGCGCGCACTCGAGGTGGCCGCAGCAGGCAGCCACAACATCCTGATGATCGGCCCTCCCGGCTCGGGCAAGACCATGCTGGCCAAGCGGTTGCCGTCGATCCTGGCGCCGCTCAGCTTCGACGAGGCTCTTGAGACCACCAAGATTCACTCCGTGGCCGGCGTGCTGGACGCCGCGGCCGGTCTGGTTACGCAACGGCCGTTCCGCTCACCCCACCACACCATCTCGGATGCCGGGCTGATCGGCGGCGGCATCGTGCCCCGGCCGGGCGAGGTCTCGCTGGCCCACAACGGCCTGCTCTTTCTCGACGAATTGCCGGAGTTCCCGCGCAACGTGCTGGAGGTCATGCGCCAGCCGCTGGAGGACCACACGGTGACCATCGCGCGGGCTTCCATGTCGCTCAGTTTTCCCGCGCGCTTCATGCTGGCAGCGGCCATGAATCCCTGTCCCTGCGGCTATTTCAACGACAAGTCCCGCGAGTGCACATGCACGCCACCGATGATCCAGCGCTACGTGGCTAAGATCTCCGGCCCCCTGCTGGACCGCATCGACATTCACATTGAGGTTCCCGCCGTGCAATACAAGGAACTGCGCGGCTCGGCGGCGGCCGAAGGCTCGGCCGAGATTCGCAACCGCGTTCTGGCCGCCCGCGAGCGCCAGCGGGAGCGGTTCGGTAAATTCGGAGAACGGATCTATTCCAACGCGCAGATGAACACCCGGCAGATTCGCGCCTACTGCGAATTGGGTGCCGACGCCGAGCGGCTGCTTGAGCGGGCCATGCAGCAGCAAGGCCTGACGGCGCGTGCCCATGACCGGATTCTGAAGGTTGCCCGCACCATCGCCGACCTGGAAGGCGCGGAAAACCTCGCCGTCGCTCATCTGGCCGAAGCCATCCAATACCGCGCGCTCGACCGCAGCTATTGGGCCTGAAATCCCGGAAAGAGGAAAGGGTGGAAGGGCCCTTGGTATTGTGCAGAAAATTGAAGATTCCTCAAAAAAACTGTTGACCTCGATGCCGGCTCGTTATAAATTCAGGATGGCCATCCATGAAGGGTAAATTGTAGAGAATTTTTCTGCGTACCCGTTTTTCTCGATTTCCGCATCATTTTGAGCTGAGGCTCACTGGTGAATGTTCCTGAGCTTGTGTGGGTTAGCCAGGATGGAATTCGAGGGACATCGTTCCCAGAATGGCGAACTGTATCCCAGGTACAGCTTCAGGTCTGTCCCACAATGTGCGAAAGCGCGTCAAGATTTTGAACTGGACCCGAGACTTGTGCGTCTAAAAACCTGGGAGTGGATTTTGGGTGGTCCGTTTGCTACGGACACACCTGCTACCACCGGGGCAAGTCATGTTCCGGAAGGGCTATTTTCTGAAGGAGAATCACGTAATGCGTTCCGATCTGGTTTTTGGGGCACTTTCCCATGTCTCCAATCGCTATCAGTTGTGCCAACTGGCGAGCAAGGCAACCCGCAAGCTGCATAAACCCAACACCCGGCTGCAAGACACCACCAACGAGGTTCTGGGCCGCTTTCACACCTCGAATCCTGGCGCCGCGGCTCCGGTCGAGCCCCCTGCGGTCCAGCCGGTCGAAGCCCGCCGCGCGGCCTGACAACACCTTCCGAAGAGCCGGGCTGAAGGAGCTCGAAAGTTCAGTCTGCTGTTGGTTCCCGGCAGGCGCTCTATCTGGCTTTTGCTGCTCGGCTTCAATTCGGAGCCAGCCTTCCCTGTGGTGAAGGTTGGCAGCGGCACCCGAATTCCTGTCTGTTTCCCCGGAGTACTTCCCCTTCCGGATCCTTCCACTCCCATCCTTCCTGTTGCAGGTGAACATGACCATCGCAGAACTCAAAGAAAAGAACATTACGGAACTGACTCGGATCGCGCGCGGACTGGAGATCCCCGGTACCAGCGGCCTGCGGAAGCAGGATCTGATCTTCAAGATTCTCCAGGCGCAAAGCGAAAAAGAGGGCCACATCTTCGCCGACGGTGTGCTGGAGATCCTGCCCGACGGCTACG
>JBMFHN010000170.1:0-5228 GCA_049976805.1 Occallatibacter sp. | reverse complement strand
TGTCACCTCCACCACGCGGCTGTTGTCTGTGTCGGCAATGTACACATCGCCCGCACCATCCACCGCCACGCCATCAGGGTAATTCAAGGCCGTGCCGCCCGGCGAGCCGACATTCACCACACTGGCCACGCCCGCCGCCGTCACCTCCACCACGGTGTTGCCTCTGGTGTTCGCAATGTAGACATCGCCCGCGCTGTCCACCGCCACGTCGTAGGGCTGGTTCAGGCCGCTCGCAGGTACCGTCGTCGCATAGCCACTGAAGGTGACCGTCTGCGCCCGGGCCTGCGGCGCAACCATCGCGAGCAGCAGCAGCGCCAGGCAACCGGAAAGAGCCTTCATCGCCCTCCATCCTCTGGCTCCGGCAGAAACTTCAGAAGCGGCGGAGAGTGCGTTTTTGCCCGGCTGAGCCAGGGAAATCGTGAACATCGGGGTCTCGAACATCGGAATCATCCTCGTTTGAATATGTCCTGTGACAACGATCTGAGGCCGGACATAACTCTCCTCGGCGCATCGCCGACCATTCCGCGCTGCGCATCGCCATCCCATCCATCCGTGAGAAGTAAAGCTGATGAAATCGCACACTGCCCGCCCGGCGCTGTCAAACTCTTGATCCAGCCTCAGCGTCTCCGGACGCATACCTTCATGCTCTGGGAATGCAGCTCAGAAGATACGGGCAGAAAAGGATAATTGCTCGGTGCTAGGCAGAAATTATGGATTTGTCAACAACCTTCGAGAATCCGGAACAAGGCCGCCGGGACGGATCCTCTCGGGTTCCCTCCGGGCTCGAATTTGAGAACCGGGCCCATCCGGTTTTTCGTGATTCATCGCCCCGCGGGCATGAGGCGCCGTTTCCTCTGCCTCGTGCGGTGGTCAGGAATTCGAGCGGGCGCGATCGCCCGTTTTTCACAGACCGGATGCGAGACACGATGAGTGCTGCGCGCTGGAAAGATCGGCGTGATTCAGGCCGAGGCGGAACGCGAGGGCCTGATAGCAAGCGCAATCCAGAGTCCCGACAGGCCAATGATCCCGGCCGTGAGCCAGATGACGGGGAGAATCTCGTTTCTCCACTGCGCGGCCATGCCCAGCACGAATCCCCCGATGGCATAACCTGTATCCCGCCAGTAGCGATAGATGCCGAGGATCATGCCCCGTTCCAAGGGAGGCGCGACATCCGACATGGCGGCGATAAGGTTCGGGTAGAGCAGCGCCATGCCGAATCCCATCACGGCCGCCGCCGCGACCCATGCGGAAAAATGCCCGGCCAGCGCGGTCGCCGCCAGTCCCGCTGCCAGCAGCGAAAAGCCGAGCACGATGGGAGTTTTGCGGCCGATGCGATCCGCCAGATGCCCGGTCCAGAGCTGGTTCAATCCCCAGATCATGCCGTACACCCCGGTGATCCAGCCGATGCGGATGATTCCCAGACCATGCAGACGAAAAAACGCCGGGAAGAGCACCCAGACCAGGCTGTCGGCGATTTTATTCGCCACTCCGCCCTGACAAAGCGCCCGATAGGTCGCGTCCTGAAAGGATACATGCAGGAAGGCCGTCCACACGCGCGCCCGGGGCGTGACGGCGGCTTGCACTCCGGTCCTTTGCTGGTTCTGGGCGTGTTCGCCGCGCGCCCAGGCGGTCGTATCCTTTGTCCAAATCATCAGGATCAAGGCCAGAGCGATCACCGTAAGGCCAAAGACCAGCAGGGCCCAGCGCGGACCGTAACGAACCGCCAGAAAGCTGGTCACAAGCCCCGCCAACCCCATGGCGGCGTATCCCGTGGCCTCGTTGATGCCCACGGCCAGTCCGCGCTGGTGGCTGTCCGCCATGTCGATCTGGCTGACCACCGTCACGGTCCACGTGAGGGCCTGGCTTACGCCGAGAAAGACATTGGCGCCAATGATCCACCACCAGTTGGGCGCGAAGAAGATCAAGATAGGGATGGGAAGGCCCGCCATCCAGCCGATGAGCAACACCCGCCTGCGGCCGATGCGGTCGGTGAGACCGCCTGCGATAAAGTTCATCAGGCCTTTGACCAGGCCAAAGGAGATCACAAACGAGGCAAGAAAGAGGAATGCGCTCTTGTCAACGCCAAAAACATGGCTCATGGCGGGCAGCACATTGCGTTCCATGCCGAGAATCAGGCCAATAAAGAACACGTGCGCAGTCTGCAGCAGGAACTGCCCGGAGTTCTGGCGAATTCCGCGCACCGGATGCGAAAAGGGAGCGGCCGCGTGCGGATGCCGCGCATCGTGGGGAAGGGAAGCGGGGGCAGTGCCGCCGCGCGATGGCAGAAAAAACATGATTGACCTCCGAGAGATATTCCTGTGCATTCGGCGATGGCTGGTGCGCGGCAAGAGAGGAATCTCTCAGGGCGCCGTGCCCTCCATCACCGGTAAACCCCTGGCTCTCCATTCCGTGATGCCGTCTTCCATCCGGGCGGCGCGAAAGCCCCGGGAGCGAAGTTCCTTGACTGCTTCCGTCGCCAGAACGCAATAGGGACCGCGGCAGTAGGCGACAATCTGCCGATTGCGGGGCAGGGCGGACAAACGGGCCTGAAGATCCTTGAGCGGCAGGGAAATGGCGCCGCGAATATGCGCGGCGCGATATTCCTCCAAGGGGCGGACGTCGAGAAGAATCACTTCGCCCTGCCGGATCTTTCGCGCGAGCGTTTTTTTCTCAATGGCCTCCAGGGTTCCCGGCGCTTTGCGCAACTGCCGCAAGATGGAATCGACTTCGGCAAGCCGTTTTTCGCCAAGCGATTGAAGATTGCGGTAGAAGTCTTCGACGGCCGTGTCGGCAAGGCGATACGTCACATACAAGCCGCTTTTTTCCGTTTCCACCAGCCGCGCCGCATGGAGAATGCGGAGATGCTGCGAGGCATTGGCCACAGTCAGTTCGGCCTCGTGCGCCAGGGCTTCTACCGTTCGCGGCCCCTGACAGAGAAGCTCGATCAACTCCAGCCGCGCCGCGCTGGAGAGCGCTTTGCCGAGCCGCGCGAGTTGTTCATAAAACGGCTTGTACATGAGGAAAACCAATATTCAACTACTCAAGCATACACTAGAATAATAGAATTTAACAGAAATTTATTCGCCGAAGAATTCCGTTTTATTCGCTGAAGGATTCCGCTGCATGGGGCGAGCGCCTCCGCTCATGCTTCTCTCCGGCGAGGGATGCAAGGCAGCCGATGCCGCGAGCCTGCCGATCACGGGCCCATCGCGGCCTGGCGGAGACTTGCCGAGGCGCCCGGTGGGTATCGATAATGACGAAGGCGCAGCGGAGAAAGAGGGTGCCGGCCAGTCTGCGCGCCGCGCCGATTCCAGTGATTCGCGGATTTTCTCAGGCAAGGCGGTCCGGCGACCGCATCAGGACGAAACTTTGCGTGAACCGAGCGGGGAGTGAGAATTGGCATCGCCTGAGACGGGACAAGCCGCGATTCCCGGCAGCGCCTGGAAGCCCAGCCACAACGTCTGGCTGATTGCCATGTCGGTGATGCTGGCCACGTTCATGGAGGTGCTGGATACCTCCGTGGCGACCGTTTCCCTGCCGCACATCGCGGGCAGCCTGTCGGCCACACGAGACGAGTCGACGTGGGTGCTGACAAGCTACCTGATTTCGAATGCGATCATCCTCCCCAGTTCGGGCTGGTTGAGCAGCGTGCTGGGGCGCAAACGGTATCAGCTGTTTTCGGTGAGCCTGTTCACCCTGGCGTCGATGTGGTGCGGAGCGGCGACCAGTCTCACCATGCTGGTGGTGGCGCGGGTGGTGCAGGGCGCCGCCGGGGGCGGCCTGCAGCCGGTATCGCAAGCGGTTCTTCTGGAAAGTTTTCCGGTACACAAACGGGGATATGCGATGGCCGTGTACGGGATGGGAATCATCCTGTCGCCTCTGTTGGGGCCACTGCTGGGCGGCTGGATTACGGACAGCTACTCCTGGCGGTGGATCTTCTACGTGAACGTGCCGGTGGGAATTCTTGCCCTGATGATGATCTCAACCTTTGTGGAGGATCCGCCGTATCTTGCACGGCGCGGAAAGGCGGGGATCGACTACTGGGGACTGGGATTCCTGGCGATCATGCTGACCTGTTTCCAGGTGGTTCTGGACAAGGGGCAGGAGGCGGACTGGTTCGGCGCGGTGTGGGTGCGCTGGTTTGTGGTGATTGCCGTTGTGGCGACAATCGCCTTCATCCTGCGCGAGCTCAGGACGCCGGAGCCCATTGTGAACCTGAGAATCTTCCGCAACCGCAACCTGGCGACAGGAACATTTCTGATCGGCATTCTCGGAGTGATCATCTACGGGACGACGACACTGCTGCCGCTTTTTTTGCAGGACCTCATCGGTTATACGGCCTACAGCAGCGGGCTGGCGGTTTCGCCGCGCGGAATCGGAGCGATTGCCTCGATGATCCTCGCGGGCAAGCTGATCGGGCACTACGATGAACGGCTGCTGATTGCCGTCGGGGTGGTGATTCGCGGAATTTCCCTGCTGATGCTGGGCCATCTCGACCTGCAGATGGGCATGGTCAGCGTGGTATGGCCAAACATCATCAACGGATTTGCCAACGGATTCCTGTTTGTGCCGCTGACCACGCTGACGATGAAGACGCTGCCCAGGGAATTGATGGGCGCTGGAACAGGGCTCTATAACCTGTTGCGGAACATGGGCGCGAGCTTCGGAATCTCAATGGTGACGACGCTGCTGACGCGCGGTGAGCAGACGCACCAGACCTACCAGGGAGCGCATCTGACGGCGACCAACCCCGTGTATTGGAATCAGGTGCAGCAGTTGACGCATTACCTGGCCGTGCAGAGCGGGACAGCGCTGGGAAAGGCACAGGCCCTGGGCTTCATTCATCAGCAACTGAAGCAGCAGGCAATGCTGCTCTCCTACATCGACGACTTCCGGCTGCTGGGATACCTGAGTTTCTTCTGCCTTCCGTTTCTGTTCTTCTTCCGGAACGTCAAGAAACAGGCAGCAGAGCAGGAGCCTCCGAGCAGTCTCTAGCTTCTGAATCAATGCGGCGCGCCGGCGTTCTCTTCGCCAGACCTCGGTCAGGCGAAGACTGACGGGCGGCCATCACCCTCGCGCACGGCGAAGAGTTGGGTGGCGGGTGTCCGCGACGGAGCGCGGCGTGCGGTTCGCCGCAATCCGGCGCCGGGAATTTCGGCAATCCCGGCGGCATACTGCTGCTGCCGTCTGTCCGCAGGCAAAGGGCCGGAGTGCGGGTATCGAGTTCA
>JBMFHN010000169.1:0-5270 GCA_049976805.1 Occallatibacter sp. | reverse complement strand
CTGGTCACGGGAGGCAAAGGCTATGTGCAGGCCGGGGCCGGAATCGTGGCCGACTCCGTCGCCGAGCGCGAGCATCAGGAGGCGATCAACAAAGCCAAGGCGGTGATCCGGGCCGTCGAGCGGGCGCGGGAGATGTAGGCCCCGCCTCTCATCGGGCTCCGGGGAAGGGAAAGCATCTCCGTCCGATCAAAGTGCCTTCGCAAGGCCGAAGCTTCAAGCCGGCCCATCTTCGTTCCCGCCGCAATTTCCATTCCCGGACTGTTTCTGCGGATGATTCCATTCCGGAATCATCCGGTTCCTGCTGGAGCTGCTCCGCCCTCGCCGCGCACAAAATCGCCCCACCCGGATCGCTCGGCGCCACCCGCTCCGCGGACGCTGCGCCCCGGAAAATGTCTCGGAAACCGCCGCACGCTCGACTGGAAGGGCCTGCATTGGACCTGGCTCGGCCCTCACTTCCCGCCGAAGAGCCTGTGGAAGAATCTCCCGATTCGGCCGAAAAATCCGGTCCTTTTCCTGGCCGGAGGCTTCGGTGCCCGGGACCGAGCTGCGGCGGGCGGCGCGACGGGCCGGAGAGCCGGGGCCATCGCCACGGCGGGCGGCGGTGCGTGATCGGCGCTTTTGTAAACGAGCGGCCCGAGCGTCGGCGCTGCGCCGCGAGAGGAATGAACCGCGGCGGGCGCGACGGGTGCGGCCAGCGGCGCCAGTCCCTCGCTCTGGGCCAGCGGGAACTCATTGCCCTTGGGCGCCGGAGGCGGACATCCGCACGGCTCCTTCTCGTTGTCCACCACCTCGCGCAGGCTGCCCTGCTCGAACATCACCCGCTGGCCCGGATGAACGCGGTACTCGTCCCCCTCGAAGAGACTGGAAACCACCAGATCGGCGGCCTTCCCGGCGTCCGCCCCGGCGTTATCCACGCAGGTATCGCCGCGCGGCCCCAGGCGGATCTTCATATCGGCCGCTCCCTCGCTGTCCGCCGAGATACGAAAATCGGGTGTGAGAATCACGTTGGCGCCGCTGCCGCCGGCCAGGCTCACTTCAATGGCCCCGTGCTCCATGGCCATCATCAGGCCGGGAATCCTGCCCGGGGAAACATTCAGGTCGGCGGCCAGCTTGACGCTGCTTGATGCGCAAACCTGCAGCAGGCCGCGGCGGGGCAGCGTGACCCGGGTCGTGCGGTTGCCCGAGGTGATGGAACCGCTGGCGCCGATGACGACCTTCCCCTCTGTGACAGTCAGCGCGCCGGTAACCCGGGCAGTGGCTTCCGGGTTCCTGCTGTCGATGGAAACAATGGCGATCGGAGTGCTCTGGGGCGCTGGCTGAGCGCCGGTCTGCGCGCTCAGCCGCAGCGCGGGCCCAAGCGCCAGGGTTGCTAGCCCGAGTGCCGGGAAGACGATTCTGCCGCGCGCCGGATTCATCCACAAACCTGATTCCAATTCGTTCACTTCCAGGCCGGGCGCCAGAGTCCGGCCGCTCCACGAGAAACTCTCCGCAAGCTCCGCCGCGATTTCTTCCGCACAGCTTGCCGCGGCCTCACGCTGCGCCATTGGCGAGGAAACACGCCCCCATCATCTCATATTCGATTTCCCGACCCGCCGGGACCGGCCCTGCCCGGCAGGCCGGAAATTCCGTCCCGGAGGGTACATCGGTCCGCTCCCGCGGCGCCCCGGTAACCGATTCGTCCCCTCCACCAGCCGGTTCGTCAAATTCGGCGCCGGATGTTCATCGCCTCGGCTATCCTATCGGTCAAGGCGCGGCCCGCGCTGGGCCTGTTCCCTGCTCCGCTCCGCGCAACTTCGTCGCGCCCGAAAGCGTTGGCTCATGGCCCGTCCGTTCCGCTATACCCTGCGACAAGCGATCGGCTGTTTCCTCGCCTGGATGGTGCTCGGGCTGTTTTCGTTCAGCCAGTGGGCCTTCGTCAGCATCACGCAGAAGGATCCCTATCCCTGGTGGCAGCATCTGGTCGCCTTCCTCGTCGCCGGCTGCGTCTGGTTCGTGTTGACCCCGCTGGTGCTCTGGCTGGGGCGCCGGTTTTCGCTCGAGCGGATGCACTGGGCCCTGTGGACGCTGGTCCACATCTTCCTGGGCGCCGCCGTGGTACTGGTGAACTTCTCCATGGAAAGCGTTGTCTACCGTCTGCTCGGGATCTTCCCCGACCTGATGACCAACTTCCTGACCACGATGACGTTTGTGATCCTGATCAGCTTTCACAACGCCTACTGGATGTATTGGACGATTCTGGCCATGCAGTACGGTTTTGGCTGGTACCACAAATCCGAGGAACGCAAGCATGAGGCATTGCGCCTGGAATTGCAATCCTCGCGCCTGCAGAGCCGGCTCGTCGAGGCCCAGCTCAATGCTCTGAAGATGCAGATCCAGCCCCATTTTCTTTTCAATACCCTCAACGCGATCATGGTTCTGGTGAGGCAGCAGAAAAGCGGCGAGGCCGAGCAGATGCTCAGCCGCCTGAGCGATCTGCTGCGCTGCGTGCTGGACGACATGGACACCCAGGAGGTTTCCCTGCGTCACGAACTGGAGTTCGTGCAGCTCTATCTTTCCATCGAGGAGGCGCGCTTTCACGACCGGCTCCGGATCGAGATTGCGCCGCAGCCGGATACCCTCGAAGCCACCGTGCCCCACATGATTCTGCAGCCCCTGGTTGAAAACGCCATTCGCCACGGCATCGGGCGCAGCGCCTCGGCCGGACGCATCCGCATCAGCGCCCGCTGCGTCCGGGACAAACTGGAAATCGAGGTGCGGAATGACGGCCCCGCGCTGGTTTTTTCCAACTCCGGCGAGACGCGCGGCATCGGACTGGCCAACATCCGCGCCCGTCTCAGCCAGCTTTACGGGGATGCCGCCGGTTTAACCCTCGAAAACGATCCCGCCGGGGGAGTAATCGCCACCGTTCTCCTGCCCTGGCAGGCTCCGGCCGCGGCTCCGGAGACGAGTAGGATGAGGACAGATGACCTACGCAGCCTTGCTTGTTGACGATGAACCGCTGGCGCGCGAGGGGCTGCGCATGCTGCTCGGCCGCGATCCCGAGGTTGCCTCCATCCACGAGGCCCGCAATGGCCGCGAGGCCGTCGAGGCGATTCGCATCCTGCGGCCGGACCTGGTCTTTCTGGACGTGCAGATGCCGGAGATGGACGGCTTCGCAGTCACGGCTGAGGTCGGCCCGGAGCGCATGCCGGCCGTGGTCTTCGTCACCGCGCACGACCGGTACGCGATTCAGGCCTTTGAGATCAACGCCGTTGACTATCTGCTGAAGCCGGTCACGGCGGAGCGCTTTGCCCAGAGCCTGGAACGCGCCAAAGATCGCTTGCGCGCCGGTCCCGTCCACGACTCCAACCGTCAGATTCTCTCCCTGCTCGAAACGATTGCGGCCCCGCAGCAGCCGGTGAAGAGGCTGGCCGTGCAGACCGGGGGAAAGATCATCTTTGTCGGGGTTGCGGAGATCGACTGGATTGAGGCGGCGGAGAACTATGCGTTGATTCACGCCGGAAACGCGCAACACCTGCTGCATGTGACCATGTCCGCACTGGAAAAATCGCTCGATCCCGGACAGTTTCAGCGCATCCACCGCTCGGCGATCGTGAATATCAACCACATCCGGGAGCTGCAGCCATTGATGCACGGCGAATATCTGGTCACGCTGGCCAACGGCGTCCGCCTGCAATCGGGCCGCATGTACAGCGAAAAGCTCAAGACGCTGATCGCGAATCCATTTTGATGCCCGGGTCAAGCGGTTCGTCCGGCCTCTTCTCCGGTTGGTCAAAAATCATTCGACGAAAACCGGCGCAGTCCCTAGATTGCTTTCTGGAATCAATCATCTCCCTGCGGGCGTCTCCATTCGCGGCTGGTTTGATTCCGCGCGCGCCGGCGCACAGCGCACAGGCGGCGGAAAAGGAAGGAATATCGCACCATGCGCACACAAAAATGGCATATCGGGGGCGTCTTCGACAGGCAATCCAGCTCTGACCGCAGGGCGCGGCCGGGATTCTTTTCCAAAGCCCGGACAGTCGGCGGCGCGGTTCTCGGCTGGGTTGCCGTCAGCGCGGCCCTGCTGGTCTTTCTCGCCGGCTGCCGCGGCAACTCGGCGAAAAGCGACAACTCCGGCCGGCCTTTCATGCCTTCGGCCGCATGCGGCGGAGGACCGGCACCCTGGAATTTCCATCCCGCGCCGGCGGCGGATTCGGCCTCCGGCGCGCCGGCCGGCGCGGCGCCCTGGGTGGCCTCGGACAATCTGCAAATCGCCGTCAACAGCGCCGGCCGGCCGCCGCAGTTTCTCAGCTATCTGGGCGACATGAACCCCTCCTGGTCCAAGTCCGGCTCGATGATCGCCTACTTTCACGGCCTTTACTACGGCAGCACCTTCGACCAGTGGAAGACGGCCATCTGCGTGATTCATTCCGACGGCTCCCAGCCGACCGTGCTGACCAGCGGTCAGTATGCCGATTTTGACCCCACCTGGACCCGCGACGGAACCAACCGGATCATCTTCAACCGCTATGCGGTGCGCGGCAATACCTCAAACGACATCTACATCATTGCCCCGCCCAATGTGCTGAGCCACATGATCTCTCCGCAGGGCGCCGTGGGCACCGCCGTCCTGGTTTCAAGCGGTTACGGCTACGAGCACGCCTACTCCGGCCTCAAGGACGGAAGAATTTTCATCGACCGGATCAATTGGGCGAGCGGGCATCCGTATAGCGAGTCGTTCCTGATGACGCCGCATCCGGGCAGCGATCCCACCTATGAGGAGATCACCCGTCCCATCCCGCACAGCCAGGCCTGGCAGCAGGTGAGCGTCTCGCCCGACGAGACCAGGATCGCCTACATGCTCGACGCCACCGACGACTTCGTGGCGAAGAACGGCAACGTGCTGTATTACGCTGATTTCAACGTGAATACCCGGGTCGTTTCCAATCCCGTGGCGATCACCACCGCGGATCCGGCGCACGTTTCGGAGAATCCGGCCTGGAGCGCCGATGGATCGACGATCCTTTACGACTCCAACCGCTCGGGAATCTATCAGGTGTACGCCTATCATCTGGCGGACCATGCGACCACCCTGCTTTCGGACAATCCTCTGATGGGTTTTCAGTCCCCCGTTTTCGAGAACGCGCCGAAGTAGGAACCCGGACCTTCCTGGCCGGACAGCGAGGAAGGGCCGGGTCTGCAGCCGGATGAGCTTTCGGGCTTCGTCGCGGTTTTCGTCCCACAGATTTTGCCGAAAAAGAGGCATCGATGACCACCACCGTCTTCAATCC
>JBMFHN010000168.1:0-5283 GCA_049976805.1 Occallatibacter sp. | reverse complement strand
GTTCAAGTAGAGATGGGAACATCCACGGAAGGATGATTTATATGAGGGAAGCAGCCGAACAAAAGATTCCGTCCGAAAAGCTCGTCCGCGTCACCTTTCTGCCCGAGGGCCGCACGGTCGAGTTCGAGTTCGGCGCGCTGCCGTATCAGCACCACGGCAGGCCGATGTCGTTTCTTGACGTCGCGGAAAATTACGGCGTCTTCCTCGACCACGCCTGCGGCGGCTCCTGCGCCTGCACCACCTGCCATTTGTGGATCCGGACGGGTGCCGAGGGCCTGAGCGAGGCCGACGACGAAGAGCTTGACCGGCTGGAAATGGCCGCCGACCTGCAGCTCAATTCGCGCCTCGGCTGCCAGGCCGTCATCACCCGCCCCGGGGACTATGTGGTCGAGATTCCCGCCTGGAACCGCAACTACACATCCGAAGGCAAGCCGCTGGCGCTGTCGGAAAAGAATTGAGGTGACCTCTCCCATGCCCCACAGGATTTTCTGGACCGACGCCGAGGAGATCGGCCTGCTGCTGGCCGAAAAGTTCCCCGGTCTCGATCCGCTTTCCCTGCGCTTCACCGACCTGCACCGTCTTGTCACGGAACTGGAGGGCTTTGCCGACGATCCGGCCAAGTCCAGCGAGGCGCGTCTGGAAGCCATTCAGATGGCCTGGCTCGATGAACTCGGCGACGGCCGCCAATAGCGCTGCTCGCTCCAGTCAAAGGCGTTCTCAAAGTGGACGAACTCCTTTTTTTGCCCCGGAACCAGGTAGACGCTGAGCACATCGAAGCGAACCCGCGGAACCGGCTCCGCAGGCAATTGGGCAAGGTAGGCGCGGGCCAGACGGCGCAGCAGACGGCGCTTCTGCGCATCGACGGCAATCTCGGCCGGGGCGTCATCATGGGCGGTGCGCGTCTTCACCTCGATGAAACACAACGCCGTTCCCTGCCAGGCGATCAGGTCCACGTCTCCCGGCAGTTCGCCCGACGACCAGCGCCGCGCCACCACGGTGTAGCCCTTGCGGCGCAGGTAGAACAAGGCCGCATCCTCGCCATCGATGCCCGTGGCAAGGTGCGGAACCACCTGCCCGGAGCCGCCCCGGCGCGCCACCCGCGCAAGCAGAGCCAGAACCCGCTCTTCCCATCCAATCCGCATTCGTTCGAGCGCTGCCATGAAAAACCATTTTCCACCGGCATGGCGCCAAGCGCAAATCCCGCCCTGGCAAGCCGCTCCGCGCCCGCGCCTCCACCTCAGACGTTCCTTCCGGGCGAATCGGAATCAGGCAGTTTCCGAAATGGGATCCGCGCATTCAAATCCAGGAAAAATTCCGGTCCATTCTGAATAATCCCTGTTCTTTTTGCCTCCAGCAACCGATGAAATCAACCAGACTGAATTGTACGAGGAGGAATCGCGGATCATGTCGCAGGGTTTGCTCGGAAGCATGTTTTCCCAACGGCGCGCGCAGCCAGGCCAAGAACCCGCCGCGCCGGCCGCGGCGCAATTTGCCGAGCCGCCGGCCGAGGCCTATGTCGATCACAGCTTTGAATACGCGCTGGACGCGCTGCCGGTCAACGCCATGTTCTGCGACCGGGATCTTGTTTTGCGCTATCTCAACCGGGCATCGCGCAGCACGCTCAAGAATCTGCAGCAGCACCTTCCCGTGCCGGCCGACCAGATCGTGGGAAAATCAATCCACATCTTTCACAGGGATTTGGCTCGTATCGACAAGATGCTGGGCGCCAAGCAATACCATGGTGCGCACGAGCTTCCGCACAGAGCGGTGATCGCGCTGGGCCCGGTCAAGCTCGACCTGAACATTGCGCCCATGACCGATCGCCAGGGGCAGTATATCGGCGCAGTCGTGGTCTGGGGCGAGAACACTCAGCAGGCGCTGGATGCGCTGCGCGGAGCGCAGACGGCACAGCGCGGCGACATCGAGCAACTGAACGGCAACCTGCAGATGGTGGCCACAGCGACGCACGAGATCGAATCCAGCATTGCCGAAATCGCCAAAAACGCTGTCGATGTCTCACAGGCTGCGGAAAAATCGCGCACGGCGAGCGCGGAGAGCAAGGCGGCCATCGAGAGTCTGCGGGCATCGAGCAGCGGCGTGGCCAAGGTTGCCGAACTGATCGCCTCCATCGCCACGCAGACCAGCGTCCTTGCACTGAATGCCAATATCGAGGCGGCCCGGGCAGGAGTGCATGGCCGGGGATTCGCCGTGGTGGCCAGCGAGGTGAGGAAGCTGGCGGAGCAGACGGCCGCGGCGACGGCAGAAATTCAGGCCAAGGTGACCGAAATCGGAGCCGATGTCACCACCGCCATGGGAGCAATCAGTCAGATCGCAGCCCAGACCGAGGAGCTGTCGGGCCTGTCGCATCAGATGGCGGCTGCGGCCGAAGAGCAGCACCTGGCCGCGCAAGAAATGGCGCAAAATCTGGAACGTGCAGCCAGCCGCACCGCCGAGATTGCCAACATGCGCATCGACGAAAATCTTTAAGCCATCGGAGCGCGATCGCGCCGATCATCGGGGAAAATGAGCGGGGTTGGCGGCGCGGAGTGAGACTCAGAGCGCCGCCAACCCCATTTTTTGTCCTCTCCGCCGGCCCAGCTCAGACCGTCGCCGCGACCTGCTGGTGTTCCTTTTCGGCCAGCGCCAGCGCCTCTTCGAGGATGTCAAGAGCCACCATGGCCTCCTCTTCGCTGATGATCAGCGGCGGGCAAAGCCGCAGCGTGGTCTCGCCGCAGCCGAGGATCATCAGCCCACGCTCGAAGGCCAGCGTCTCCACGCGGTCGCGCAGCGCGGGGGCGGGCTTGCGGGTTGCCTTGTCCTCGACCAGTTCAACGCCGATCATCAGGCCGCGGCCGCGCACATCGCCCACCATCGGATGCGTCCGTTTCCAGCCATTGAGACGATCCAGCATGAGTTTGCCGACGCGGGCGGCATTGCCGATCGCCTCGCGCTCCAGAATGTCCACGGTCGCCAGGGCGGCGGCGATTGAAACCGGGTTGCCGCCGAAGGTGGAAGCGTGAGAGCCGGGGAGCCAGTCCATGATCTCCGCGCGGCTCATGCAGATGCCCAGCGGCATTCCCGAGGCAATTCCCTTGGCCATGCAGACGATGTCCGGCTGGACGCCAGAGTGCTCGATCGCCCACCACTTGCCGGTGCGGCCGGCCCCCGATTGCACCTCGTCGGCCACCAGCAGAATGCCGTGCCGGTCGCAGATGGCCCGCAACTCGTGCAGGAAGTTGTCGGGGGCAACCACGTAACCGCCCTCTCCCTGAATCGGCTCGACAAAGATGGCGGCCACTTCCTCCGGCGCAAGGACCGTCTTGAAGAGTTTCTCCTCGATATAGCGCGCGCAGCCCAGCGCAAAGGCCTCTTCCTCCTGTGCGCCCCCCGTGCAGCCGCGATAGGCATAGGGATAGCGAACATGTGTCACGCCTGGAACCAGAGGCGAGAAGCGGCGCTTTTGCTGGGGCTTGGAAGCGGTCAGCGAGAGCGCGCCCATGGTGCGCCCATGAAATGCGCCCAGAAAGGCGATGATGTGCTGCCGCCCGGTGTGATAGCGGGCCAGTTTCATGGCGCACTCGACGGCCTCGGCGCCAGAATTTCCATAGAAAAATTTATGCGGACCGGGCATGGGGGCAACGGCCGAAAGACGATCGGCCAGCTCGGTAATATGCTCGTCGTAAAAGTCGGTGCTTGAAATGTGGATCAGATCGGCGGCCTGCTTTTGAACAGCGGCGACCACCTCGGGATGACAGTGGCCCGTGGAAACCACGGCGATGCCAGCCGCGAAATCAAGAAATTCATTGCCGTCCACATCCTCCACGCGAACGCCGCGGCCGCGTCGCGCCACCAGCGGATAGGAACGGGTATAGCTGGGAGATATCAGCCGCTCATCGGTCGCGACAACGGCTCTTGCCTTGGGTCCGGGCAACGAACAAACAAGCTTGGGACCGTACTGCGCGTGCAATTCTTGCTGGGTCATCTTCTGGTCTCCTCGACAGATTCGGTTATGCGGCCGGGCGCGAAATTCTGAACCTTGCATGCAAATCAGTTTCATCAATCGGCGCATGCGGCCAGCCACAGACCTCGCGATCCGTGGGATCATCCTGGATGCTCATCCCTTTGCGGTGGACGGCTCCGTCTCATGGGCGGCGGAATGGGGTGAGACGGGCAGGGGCATCTCTTCGCCAGACAGGAACTAATCGCTGGCGAAGAGGCTAGGTCGAGTGCGGGTGGGCAGCACACGCAGGTGCCGGCGCGGACAGAGGATGCGAACGCGCGCACGGGACCAGCGCCGGCTTGCCGGCAGCAGCAGCGATCCCTTGACATGGCAGTTCTGCATGAAAACCCCGTTGCCGTGAGAATAGAACATTTTCACAGGCGATGTATAGTCTCCACCTCCCATCCACGCAGGGAAACAAAGCGTCGTTGGGCCGGCAGGCAAAGGTATTTTCTTCCTCGCCGCCACCCCTTCGGCTACACTCAGAGGCAAGACGTCGCAGGACGAGGAGAACTTCCATCATGCTCAGATTGCTGATTCAGTGGCTGCTCAGCGCGGTTGCCCTGCTGGCGGTTTCCAATCTGGTGCGCGGCTTCGAGGTCGACGGACTGGGCCCGGCGCTGGCGGCTTCGCTGGTCATCGGTCTGCTGAATGCGACGGTGGGCTTTTTCCTGAAAATCGTCACTTTCCCGGTCAGCATCCTGACCTTCGGCATCTTCCTGCTGGTCATTAACGGACTGATGATCCTGGTGGCGTCGAGTTTTGTGCGCGGCTTTCATGTACGCGGCTTTGGCGCCGCCTTCTGGGGAGCGGCGGTGCTGGCGTTACTGGGTATGCTCATCCGCGCATTTGCCCGAGGCGTATAGGCGGACGGCGGAAAACCGGGCCCCGTCTGCTCGAAGGGCAGCTTATCTGGTTTTGGGCACAGTGGGCGAAGCGACGGCATTCGAGGCCGCAACCGGCTTGCCGGCCCTTGTCCGTGCTCTGCCAGCGGTCTTTGCCGGATGCTGCGCGCTGGCCGTTTTCCCCTCTTTCACCCGGGGACCGTTCAGCGTTTGCGGGGTGCGCATCGCCCCTGCGGCCGAGAAAATTCCTGCCGCGTGGGCCGGCGAAATGGCTGGGCGTTCGGCAGCAAAGGGCTGCACGCGGGAAAAGATTCCCCACCCGCCCCCACCGACCAGCAGAACGATCGCCGCTGCCGCCGCGCTGCGGACCAGCGGCCTCCGCGCCCAGAAGGTTTTCGGTTCCATCGTCTGTGGCCAGGGAAAGATTCTCGCCCCCCC
>JBMFHN010000167.1:2043-5336 GCA_049976805.1 Occallatibacter sp. | reverse complement strand
CCCCGCGGCCGCGCGGTTGCGGGCGGCAAGGATTCCGGCGATGCCGCCGCAGGGGCGATGTCCGCGGCCCACATCCAGCATCGTTCCCACCAGGTTGCGCACCATGTGGTGCAGGAATCCGTTGCCCCGGACGCGATAGACCAGCAGCTCGCCGGCCTCGGTCGCCCGCTGTTCCCAGGCAGAGGAAGCGATTGTCCGCACCATCGGCGCCGCGGGCGGCTCGATCCGAAAACCCTCCCGGGGAAGCGGTCTTCCGTCCAGCGTATCCTCCGCCTTCGGAGCACAACCGGCCTGCGCGGAATCGGTGGCGGCGAAACTCGAAAAATCGTGTTCGCCCACGAAACACCGGGCTGCCGCATCGAGCGCTTTCAGATCCATGGGCCAGGCGCAGGCGTGAACATAACGAGCCAGAAACGGAGGACAGATGGGGCCGCGGAAGACCCGGTACTCATAGGTTTTCGCCACAGCCGAGTGACGCGCATGGAAGGCTTGCGGCACGGTTTCCGCCTCCAGAACGCGAATCGAGACAGGCAGCGTCCGGTTCAGGGCGCGCCGCAAACTATCGGCCGGAATGGGAGCGGCCAGCGGAAAACTGGCTACCTGGCCAAGGGCATGGACCCCGGCATCGGTTCGCCCCGACCCCTGGGGAAGCGGCGCTTCGCCGCAGATCCGCTGCAGCGCGGCCTGCAGTTCCCCCTGAACCGTCCGCTCGCCCGGCTGCACCTGCCAGCCGCGGAATTCCGTGCCGTCGTAGGCCAGAGTCAACTTCCAGTTCTGAGGCACAGCGGAAGATTGGCTCGATGGGTCCGCCACCAGGTTCATGAACAGTAGCGTACAGGAAGCGGGAGCAGGGATTCTTCTTCACCGGTGGCGTATACTCAGTTTTCCGAATCCCTGAGCCCAGGCAGCGCCCGAATCCAGCACGTGCGGAACGGAAAGGCTCATTTGCGGAACAAACGGACTGTTGTGCGCGTAGGACCGAATGAGCGGGAAGCAAGCGAAAAACTGTTGTGAAAAATCACAGATTTGCGTCCACCGGAGCTCTCCGGACGTCTTGAGAAAGACACCCGCCTGACTGAACGGCTCTCGAAGAGCGAAGCAAACGTGGAGAGGGATTATGCATTTTTTCCATGCCCGTGTAGATGAAAGCCAAAAAGAAGTGAAAAACCTGCAGCCAGCGCGCGGAGCCGCTCACTTCCCCTTGCGCGCGGTGGCAGCGGTCCTGCTGACGATCAGCACGGGGATGCCCTCCGGGCTGGCTCAGCAAGTGCCCGGAGCAGGGGCCAAAAGGCCTGAAAAGGCGGCGTCCGCGCTGCCCTGGGCTCCGGCACCCATGCTGACCCAGCCGTTCGACCTGCGCGCGGCGGAACGGGATTTTGCGCAACCCTCGGGCAGGCTTCTGGGCGACCCAATCAACATGTTTCGCCCGACCTCGATCGCCAAGGCCAACTTCGAGAACTCGGTGCGCCTGGATGGGCTGCTCCACAACGGCAAAATCTATCTGAGTCTGTCGGACGCTCTCGCACTGGCCATCGAAAACAACTACGACATCGCGATTGCCCGTTACGATCTGGATATTGCGGATACGGATATTCTCAGGACGCGCACGGGCCAGGCACCCCTGGGCACGCCTTCCGGGCTGGTCACTGGCACGCTCGGCGGCTCGACCTCCATTCTGACCACCGGCGGTGGCCCGGGCGGAACGACGGTCGGCTCGGGCGGCGCCGGTTCCGGTGCCAGCGGCTTGACGTTGACCACCGCCGGCGCCGGCCCCGCACCGGAAGCCCTCGAGCCTTCCGTCACCAGCAACATCCAACTGGAAAGAACGCTGACGCCGCTGATCAGCGCCTTTCAACCCGCCAACTCGACCAACACCAACCAATACAACTTCACCTATAACCAGGGGTTTGTTACCGGCACGTCTCTGGCCCTGGCCTTCAACAACTCCCGCATCACGACGAACAACTATTTCGACGTGTACAGCCCGGAGTATGATTCCACCTTCAAGGCCACCGTCACCCAGCACCTGCTGCAGGGCGCCGGCATCTGGGTCAACAAGCGCTTCATCTACCAGGCGCTCAACGACCGGCGCATCGCAGACTCTTCCTTCCGCCAGCAGATTCTTTATACCGTCAACCAGGTGGAAACCATCTACTGGGGACTGGTTCAGGCCTACGAGGATGTCGAGGCCAAGGAGCACGCCCTGCAGCAAAGCTCCAAATTGTTGAGCGACGATCAACGGCAGCTGCAGATCGGCACCGTGGCTCCGCTGCAGGTGGTCCAGGACGAATCCGGCGTGGCCAGCGACCAGCAGGCTCTGATCAGCGCGCAAAACTCCCTGAACTACCAGCAGCAGATCATCAAGCAGGCGATCGCCCGCAACCTGAACGATCCGGCGCTGGCCACTGCGCCCGTCATTCCCACCGACCGCGTGACCATCGAAGAGACAGCAGAGGAAAAACAGCCGGTCGAGGCTCTGGTGAAGGAGGCTTTTCAGCGCAGGCCAGAGCTTGAACAGGCGGCGCTCACGCTGCGCAACGACGAGATCACGATGAAGGGGGCGCGCAATGCGCTGCTGCCGATTCTCGACGTCTACGGATTCTATAGCGGCACCGGCATCGGTGGCATACAAAGCCCGTATTGCATCAATTACTTCGGCACGCCCAGCAGCACGGGCCAATACCCCGTCTGCCCTCCCAACACGGTTCCCACCCATAACTATGGCGCCACGTTGCGAAATATGCTGAACAACAGCGCACCCGATCGCGGCGTGGGCTTCAACCTTACAATTCCCCTGGGCAACAAGTACGCACAATCGGTGCAGGCGAGGTCGCTGATGGAGTACCGCCAGGCGGAGTTGCGGATGGAACAGCTCTACACGCAGATTCGCATGCAGGTGGAGAATGCGCGCTACGCATTGATCAACGACCGTGCCGAGGTGAAGGCGGCCGTCGCGGCCCGGAACTATCAGCAACAGAGCCTCGACGCTGAGATCAAAAAGCTGGAACTGGGAGCTTCCACCTCGGCAAACGTCCTGCTCCAGGAGCGCAACCTGGCCACGGCCGAGGACAACCTGATCGCGGCCCATGCCGCCTATGCCAAGGACCGCGCCAGCCTCTACCAGATCACGGCGACGACCTTGCAACACTATGGCATCAACCTGCAGGAGGCGGCCGCGGGAAGCATGACGACGGCGCCGATCATCCCCGGAGTCGCGCCCGTTCACTCCGGCGCGGATCCCGGAACCGCACTGGATGCGCAGTGAAACGCGCCACCCCAGAGGGTGGCGGATG
>JBMFHN010000167.1:0-2033 GCA_049976805.1 Occallatibacter sp. | reverse complement strand
CAGCCCGACATCGGTTTCAGGATCCGGCCGGATGGAACCGGTCTGCCTGGGCCAGGTTATCGCTCGGCTACCTGATCGAGCAGATCGAAAAACTCGGGAAAGCTGATGGCGGCCGACTCCGCGCCCTCGATCCGTGTCTCACCTTCGGCCCGGAGGGCGGCCACGCTGAAGGCCATGGCGATGCGGTGGTCGCCGCCGGCGTCGATCGAGGCGCCGTGCAGACGCTGCCCGCCAGCGACGTCCAGCCCGTCGTCGAACTCCTGGACCTCGGCGCCCATGGCGCGCAGATTGCGGGCTACCAGGGCGATGCGGTCCGACTCCTTCACGCGCAGTTCGCGGGCGTCGCGGATGCGAATGCCGCCGCGGGTATATGGTCCGATCGCGGCCAGGACGGGCAGTTCGTCGATCAGCTGCGCCGCCCGCGAACCGGAGATCTCCGCCGTTTGCAGCCCGTTCTCCGGGCCCCTCACATGGACTGTGCCCACCAGTTCCGCGTTCCTCTCCTCCAGGCTCAGCACGCTGATGCGCGTGCCGAGCGCCGTCAGCACGTCCAGCAGCGCGGCCCGTGTGGGATTCAATCCGAGCCCATCGAACAACAGCGAGGAATCGGGAAACAAGGCCGCAGCGCAAAGGAAGAAAGCTGCTGAAGAGAGATCGCCGGGCACCGTCGTCTCGATCGCGTGCAGCCTCTGCGGGCCGCAAATCGCCACCGCACCCGAGGCGCTTTCGATCGCCGCGCCGAAGGCCCGCAGCGCCAGCTCGCTGTGGTCGCGCGTGCGCACCGTCTCGCGCACCGTCGTTTCACCTTCGGTCTGCAGTCCGGCCAGCAGAATGCAGGTCTTCACCTGTGCGCTGGGCACCGGCACCGTGTAATCCATGGCCCGCAGCGCGTGGCCCTCAATCGTCAGCGGCGCGTGACCGTCGGTCATCTCGATCCGCGCGCCCATCGCTTCGAGCGGCTTTTGAATCCGCTGCATCGGCCGCCGCGAGAGCGAGGCATCGCCAATCAGCGTAAAGCGGCCCGGCTGCGGAGCCAGCAGGCCGCTCATCATGCGCATCGTGGAACCGGAATTGCCGCAGTCGAGCGGCTGCTCGCATGGGGTCACGCGTCCGCCCACGCCGGTGATCTCCACCGCGCCATCCGCCATCCGGCGCACGCGCGCACCCAGCGCCTCCATGCAGCCGAGCGTGGAAGCGCAATCGGCCCCGGTCGAGAAGTTGGTAAAACGGGAAACGCCCTCGGCAAAGGCGGCCAGCATCGCGTAGCGGTGGCTGATCGACTTGTCGCCGGGCAGGCGCAGGCTTCCGGCTATGTTTCTTGCCGGGCGGATGATGCGTTCTTCGGTCGCAGGCTGCAATTCGGCTCCGGAAAGGGTGGACTTTTCCCAAGTTTAGCCCATCTTCTCAAGATCGAGGGCGGCGCGGCGCAGTCAGCCATTGATTTCATTGAAAACAGTCGTCAGAGTTTGCAAAATGTCGTGTCACACTCTATTTGTTCAATCGATTTCTATAGGTTGGGATCTTTGATGATGGAGTGACAAGAGAAGCACGCAGAGATAGATGGCGTGTTTCTTCGCACTCCGTCCCATGGTCCCCGCACGTACTTGCTGATCGTCGATAACCAGCGGGTCGATAACCAGCTGGTTGACAAAAATTATGGCGTGGTGGTACAAGAGCGCAAATCTCTTTTGCAACCGGATTTGGGAGGTAACGCCTGTGAATACTGCCTGCTCAGCGCCTTACTGCCTTCTCGCGCCCATGCGCGCTTGAACGCAATTCTGACCGCAACAATGGCTGTCCTTCTTGCGCTGCTGGTCCTTCCAGCCGCCCAGGCGCAGAGCACGGCTACCTTTGACGCCGCCAGCGTTGTCAGCACTCGCAGCATTACCCTGCAATTGCCCACTTCCGTGGCGGTGGATAGCTCCGGCGATGTGTATATTGGGGAAATCGGCAACAATAACATCGCTGCAGTGGTGAAAGTGACGGCGGCGGGCGCGGCCAGCATGCTGAGCACCGGCAGCCTGACCTTGTCT
>JBMFHN010000166.1:333-5361 GCA_049976805.1 Occallatibacter sp. | reverse complement strand
CGTAGCCTTCAATCTTTTCCGCCACGGCCAGGAGTCTGCCAAACAGGTAATCCCGGGTGGTGCGTTGTTCTTCAAGTGACATGGAGTACTCCTTCTCTTTTCTGCTTCCACGAACCAATGCACACGCGATGCCGAGCGTGCGCTCCCACTCCCAATGTTCTTGACCGGCGCGGTTCGCCGCGCGTTGTGCGCAGGCCTGGACCAGATCGCGTGGAATGGGCCGCTGGTCGACGATGCACGGCAACAGCCTTTCCACAGTGGCCTTGCGCAGCTTCTCGTCCACGCGCCTGCCGTATGCCGCCTCAGCAATGTCGCGCGGCGCTGGAGCGCCGATGAAGCGGCGGTCTTTGCCCATGTTCTGCGGCCACGCCGTCTGCTCGTGCCAGTCGCGGATGCGATCGAGAAACTCCGAACCGTTCAGCTCGCGATAGTAGGTGATTGCCATGCGGCCCGGCGTGGCGGAGTCGAGCGCCATCATCACAATGTCGTCGCGATCTGTGAGATTGGCTGCATAGCCGACGATGAGGCGATTCAGCCGCGCTGAGAACGCTTGCCCGGCATCGCCTTCGTATGGCTCCGGCAAAGTTTCGCCGTCCGCTTTATCTATTAGAGGAAGGTCGTCCGATCCCGCGATGATAGGCGGCAGCGACTGCCCTGCAACGGCCCATGCGACGATCACCTGGTCGCCTTGCTTATAACCCTGCCGCGCAATCAGCCATCGCAGCGCGTTGTGTGCCTTTTGCGTTGGAATGCTGCCGACCCCGTAAGCTTGCTCTGGAGAATCGAAGCGGCCTCGGAACGTGTAGCCGGACGCGTCGTTCGACGAAATGAGTTTCGCGCCGTCCGCGCCATGCCGTAGACGTTTGGGATGGCTGGCTGCGGGAGCAAGTTCCTCGCCGGTAACCATACATAGCGATTTCTTCCCATCCCTGCCACTGACAAACCGTGCCCATGAATGCTGGACTTCTTCATCTTTCCAGAGATTCGAGCCGAGCTTTCCCGGCGTCTCCACACTCCAGCGCACGAACGCATCTCCGGTATCGCGTTTGCCGGCCTTGGCTGTCAGCAACTTGAAAAGCGGCGGCGGAGCGCCGTTCTCAGGCGGCCACTCTGTCATCAACTTTCCTGCCGCATCGCAGGGCAGAAGCCCCTCGCGCACCAGATCTGCGATCACCGTGCCGCTTTCGACATACCGCAGCACGGCCTGAACCTCCGCGTTCGGCTCCGCTGCTTCCCAGTCGCGCAGTTGCTGGAGATAGAGTGCGTGTTGAGAATCCTTCTCTCCGCCGAAACTCTTGTAGTCCGCCGCCACGTATTGCAGCTTGTCCACCAATGGATGCGCGATCGGGCCGGAAGTTCTCCCGGCTGAATCTTCCGTCGCCGGGATGAAGATCGTTTCTTTCGGAACCACTGCGGCGCGACGGAACTTTCCTGCGCTGTCGAGCGTGATCTCCAGATGCGTCTGTTGCTCGGTGTGGTAGACAGGCATCAGTGGATTGCACTCGAATTGCTCCAGCCCGGCGCAGCGGTCGTAGGTTTCGTAGAGTTTATGTATCCAGCTCACGCCGTACCTCCAGTGCTGGCGGCATACTGCAGTGCTTCGGTCTCGACGTATTGGAGATTCTCGTCCACGCCGAAGCGTTTCGCAGTCATGGCGCGGATCTCCTTTTTCAGACGGCGCGCATCCGGACGGTGAAAATCAATGATACCGTTGACCAGCTTTGGGTCCCAGAAGATGCTGGTGAGCTTGTCTTCTCCCGTCTCGTCCGGGTAGTCGAAGCTGTGAAACATCAGGCCATACTGCAACTCGCCCGCGTCATCGTACGCTCCTTCACCCTCACCGAGAACGCATGGCCCCACATATCCCTGGCAGTCGCGGGTGCCGAGAAAAATGTCCTGCCGGCCGCCACGTTCTAGGCTGCGCTTTGCGATTTCAAAATGCTTGCCGTCGTTGCGGTCCTTTTTCAGCTCAGGCCGGTGCTGGTTCCATTCGAAGTGCGCCCGCACCTGGTACTCCACGCTCGGTTCTTTGGTGACAGGATCGGGATCGCCCGTCAGATAGGTGTAGATCGCAAGCGTGTTCCCGCCGCTCACATAGTCCAGAGGCTTCATGCCCTTGGTCTGCGTGCGGATGCGCTTCATCACGCGCACCTGATCGATGTGCCAGATGAACGTCGGCTTCCAGTAGATGCTTTTCGCGATGCCCTTCAGGGCTTCGTACGTCGGCAGATGGTAGGAGCATTTTTCCCCGCCCACGCGGGTCAGCGGATCGGTGAACATCGCATAGCGCCCCCAGACGCGGAACTCGAGGGTGTTCTTCAGCGTGTCATACATTCAAGGTCTCCATTCTTCCTTTCCCTTCCATATCCATGCCGAACTCCTCGGAGTAGAAATCGGGCCGCAGGCATAGCACGCCGGTGCCGGGCTGCGCCTCATACAGAGCGCCCATCTGCTGCAGGGTTTCAATCTCGTTCCGGAACAGATTAACGGTAAACTGCTGAGCCCGCCTCAACAACCGAAATTGTTCGTTGAGATCGCGCGTGGAACATAAGAGGTTAATGGTCTCTTCCCCTGTTTTTCCAAATGGGACCACCACGCCCTGGGTAATGCTGTCGATGGCCCGGAATTCCCGGGCAGCGCTCATAAAAGATTGCATCAGTCCACCGGGACGTGCGCACGGCTGCGGTCCATCGGCCACCGCCATGCCGTTTCTTCCCAGCATGCGCAGCAGCGTGTCGTCTCTTTCAAGCGGTGGATGTTTTTTGACCTGATAGTCCATCAAATGTTGCCGGTCGAAGAAGTGATATTTGAAGAAGGCGCTCATATGTTGTGGGTCGGACAGGTCGAAAGGAACGTTGCCCATCTCGTCCTTCCACTCGTCGAGGATTCGCAACGTGTTGTTCTGTGCGCATGCGATCTCCTCAAGGCTCTTCGGCAAGGGAGTCGCCAGTTTCACGATGTGCACCTTCCCGGAACTGCGCTCCCCATTGCGGTTGCATCGGCCCGCGGCCTGTGCGATCGAGTCCAGCCCGGCAAGATCACGGATGACTGTGGCGAAGTCTATATCGACACCGGCTTCGATCAGTTGAGTGCTGACACAGAGGACGCGCCGTTTCTTTTTGAGCGCCATCTTCATGCTGTCCAACGCTTGTAGCCGATGGGCCGGACACATGTGCGTGCTCAGGTATACCATGCAGCCATTTTCGAGCTTCTCATCCAGGGCGTCGAGGTGGGTCTTGCATGCGGAGTATATTGCCAGCGCATCGCGCTTGGTGTTCACCACCACAAGACTGCTTCCCTCGCCGAGCGTTTCCGCAACCGCCAAATCAGCCACATCGACTGGTTGCCACCCGCTTGCCTTCTTCGTCTGGTCGAAGGTCTCACATCTCTTCAAAGCGTGGAACAGTGCTGGTGGATCGGGTACCAGTTCGTTATTTGGGGCAAGCCGGATCGCTCCCTTCATCGGATCCACCCGATGAAGCAGCGGCTGTGTGGCCGTGCATAGCACAACACTCGAACCGCACTGCTCCACGAGGAAATTCACGGCGTTGTTGAAAAGGTGGACTGTCCGTAATGGCAGCGTCTGCACTTCATCAAATATGATTACAGCGTTGGCCAGCGCGTGCATCCGGCGTACCGCGCGCGTTCCTCTCCCGAAGAGCGCCTCCAGGACCTGGACAGCCGTGGTGAAAACCACCGGCGCGTCCCAGTTCTCCGCCAGTACGCCGCCGCGCCAGCTTTCCTTGTCCGGGGTCAGGTTGGAATGATGCTCGAGCACGATGGTGGCAAAAGCACATCCCTCGGGCTCCAGTACCTCGCGCACGACCTGTGCATTCTGGTCCACGATTGAGATGTAGGGGCTGACATAAATCACCCGATCCATCCCATAACGCTTGGCATGGTGAAGAGCGAATCGTAGGCTGGCAAGCGTCTTTCCTCCACCTGTAGGTACTGTCAGGGTGTAAATGCCTTTGGGCCTTTGCGCCCCTTCGAGACAGTGCGTCGAAACCTGCCGCCGCAAACCGTTTACGCTTCCCTCAGACGAGAACTGCACCAGATGGTTTTCCAGCCGTCCAACCAGATCGGCCCATGGCGTGTATTCGCCGTGCTGACGGAAGCGGGCCCCGATCGGTTTTTCAAAATCTGCGCTGTTGATGCGATCGGCATCTATCAGACAGCTGAAGAGCATGCGTACGAGCAGACCCCGCTTAAAAGGCTGAATAATTTGGTCACCGTTCGCCTTGCGGATTTGCTCGTATGCTTCAACGAGTTCCAGAACCAGCTCGGGAGCAGCGAGTAGTGTCTCTATGCGTTCGCGGACGACCACCTCAGCGTTGCTCCACGCTTCCGTGCGATGTGTGTAGGCGTCGGCCTTGTTCAGCCGTCTGTTTAGATCGTCGCTCCCGTCCGGCTTGACGCAATCGATCAGCCCTGAATGATGGGAAGCGATGCACAAGAAAAGGACTTCGGCGGCGAGCCTTGCATCACTCGTGCCCGCTTGAGCTAGGCTATTCCAAATTATCTGAGCGCCAGCGGTGGAGTGATCGACGCTGCCTCTGCTGCCTCTCTCGGAAAAATCGGGCTCCATCTCCATCTCCTCGTTGTGCGCCACCTCTCGAAGATATTGTTGGAATGCTTGCGAGTATTTGCCTAGGTCGTGTGTAAGGCCGATCAGTTCTCCGGCGCGGCCCATCCCAATCTTTGCTGCGAGACGAGCGCTGATGGCGGAAACTTGCAGCAGATGGATGCTGAGGGCCTGAACATCACCGGGCTGTCTTAAATGCGCAAGGTAAGGCTGCTTTTCCAATGGTTGCAAGACCTTTCGAAAGCACAGTCAGCAGAAAGCCGCCAGCGGCAGTTGGATAGATGTTACCATGCCATCGTCTGCCGGGATTGAGTCCATAAAGTTCTGATATGGAGTGACACTGTCAACCGCTACACGTCTGTGGGGTTGTTTTTGTTTTTTTCGTTGGATCGTTTTGCAAAAACATGCCCGCGAGGTGGCCGCCTGCCCAGCGGAATGGATGC
>JBMFHN010000166.1:0-323 GCA_049976805.1 Occallatibacter sp. | reverse complement strand
GTGCGCCGTATCTTCGCCTCCGCGCCTAGGGAAAAGTAGCCCGCAGCTTCAATTACGCAGACTCACCTAAAGCTCAGTGTCTTTTCGACAAGGTTGCGTGACGGCGCCGCCTCTGTCTAGCGCCACATGGCCGAAAAGGATACTCTGGGGCCATGGCTGTGCGGCAGAGGGAAAGGCCCGTAAAACGGGCCTCCGGAAAGCACAAATCGCGAAGGGTTTTTGCCCACCCCGGCAAACCGGCAAAAACCGTGTCCCGCGTCGGCCTCTATGCCCGCGTCTCGACCAACGATCAGCAGACGCTGCCCATGCAGCTTCGCGCGTTG
>JBMFHN010000165.1:0-5369 GCA_049976805.1 Occallatibacter sp. | reverse complement strand
CCTGATGCGGCAGACCGACCCCGGCGCGGCGCTCAAGACGCTGCTGAGCGAGGCCGGCGCCGGCTCTGAAGAAGCCGGCAGGGCGCGCGCATGAATCCGTGGGTCAAGATCTGTGCGAACACTTCACTGGGTGACGCGCGGCTGGCCGCCGAGGCCGGAGCCGACGCCGTCGGGTTTGTCTTTGCCGAGGCCAGCCGGCGCCGGGTGACGGCGGCCGAAGTGGCCGCCGTCACGCCCCACCTGCCGGAAGAGGTGGAGAAGATCGGCGTCTTTGTCGACGCCTCGTTCGAGCAGATCGTGAGCACGGCGCAAGGGTGCGGGCTGACGGGCGTGCAACTGCACTTCAACGCGCCCGCGGAGCTTGCGGCCCGGCTGCGCGAGCGGCTGGGGCCGCAGGCACGCATTGTGAGCGTGATCCGCTTCGACGCGGCTGCCGCCTCCGGCCATGCGGCTCTGGCTGCCCTGCTGGCGGGCGATGCGCACATCGACGCGGTTCTGGTGGACACCTATGCCGCAGCGGCTGCGGGCGGTACCGGCGTGGCCTTCGACTGGGGGCGCGCGAGGGAGACGCTTTTCCAGGGTCTGGCGGCGCGGAAACACCTGATCCTGGCCGGCGGCCTCGATCCCGGCAATGTGGCCGAGGCCGTCCAGACACTGCATCCCTGGGGCGTGGATGTGGCTTCGGGCGTGGAGGCCGCTCCGGGCCGCAAGGATCCTGTCAAGGTCCGGGAGTTCATCGTCCAGGCGCGCACTGCCTTTACATCCCGCGCGCCTGCCTGCAACACTTGAAATGTGGCCACCCAGACAATCGTCATTCTCGATTTCGGTTCGCAGTACACGCAACTGATCGCGCGGCGCATCCGCGAGCAGAATGTCTACTCCGCCGTTCTGCCCTGCACGGCGCCTCTGAGCGAAATTCATGCGCTCCAGCCGCTGGGGATCGTGCTTTCCGGCGGGCCGTCCTCGGTGTACGACGCGGACGCGCCGGTGGTCGATCCGAAGGTTCTGGATCTGGGCGTTCCGGTGCTGGGCATCTGCTATGGGCTGCAGTTCGTCGTCCACGCCCTGGGCGGCAAGGTGCGCTCGGCCTCGAAGCGCGAGTACGGCCACGCCGAGGTCACGATCGAGGACGGCGCAACGGCGCTCTTTGACGAACTGCCGCAGTCGCTGGCCGTCTGGATGAGCCACGGCGACGAGGCGCTCGAACTGCCCGCAGGTTTTCGCCGGACCGCGGCTACGGCGAACGCCCTGGCCGGCATCGCCGACGAGCAGCGTCGCATCTGGGCCGTGCAATTCCATCCCGAGGTGCACCACACGCCGCTCGGTGCGCGAATCCTGCGAAACTTCGTCTTCAAGATCTGTGGCGCAGCCGGCGACTGGACCCCGGCGCACTTCATCGAGACCACGGTGGAGGCGATTCGCGCCAAGGTTGGCGCGGATCATGTGATCTGCGGACTTTCGGGTGGCGTGGATTCTTCGGTTGCGGCCGTGCTGGTGCACAAGGCCATCGGCAACCAGCTGACCTGCATCTTTGTCAACAACGGCGTGCTGCGCAAGAACGAGTTCGAGAGCGTGCAGAAGAACATGCGCGACCGGCTGGGACTGAATGTGGTCGCGGTGGATGCCAGCGAGCGTTTCCTGGCGCAGTTGGCCGGCGTGACCGACCCGGAAACCAAGCGCAAACGCATCGGCGCGGAGTTTATTGCCGTCTTTGATCAGGAGGCCGCGCGCATCGCCCAAGCAACGGGCGGGGTGAACTGGCTGGTGCAGGGCACGCTCTACCCGGACGTGATCGAATCGAGCAGCGTGAAGGGACCGAGCCAGACCATCAAGAGCCACCACAACGTGGGCGGGCTGCCGCGGGGAATGAAGCTGAAGCTGATCGAACCGCTGCGCGATCTTTTCAAGGACGAGGTCCGGCGCATCGGCCGCGACCTGGGCCTCCCGGAGGAGATTCTCGGCCGGCAGCCGTTTCCCGGCCCGGGCCTGGCGGTGCGCATCCTGGGCGAAGTGACGCGGGAGCGCGTGGCGCTGCTGCAGGCGGCCGACGAGATCGTGGTCGGCGAGATCAAGGCGGCCGGACTCTACTCCTCGATCTGGCAGAGCTTTGCCGTGCTGCTGCCGGTGATGAGCGTGGGCGTGATGGGCGACCAGCGGACTTACGCCTACACCTGCGCCATCCGCGCCGTGCATTCAGAGGACGGCATGACGGCCGACTGGGTTCCGCTGCCTCACGAGGTGCTGAAGCGCATCTCCAGCCGCATCGTGAATGAGGTGCGCGGCATCAACCGCGTGGTCTACGACATCACCTCGAAGCCGCCCGGCACCATCGAGTGGGAATAGCAACGAATCGCCTGCATCTGACATCCAATCGACAGCAGCCCGTTCAGGTCATCGGCTTGCCTGGGTGGCGGCATTCATGGTGCGAATCCGGGTCTTCACGTCGCCGGCCAGCGCAAGCGGAAATGTATCGGGCGCCATGCGGGTCCGTCTCGCAATCCCTGAAATCACGGAGATGAAACAGTTCCCCAATGAAGAAGAATAAAGGCCATGCTTCCCCGGCGGAAACAAACGACGAACAACTGGAGATAAGCCCGGAAACCGCGCTGGAACTGCAGCGCCTGAGCCTGGCAGTATTGATTGACATCCGGCAGAAGTTTGAGCTGGAGGTGCAGGGCGAGATTCCCGGAGCAAGCTTTCTTCCCCTCTTTCATTTCAAACGAATGCTGGGACACGCGCTTTCCTCGAAGGAGCAGGAGGCGCTCGATGAAGATGTTCCGGACCTGAGGGACATTCAGCATTTTCTTTCGATGATCAATGACATGCACCATTCGAAGGATTTGATTCTGGTCTGTGTGTGTAACAGCGGGCACCGGAGCCTGAATGCGGCCCGCCTGCTTCGGTTGCTGGGTTATGAGCACTCCTTTTCAATGAACGGTGGATTTCACGCGCTGGAAGAGGTTCTTGAAGCGAAGCGGGCGGAAGCAGCAGGAAGGCAAGCAAAGCGGGCGTCCTGAATCCCGCGCTGGATGAATTTTCCCGCCTTGCATCTGCCGGCTGGGCGCGGTAAGCCCAGGCGCACGCGGCGGCCAGGACGCTGGGTGCGGCTTCGATCTTTCGCGGATGCGGATCATGGCTGGAGCACGGGCGCCCGCAGAGGCGATGTCTCGATATCGATCCGCGTATCCTTGGGAAAATCCACATCGCGGCCTCGGCGCAGGAAGTTCTCATAGACCGAGAGGCCGGCGGCGTAGAATCCGATGCCGGCCGCCATGTTGCGACTGCCTGCCGCCAGGCCTGCGATGCGCCCCGCCACGCCAAAGCCGTTTGAGGCCACGCCATTGTCCGCGTAAAGGTTGCCATCCTGATCGAGCGCGCGCCCGGCCAGCATCGTCAGCAGCAGCGGTGCCACGGCTCTGGCCGGGTTGCGTGGCGTGACGGTTCCTTCGCTGTCAAGGCTCAGGCGCTGGGGCGTTTCCGTCTCTGCCCCGGCCAACGACCCCTCGACCGGACGGGCGGCACCGGCGGGAAAGATGATTTGCTGAAAGGTGAAGCGCAGCTTGCCGTTGCGGCCCAGGGAGCGTGCCGCGCGGGCCGCGGTCACCTTTCCGCTGAGCGTCGATCCCTGGGGAATCACGAGCCGTTTCTCGCTGTCGTACACCGGTTCCACCACCAGAGCCTCGACCGGGTCGCTCGGGTGGGCGCGGGCCGAGGTCAGTTCGCGGGTGAGCACGGCGTGAACCTGCCATATCTCGCTGTGGGCTGCATGCGTGGCGGTTCTGGGCGGGTCGGGTGCGGCCGCAGGCGGGTCCGGTGTGGGAGCAGGCGGGTCGGGCAGCCTTACCGGCGCTGTCAGCTCAAACGACCAGGCCGTGTGCATCGGAATTCTCTCCGGATGGTAGGGAAGCTGGCGATAAAGCATCTGAAGCGCGCGGCCGCCGAATCCGGGCGCGGTGAAAAAGGCGATGCGATGGTGCATTCCGCTCCGGGTTTGCGCCCAGCTGCGAGAAAAAAACGATCGTTTTCTGCCGCCGGAGGCCGTCAGATGCAGAACCGGGGCCCCGTACGCCGCCGTGGCGGAAGAGATGGGAATCGCTCCGCCCGGAAGCAACAGCCGCTCGAAACGGACCTCGGCAGTGTGAAATGGGGTGAAATCGCCGCGCAGCCGGCCGCGCCAGCGCATCTGCCGGTCCGGCCGCAGGGCCACCACCCGGCCCTGCAGGATCGTGTTCTGGGGAACCGCCAGATGTCCCTGAAGATAAAGGGGAAATAGCAATCTTCCTTCAATGGCCTGGCCGGAATGCATCGGGTAGGCCCGGGTTGTCTCCACCTGCAGGCTGGTTCCTCGGGGAAGCAGTGGCGCGGCGGGCGAAGCGGCGTTGTGTTGGCTGGCGCGGGCCGGGGCGTTCGGGCGGGTGGGCGGCCGGCGCACAAGAACCTGAGCGCGCGCCGGACCCGTGGCGGCGAGAAGAACAGGGAAAATTCCGCACAAGAGCCGATAGCGCGTGAAGGGTCGCATGAAAAAACCTCACGTCGAAACGGCGGTGCTGCATAGACGCAACAGGAGGCAAAACGCGAGCGATCCTCATTCATCCTGCCGGCGGAAGTGGAACTTCTGACGGTGCGGGCCGGCGGACCGGGTTTCTGCGGATGCAATCGAGGCGTCCGCCGGCAATCGAAGAGCGGCAATTCCGTGCAAAGGTGTTGTTCAGAGCAACGGGATTTCCCGGATCTCCCCGGGAACGCCTCGACTCCGCCAGGTTCAAGGCGCGGAAGCTGATTGGCCCGTGGCCAGGTGGCTGCGGAAGAAATCGAGCGATCTCTGCAATCCTTCGCGGAGTTGAATCCGCGGCTCCCAGCCGAGCAGCGCGCGGGCCCTGGTGATGTCCGGACAGCGGCGGGTGGGGTCGTCGATGGGCAGCTTCTCGAAACGCAGATCGCTCTTCGAGCCGGTCACCTCGAGCACCGCCCGGGCGCACTCGAGGATGGTGAACTCGTCGGGGTTGCCGATGTTGACCGGCAGGTGTTCCGCCGAGCGCGAGAGGCGCAGGATGCCCTCGATCAGGTCGTCGACATAACAGAAACTGCGCGTCTGGCTGCCGTCTCCGTAAATGGTCAGCGGCTCGCCGCGCAGAGCCTGCATCATGAAGTTGGAAACCACGCGGCCGTCGCTGGGACGCAGGCGCGGCCCGTACGTGTTGAAGATGCGGACCATGTGGGTGTTCACGCGGCGCGCGCGGTGGTAGGCCATCACCAGTGCCTCGGCAAAGCGCTTGGACTCGTCGTAGACCGAGCGCGGTCCGACGGGATTCACGTTGCCCCAGTAACTCTCCCGCTGGGGATGTTCGAGCGGGTCGCCGTAACACTCC
>JBMFHN010000164.1:0-5381 GCA_049976805.1 Occallatibacter sp. | reverse complement strand
GGACCTTTGAGATCGAGCCGTGCGCCGTGGCTCACGACCTGCACCCGGGCTATCTGTCGGCAGCCTGGGCGAAGGAGTGGGCACGCCAGCGCGGCCTTGCGCTCATCGCCGTGCAGCATCATCACGCGCATGTAGCCGGCTGCATGGCCGAACACGGCCTTGAGGGCGAGGTGATCGGACTGGCGCTGGACGGCACCGGCTACGGTAGCGATGGAACGGTCTGGGGAGGAGAAGTCCTGCTGGCGCGGCTCGATCGCTTTGATCGCTTTGCGCATCTAGATCCGGTGCCCATGCCGGGCGGCGAAAAGGCAATCGAAGAGCCGTGGAGGATGGCTTTCGCTCATCTTCTCGCGGCAGGCTTCGATCTGCAAGGAGTCGCGGAGATTGCGAAAACAACGCGGCAGGAGGCGCGCCTGATCGAGCGCATGATCGTGCGCAAGGTCAACGCGCCGCTCACGTCGAGCCTGGGGCGGCTCTTCGACGCGGTTGCCGCGGTCCTGCTGGGCCGTCGCACGGTCGATTACGAAGCGCAGGCGGCCATCGAACTTGAAGGCCTCGCCATCGACGAGCCGGATGATGTGCCGGGCTACGGAATGGAACTGGCAGGCGGGGACTGGACACGCCGCGAGCCGCTGCGAATCCTCTCCGCTCCGCTTTGGCTCGAACTTCTGGAAGACCTGCGCGGAGGCGCAAGCCGGGCGCGGATAGCGGCGCGTTTTCATGCCGGCGTAACCGCGGGTTTTGCGCACGCCGCCGAGCGGGCCCGGACAGTGAGCGGCGTGAGCCGCGTGGTACTGAGCGGAGGCTGTCTGCACAACCGCAGATTGGCGCGGCTGCTGCGCGCGCGGCTCGAGGCGATGGGATTCGAGGTCTTCGAGCACGTCCATATCAGCCCCGGAGACGGCGGACTGAGTTACGGACAGGCTGCCGTGGCCGCGACGATTCTTCGCCCGGCAAGGCCGTAGCCGTTTTCTCCTCTCCCTGCGCCGCGCCAACCGGCGGAGGCGGGAGGAAAGCACGCATTGCGGGCTGTGTGTCACAGCGGAAAGCTCCCGTTTCAGGTAGCATCAAAATTGATTTCATACCTACCCCTTCACATGACTTTCCATGTGACATTCAGGAGAGAACAGCAATGAGCGAGCAAATGCAGGCAAACGATCCTGTTGTTCGAACCCGTCTTCACGGGCTCGAACTGCTGCTGAATTCGCGGCTGAACAAGGGCACGGCCTTCACCGAAGCCGAGCGCGACGCTTTCGGCCTGCACGGGCTGCTGCCACCGCACGTCACCACGGTCGAGGAACAGAGCGAGCGCCGGCTGCGCGTGCTGGCCAACTGCAACACCGAATTCGGCAAATACAGCAATATGCGCAACCTGCAGGACAATTGCGAAGTTCTCTTTTACTCGCTGATTGTTCATCACACCGAAGAACTGCTGCCGATCGTTTACACGCCAGTGGTAGGCGAAGGCTGCCAGCGATTCTCGGAGATCTGGCACCGGCCACGCGGCCTGTTTATCAGCTACCCCAACCGCAACCGCATCGAACAGATTCTCGAGGACAAGCGCTACGACGATATCCGCTGCATCGTGGTCTCGGACGGCGAGCGCATCCTGGGGCTGGGCGACCAGGGCGCCGGCGGCATGGGCATTCCCATCGGCAAGATGGCGCTCTACACCGCACTGGGCGGCATTCCGCCCGAACACTGCCTGCCGATCCTGCTCGACGTGGGCACGGACAACGAGGCGTTGTTGAACGATCCGATTTACATTGGCTGGCAGCACCGGCGGGTGCGCGGCACAGACTACGAAGAATTCATCGAGGCCTTTGTCAGCGCAGTCGAGCGGCGCTGGCCGCACATTCTGCTGCAGTGGGAGGACTTCGCCGGGGTCAACGCGGCGCTGTTGCTCGACCGCTACCGCAACCGGCTCTGCACCTTCAACGACGACATTCAGGGCACGGCCGCCGTGACGACGGCCACCCTGCTGGCGGCCGTCGGCGTCACCGGCCGCCCCCTCCGAGAGCAGACCATCGCCCTGTTCGGCTCTGGCTCGGCGGGCCTCGGCATCATCGATCTGCTCGTGGCCCGGATGAAGGAAGAAGGATTGAGCGAGACGGAGGCGCGCCGGCGCGTGTACGCCTTCAACCGCCACGGATTGATGGTGGAAGGCGGTCAGGGCATCCGTCCCGGCCAGCAGCCACTGGTGAGAAAACGGTCCGATGTCGAGGGCTGGCAGCTTTCCGCTCCCGGCTCGGGCACCATATCACTCCTGGACACGATTCGCAATGCGGGGATTACCGTTCTGCTGGGCGTCTCGGCGCAAGCGGGCGCATTCAGCGAGGAGATCGTCCGGGCGATGGCCGCCGGAACAGAGCGGCCCATCATCTTTCCGCTCTCGAACCCCACGTCGAAGTCCGAGGCCAAACCGGAAGAAATCTTGCGCTGGAGCGACGGGCGCGCTCTGGTCGGAACGGGAAGCCCCTTTCCGCCGGTCGAGATCAACGGTAAAAAGCAGCGCATCTCGCAGATCAACAACACATTCATCTTCCCCGGCCTGGCACTGGGCATTTTGGTCTCCCGCGCCAGACACGTCACCGACGCCATGGTGATGGCGGCGGCCAAGGCGCTGGCCAGCTTGTCGCCTGTGCTCGACAATCCGGAGGCTCCACTGCTGCCACCCATCGCTGACTGCCGCAAGGTGAGCCTGGTCGTGGCTGAAGCCGTGGGACTGCAGGCCATGGCCGATGGAGTCGCGGAAGCGATGCATGAGAACGACTTGCGCCAGGGCCTCCGCGCCTATGTCTGGGAGCCGGTGTACCTGCCCTACGAGCGCATTGGATGACAGCTGCCTGGCCGGGCCGGCTGTCCGGAGCGCCGGCCCGGCCAGGCAGCGGCCCGCGCGGGGCGGGAACGGAATCTGCCGCGGGGATGGCGCGCTACGAGGCCGCATCCAGGAGCGCACCCAGGCCATCGATGTCCTTCACGACGATCTGCCGTGCGTCCACTTCCAACAGCCCTTCGGCCTCGAGCCGGGTCAGGTTTCTCGAAATCAGTTCGCGCACCGTGCCCATCTGGCTGGCCAGTTCCTGGTGGGTTGCGGGGAGATGAAACTCGATTCCGCGCCCGGTCTTCCGGCCCTCGCTCCTGGCCAGTTTGAGCAGCACCGCAATCAGCCGCTGACGAACCGTGGTGAACGACAGCTCTTCGATGATGTCCACCAGACGGCGCAATCTCGCTCCCACCACCGAGAGAACCTTGAGTGCGACCTCGGGATGCTCCAGACAAAAAGCGTGGAAGTCACGCTGCGAGATAAAGACAAGCTCCGATTCATCAACCGCCACGGCCGAGGCGGGGTAGGGCCCGTCGTCGAAGACCGGCAGTTCCGCAACGGATTCCCCCGGACCGTTGATCGCCAGCACCTGCTCGCGGCCGCTTGCGGAGGTCTTGAAGATCCGCACCCGTCCCCGCGCCAGAATATGCAATCCGTGGCACGGTTCGCCTTCGGCGAAAAGCATCTCGCCCGTGCCGAAGCGCCTGCGCTCCGCGCGGGCCGCTAACATCTGCAACTCAACCCGCGAAAGGCCGGAAAGCAAGGTGGCTTCCCGGAGAACAGCAACGAGATCAATCCGTGGAACACTCACTTGGAGATTCTATAGCAACTCCGGAGCGGCGCTTTTCCCCTCTCCTCGCTCCCCTTGCCGTGACGCGATCAGGCAGGAGATCGGATTGCGCGGTCAGGATGCACCGGCGGAGATATTCCGCTGGATCAGGCGAAGTGAACGCAGGAGCGGAAACGCAAACTTCAGCACCCGTTGCGCAACCGCACCCCGGACCGGTTCGGCCGGGCTTATGCCTTGCGGACCCAGCACGCCGCGGCGCTCTTCCAACTCAGTCGAAAACCACGGTTTTGTTCCGGTAGCAGAGGATGCGCCGATTCAGGTGCCAGCGAACGGCGCGGGACAGGACCATGCGCTCCAGATCGCGGCCACGCGCAACCAGGTCTTCCACTTGGTCGCGGTGCGAGATGCGGGCCACATCCTGTTCGATGATCGGACCGTCGTCGAGAGCCTCGGTCACGTAGTGGCTGGTGGCCCCGATCAGCTTGACGCCGCGGGCGTGAGCGGCATGATAGGGCCGGGCTCCGGTAAATGCGGGCAGAAACGAGTGATGCACGTTGATGATGGCAGCCGGGTAGCGGGCGATCAGCCCGGGCGAGAGAATCTGCATGTAACGCGCCAGCACCACCAGCTCGATCCCGTTTTCCTCGAGCAGTTCGATCTGCCGCTCTTCGGCCTCGGCGCGTGTGGCCGCATGGACCGGAACATGCGCAAAAGCAATGCCATAAAAGGAAGCCAGCCGCTCGACCTCGCGGTGGTTGGAGACAATCAGCGGAATCTCGCACCACAGTTCCCCGGCGCGCCAGCGATACAGAAGATCGGCCACACAGTGCAGGTAACGCGAACAGAAGAGAGCCACTGGCGGCCGGTGTGCGCTGCTGGTCAACTGCCAGCGCATATTGAGCTGCTGGGCGAGCGGGGCGAAGGCGCTCCGGAAAGCCTCGAGGTCGAAGCCCTTCTGCCGATCATTCAAGGCGGCTTTCGATTTGACCTCCGCGGCATTCGGACAATGGGCACCAGCAAGGGCGGTGCAGTCCGGCTCCCCTTCGGGCAAGCCGTTGCCCGTTCCGTTCAGCGCCCACTCGACACGCATGAAAAAAAGCCCCAGATCGTGGTCCTGGTGCTGGTCGGCATGGAGGATGTTGGCGCCGTGCTGATAAAGCAGAGAAGAAACACGGGCGATCAATCCCTTCTGGTCCGGGCAATCGAGAAGAAGAACTGCGCTGTCGCTCATCGTGTGTCCAGCTTAAATCACCTGCCGCGAACCGGAGGCCGCGGAGTGGAGAACCCGCACCTCCTGCTTTCCGCCCTGGCAACGCCCTGGAAAAAACGAGTTCGGCAAAAGCAGAAAAAAGCGCCGGGGCCATTCCAGCCCCGGCGATCGGCGTGCCATGGAAAAAATTTCCGGCAGGAGCCGGCGAACGATTCATGCCGAGCAAGCCCATTCTTGCTCTCAAGCCGAGGAGATCGGCCGCGACAGCGCAGGAACCGCTGCGACGGCCGGCCGGTTCGTCTTCTTCACCATCCCGGCCCGTTGTCCGCTCCGGAAATCCGGGACGCGGAGGCAGAGCGCGGCTCAGGCGGCCGTGTCGACGCGGCCCAGCAACGGGGCGCTCAACTGCTGTCGAAGGTTGCCGGCCAGATCGGCCACCACGCACGCACGCCGGTTATACATCTTTTTGCCGACAAGGGCTGCGCACGGATTCAGACCGTGCCTATGGTCAACACCGTGGCGGCCTAGATATTTTTCGTCGCGGATTCCAAGGT
>JBMFHN010000163.1:0-5404 GCA_049976805.1 Occallatibacter sp. | reverse complement strand
GTGCAGGCCGACGAAGGTAAGCGCCTGCAGATACTCGAGAACAAAGTCGCGGTCGCTCACCGCGTCGATGGAGTTGGCGGTCGGCGCGGTGAAGCCCAGCTCGCGCGCGGCGAGAGCCCGGTCGATGGCGAGCGTGGCGCCGGCCACAGCGCCCGAGCCAAGAGGACAGAAGTTGAGCCGGGCGGCGCAGTCTGTGAGCCGCGCGGCATCGCGCAGGATCATCTCCACATAGGCCAGCAGCCAATGAGCCAGCAGCACGGGTTCGGCGCGCTGCAGATGCGTGTAGCTGGGCATGACGGCGTCGCCGGCGGCGCGGGCCTGCTCGACCAGCGCTTCGGCCCAGGCGGCCAGAGCCTCCACCGCGAGGCCGATCTGCCGGCGCACGTAAAGGCGCAGATCGGTGGCGATCTGCTCGTTTCGGCTGCGGCCGGTGTGCAGCTTGAGGCCCAGCGATCCCAGGCGCTCGGCCAGTTTCAGCTCGACAAAGTGATGAATATCCTCGGCTGCGGCGTGGTCGCGCACGGCGGCTTTGCCGGCGGCCGAAGAGTGTTCGGCGGCAATGGCGTCAAGGGCTGCGCGCAACTTCGCTGTCTCGTCCCGGGAGAGGATCTTCGCGGCCTGAAGAGCGGCTGCGTGCGCTTTGCTGGCCGCGATCTCGTCGTCGAGAAGCCTCCAGTCGAAGACGATCGACCGCTGCCACTGTTCAAATTCGGCGTCCAGCGGCTCGCGGAAGCGGCCGGACCACATCTTGAGGGGTTGTTGTTCGTTCGGCATGGGTTCAGGCCTCCTCGCGCTCTTTCTTTTCCTTGGCACTGCTCAAACGGGGCATTTCGTCTTTTGTGCTGAGGGTGAGCAGTCCGGTTGCGGCGTAAGTCAGAAGCTTATTGCGCGTATCGGCGATGTCGAGATTGCGCATCGTCAACTGGCCGATGCGGTCGCGCGGCGAGAAGGTGGAGGCGGTCTTCTCCATGCTGAGGCGCTCGGGATGAAAGGTGAGGTTGGGCGACTCGGTGTTGAGAATGGAGTAGTCGTTGCCGCGGCGCAACTCGAGCGTGACCTCTCCGGTGATGGGTTTGGCGACCCAGCGCTGGGCGGATTCGCGGAGCATGATGGCCTGGGAGTCGAACCAGCGGCCCTGGTAGAGCAGACGGCCCAGCCTGCGTCCGCTGTCGCGATACTGCTCGATGGTGTCCTCGTTGTGGATGCCGGTGATGAGGCGTTCGTAGGCGATGTAGAGCAAGGCGAGGCCGGGTGCCTCGTAGATGCCGCGGCTCTTGGCTTCGATGATGCGGTTCTCAATCTGATCGCTCATGCCGAGGCCGTGGCGGCCACCGATGCGGTTGGCTTCGAGGAGGAGGGCGACGGGGTCCGTGAACTCACGGCCGTTGAGCGCGACAGGAAAGCCTTCTACAAAGCGGACGGTGACCTCTTCGCGCTGGATTTCGACATCATCGCGCCAGAAGGCCACGCCCATGATGGGCTCGACGATCTTGATGGAAGAGGAGAGATACTCGAGATCCTTGGCTTCGTGGGTCGCGCCGAGGAGATTGGAGTCGGTGGAGTAGGCTTTCTCGGCGGACATCCGGTAAGCGAAGCCATGACGCTGCAGGAAGGCGGACATCTCCGCGCGGCCGCCCAGCTCGTCGATGAACGCGGCGTCGAGCCATGGTTTGTAGATCTGGAGGCTGGGATTGGCGAGCAGGCCATAGCGGTAAAAGCGCTCGATGTCGTTGCCCTTGAAAGTTGACCCGTCGCCCCAGATGTGGACATCGTCTTCCTTCATGGCGGCCACCAGCATGGTGCCGGTGACGGCGCGACCGATGGGGGTGGTGTTGAAGTAAGGAACTCCAGCCGTCGTGATGTGGAAGGCGCCGGCCTGCAGCGCGGCGATGCCTTCGCGAACGAGTGGGCCGCGGCAGTCGATCAGCCTTGCCTTTTCGGCGCCGTATTCGAGGGCCGCGCGCGGAATCGCGTCGTAGTCGGTTTCGTCGGGCTGGCCCAAATTGGCCGTGTAGGCGTAAGGGAAGGCGCCCTTCTGCTTCATCCAGTAGAGTGCGGCGGAAGTGTCAAGCCCTCCGGAGAAGGCGATGCCGACTTTCTTACCCGTGGGCAGCGATTCAAGAATGACGGACATGGCTGCGAACCTCAGTGAACATCTAGCTTCTGGCTAGAATCGAATGACTACGAATGAATGATGGAGGAATCGAGACCTCCCGAATATGCGAGTGCGGCATTGTTCGCCGCCGATCGCCTCACGCCTCAATACGGTCAACGGCAGGCGATAAAGCGTGAACTGTGGCCCGCTGTCCGCGGTTGCGGGCAGGAAAGCCGGGCCGCAGCCACGCAAGCAGCAGACAACCCGAAACCAGCTACTGAAAGCTGGGGACATTCGCCAACCCGCCCAGCAGGAAAAGCAGCAGCGCCTTCTGCGCGTGCAGCCGGTTCTCGGCCTGGTCGAAAACAATCGACTGCGGGCTGTCGATGACGGCGTCGGTGACTTCGGCGTTGCGCCGCGCCGGCAGACAATGCATGAAAACAGCGCCCGGCCGGGCCTCCTTCATCAAGGTTTCGTTGACCTGGAAGGGGCGGAAGATGGGTTCGCGCTTGGTGGATTCGTGTTCCATGCCCATGCTGACGCAGACATCGGTGTAGATTGCATCGGCTCCTTCGACGGCGGCGTGCGGGTCCTGGAAAAGACGGATCTCGCAGTGGTTGGAGGCGGCGATCTCCCGCGCCAGGGTGACGATCTCGATGTCCGGCGAGTAGCCTCGCGGGGTGGCCACGGTGACATTCGAGCCCAGCTGCGCTCCGGTCAGCATCAGCGAGTGGCAGACGTTGTTGCCGTCGCCCACATAGGTAAAGTTCAACCCGGCGGTAAAGCCGAAGTGCTCGTCGAGGGTCATGAAGTCGGCCAGCGCCTGGCAGGGGTGCTCGAAGTCCGAAAGCGCGTTGATGACCGGCACGCGGGAGTGGGCGGCCATCTCGGTGATGGTATCGTGGGCGTAGGTGCGCAGCACGATCACATCGACCCAGCGCTCGACGTTGCGCGCCACGTCGGCGATCGATTCGCGCTCGCCCAGCGGCGAGTTGGTCTGATCGACGAAGATGGCGTTGCCACCCATGGTGTTGATGCCGGCCTCGAAGCTGAGACGGGTGCGCAGGCTGGCCTTTTCGAACATCAGCACCATCTGCCGGGAGTCGAGCGCATGGCGATAGGCGCCGGGGTTGCGCTTGACCTCATGGCCCAGCTTGACGATGGCGCGCACCTCGGCGCTGGAAAGATCGGCGACCGAACAGAAGTCTTCGCCGGCCAGCCGCGCCGCGGCGGCCAGAATCTCGGGGTCCTGCTGAATGGGAACGGCGGAGTCCCGGGGAAAAAGAGTCGTTTTGCTAGCCAAGGTGTTGTCCTCCTGCGGATAAATTTGCCGGCGGCGGCGCCGCGCACGCCTCGGCGTGCAGGGTGAAAATTTCGTCCAGCGCCTGAATGGCGGTGTCCACGTGAGAGCGTTCGAGAATGTACGGCGGCAGGAAACGCAGCACCGTCTCGCTGGTGCAGTTGATCAGGATGCGCCGGCGGAGCATCTCGGCGACAACCTGCTTGGCCAGTTGCGCAGAATCGAGTTCAGCCGCCACCATCAGGCCCTTGCCGCGCACCTCAACGATGGAGCCATGGCGCAGGGCGAGAGCGCGCAGTTGCTCCAGGAAATAGCCGCCGACCTCGGTCGCGCGCTCCAGCAGATGCTCTTTTTCGATCGTGTCGACCACGGTGATGGCTACGGCCGTGGCCAGCGGCCCGCCGCCGAAGGTGGTGCCATGCATGCCGGGATGGATGGCGCGGGCGACCTCTTCGCTCATCAGCACCGCGCCCAGAGGAATGCCGCCCGCCAGGGGCTTGGCCAGCGTGGTGACGTCAGGCTGAATGTCATAGTGCTGATAGGCGCACCAGCGGCCGGTCCGCCCCAGCCCGCACTGAATTTCGTCGGCAATCAACAGCGCTCCGGTGGATCGGGTGAGCGCGCGTGCCTCGGCGAAAAATTCCGGCGTGAGGGGACGCACGCCGCCCTCGCCCTGGATCGCCTCGACCAGCACGGCGCAGACTTCGCCGGAGAACTTGGCGCGCAGGTCGGCGATGTCGTTCAAGCGCACGAACTCGACGCCCGGAACAACCGGGCCGAAGGGATCGCGGTATTGGGCCTTGTGGGTGGTAGACATGGAGCCGAAGGTGCGGCCATGAAAGCCGTGTTCGAGCGCCAGAAATTTCGTTCCCACCGGTTTGCCTTCGCTGCGCAGCAGGCCGGCGTGCGCGCGGGCCAGCTTCAGCGCTCCCTCCCAGGCCTCGGTGCCGGTGTTGGCGAAGAAAACGCGATCGAAACCGGTGCGCTCGGTGAGCCGGAGCGCCAGTTCCGCCTGCCCCTCGTGATAGTAAAGATTCGAGATATGAACGAGAGAGCGGCTCTGCCGGGCGATGGTTTCCACGATGGCCGGATGACCGTGGCCGAGAGCGTTCACACCGATGCCGCTGAGCAGATCAAGATAGCGGTTTCCCTGCTCGTCGATGAGATGCACGCCCTCGCCCCCGGTGAACAGGATCGGGTTGCGGTCGTAGGTGTGAAGCAGCAGCCGGTTTTCGGTGCTGCGTGTCTGATCCAGTTTGCTCACGTTCTTCTCTCCTCCATCCAAGACCGGGAAAAATACAAGGCCGAAAAAACCGCCATTTCACCGGAATCCGGGAAATTCCATCGTTTTCCAGCGCGCTTCACAGCGCCGGCATGGAGCCGAAACGCATGGTTCCCGGCCCGTTGCTAGGCAACCATCACTTCCGTGCCGTGGACGACGCGGGAACTGCACAGGTCGGGAAGCGAAGCGGCAGCCTCGGCGGGGAGGATTCTCACCCGCTTGACGCCGTTCAGCAGGGCCTCGCGGCAGGCGCCCAGCTTGGGCAGCATTCCTCCAGAGATGATCTGGTTCTTGGCCATCTCCGCAATCTGATCGATCGACAGCCAGCGCATCACCTCGCCGTCGGAGCCCCTCACGCCCGGAACATCGGTGAGAAAGACCAGTGCGTCGGCGCGGCAGGCCGTGGCACACGCGGCGGCCATCTCGTCGGCGTTGACGTTATAGTATTCGCCGTCGAAGCCGAGCGCCATCGAGGAAAAAACCGGCACGCCGCCCAGATTCCAGATGGCATCGAACCAGCGGGCGTCGCCGGAGACGATCTCGCCCACGTAGCCGAGGTCGGGCGCGGTGCGCTTCTTGCGGGCGCGGAAGACCAGCCCGTCGCCGCCGGAAAGCCCCATCGCCGGAACGCCCAGCGCCCCCAGCACGGCCACCAGGCCCTTGTTCACCTTCCCGGCAAGAACCATCAGCGCCACATCGCGTGTTTCCGCGTTCGTGACCCGCAGGC
>JBMFHN010000162.1:0-5468 GCA_049976805.1 Occallatibacter sp. | reverse complement strand
GGGATGAGTCGTGGAGTTATCGCTGGAATCCGGAACTGTTCGCCGCCAACGGCTACGTCGTGGTGATGGTCAACCCGCGCGGCTCGACCGGCTACGGCCAGAAGATCATCGACGGCGTGAATGGCGACTGGGGCGGCAAGCCCTTTACGGATCTGATGGAGGGACTGGACTACGCCGAGCAGCATGATTCTTTCATCGACAAGTCCCGCGAGTGTGCTCTCGGCGCCAGTTACGGCGGCTACATGGCCGACTGGATCGAAGGTCATACCGACCGCTTCCGCTGTATCGTCTCGCACGACGGCATGTTCAACGCCGAATCCGCCTTCGGCTCGACGGATGAGGACTGGTTCAACGTCTGGGAGTTCCGCGGTCATCCCTGGGATTACTATGGCAAGCCCGACAGCGAAAACCCATTCCGCAAGTGGTCTCCCTCACTTTTCGCCAAGAATTTTCGCACGCCCATGCTCGTCGTTCATGGCCAGCTGGACTACCGGCTCGACGTCAGCGAGGGCTTCCAGCTTTTCGACACGCTGCAACTGCTGGGCGTGCCCAGCAAGATGCTTTACTTTCCCGACGAAGGCCACTGGGTGCTGAAACCGCAAAACTCCCAGCTCTGGTGGAAGACGGTGACCGACTGGGTGGACGAGTGGACGGCGGAAACAGCCGCCAGCCGCTCCGTTCAATAAAACAGGAGGCATGAAACTGCCCTTTCAGCCGAAATCCTCGAAACCGCGGGTCTTTCTGAACGCCGCCGGCCTTTACGAGTACGCGGTGAAGTCGCTGGGCCGTTCGATGCGCTCTGAGGCCGATCTGCGGCGCTTGCTGGCGCGGCGCGCCGAGCCGGGCGAACCGGGCAGGGCGCTCATCGCCTCCGTGGTTGCGCGGCTGAAAGAGATGCGCTATCTGGACGATCAGTCCTTCGCCGAAACCTATGTCCGGCTGCGCCAGGAAAACGAGAAGCTGGGGGCGCGCCGTGTGCGCCAGGATTTGCGGCAGAAAGGCGTCGGCGCCGGCCTGATTGATGCGGCCGTCCAGGCCCGCTACGCGGCGGTCAATGAGGAAACCCTGGCCCGCGCCTTCCTGGAACGCAAGCGCCTCGGCAAGCCGGAGAACGAAAAGGAGACCGCGCGCCTGATGCGCCGCCTGGTCGCGGCTGGTTTTTCGACCGGCGTGATTTCGAAGATCCTCCGCCAGTGGGAGGTGCCGGATGAAGCGCTTTCCGCCCTGGACAATCTGGACGAGGGCGAGACTCCCGGCCAGCAATCGCGCCGGGAGTAGAACGGGCGTCCGCTCGTGCAATCCCTTGCCGCCTCCCTGCGCAGAAAAGTGCGCGCCTCAGCCGAAGCGCAAATCGGCCGAGGGAAGCGTGGTCCGCTCAAGACGGGGACTCCAGAGACGAAGCCACTGGGCAAGAAACAAGACGACGAATTGGGTGTTGGTGACCAGATAGCGCCGCCAAAGCCGCCGGGGCTCCTGAATCAGCCGGTGCAGCCACATCAGCCCGATGCGCTGCAGAAGCGGTGGCGTCTGCTTCAACAGGCCGGCATGATAATCGAAGGCCGCGCCCACCGCCAGAATGGGCATGGGCAGAATGCGCCCCATCTCGTAGGCGAAGACCTCCTGCCGCGGACAGCCCAGGCCGACAAACAGGATGCGCGCTCCCGATGCCCGGATGCGCACGGCTGCCTCCTGCCGTTCCTGCTCGCTGAGCCGGCGGAAGCGCGAGGGTTCAGAGCCGGCGATCACCAGACCGGGGAACCTGCGGAGCAGATTGGCCTGCAGCTTTTCCAGGGTTCCGCTGGTGCTGCCATAGAAGTAAACGGGAACTGCCCGGCGCGCCGCCTCCGCGCACAGAAGGTCGGTCAACACCGGCCCGCAGACCGTCTCGGGCAGGCGGAATCCATGCAGAAGATTGAGCGCCCAGCGGACCGGTTGGCCGTCCGGAACCACCAGGTCGAGATGGTTCAACCGGTGGCGGTGCTCGCCGTCCAGTGCTCCGGTCACCACGCCGTGCACGGCCAGTGCGCTCGCCGTGCAGCGCCGGCCGCTGAGCGCGCTGTCGAGAATGCGACTCAGGGCGGATTCATAGTCCACCGCATCGACGCGCACGCCAAGAACATTTCCCGCGCCGCGGTCGATCATGGCCGTTCTGTCTTCCAGCGCTCGACATTCTGTTCGTAGATGTCCTTCAGAATGCCGGGGACGTCGAATTTCTGCTGCCAGCCGGGATAGTGGCTCTTGAACTTCGCGGTATCGCTGATCCACCAGATGTGATCGCCAATCCGGTTTTCTTCCGTATAGGTTCGATTCATCGGCCGGCCGGTAATCTCTTCGCACATCTGGATCGCTTCCATCATGCTGGCGTTGCTGAAGCGGCCGCCGCCCATGTTATACACTTCGCCGCTGCGCGGGTGCAGATAGAACTGGTGGAAGCAGCCGATCAGGTCGGAACAGTGGATGTTGTCGCGCACCTGCTTGCCGCCGTAGCCATAGACCGTGTAAGGCTGGTCCAGCGCGGCGCAGCGCATCAGGTAGGCCAGGAAACCGTGCAGTTTGGTGCCGCTGTGGTGCGGGCCGGTCAGGCAGCCGCCGCGGAAGCAGGCCGTCTTCATCCCGAAGTATCTTCCGTACTCCTGAACCAGCACATCGGCCGCCACCTTGGAGGCTCCAAAGAGGCTGTGCAGCGACTGGTCGATCGACATGCTCTCGTCAATTCCCGGAGCGTACGGGTGGGAGGGATCGATCTCCCAGCGGGTGGGCTGCTCGATCAGGGGCAGCCGATTGGGCGTGTCGCCGTAGACCTTGTTGGTCGAGGTGAAGATGAAGGCCGCCTCGGGCGCGTGCAGCCGCGTGGCTTCCAGAAGATTCGAGGTCCCCTGCGCGTTCACCGAGAAATCCGTGTGCGGCTCACGCGCGGCCCAGTCGTGCGAGGGCTGCGCGGCGGTGTGAATCACCAGCGTGATGTTCCTTCCCAGCCTTTCAAAAAGCCGGTTCACCGCGGTCCAATCGCGGATATCGAAACTTTCCGCGCAATAGCGGGAGCCCAGTTCCTCCTCCAGGCGTTTCTGATTCCATCGGGTTGACGCCTCTTCGCCGAAAAACCGGCTGCGCATGTCGTTGTCAATTCCGACCACCTCGAAGCCGAGACGCGCAAAGAAGGAAACCGCCTCCGAGCCAACCAGCCCAGCCGATCCGGTAATCACTGCTACGCTCAAGGTTACCCCCCATCCTGAATGGTGTTCCGTGTAAGCTCTTCATCGCGCTGCAGACCGGGGCGGACTCCGGGAACCGCGCCGTGGCGGCCGTGGAAGCGCGCGATGAGAATGTGATGAATTCCACGCGAGAGAATCGACCGGTTCTGTCGTCGCCGCGCCGGTTCTCTATCTCTGTGTCGCAGATCTATGGCAGTATTTTACATCCGCGTCCGCTCGACGGCGCTCCGCCGGGCCGGCGCAGAAAGACTCACAAATTCCGCACAACGCTTCGCCGGAGGAGATCCCCAATGAACAGGCCGCCCGATTCAGGCTTGCTGCTGGACTTCGCCATGCGCACTGGAATATTCCGCCTTCCTTGTCCGGATCTTCAATGCAGGCGGAGACTCCCAAAGTGATACATCGCTCCCATGGTAAAGCCCCATGGATTCAGCTTTCCCGCAGGAATGGGAGTTCCCGGATGCTTGAAAAAATCCGGCCAGGACTGGTACTCGAAATCGGCCCGCAGCCAAATTTTCCGACCCAGTTGATACTCGGCCCCGCCGCCCTCGCTGAGAATCGTGCGGGATTGATGGTAACGCAAATTATCCGTATCCGTCGCGTAGTTATAGACGAGATACTCCGCGTTGCCGTACCCAGCGGAAAATTTTGCGTACGGACGGAATTTCAGGAAATGGGGCCATGAATAGATCAGCCCTCCCTGTGCGATGTCCTCCCGCATCTTCGCCGGCTCAGAACCCGAACGTCCGTAGTTGAGATCGCGCGCCTCGATTTCCAGGCCGAGACCCCGCAGCCAATCTGGCGTCCAGTTGGGAACATAGTTGATCCACAAGGTGCCGCCGAACAGGGTTCCGTTCCAGCCGGAGTCATAGCCCGAAAAACCGACTCCGACCGCCAAAGGCAGTTGGTTCTTTGTCGCTGCAGGCGCGACCTGTCCGGAAACATGACACGTCGCAAACGCAATGAGAAATACAAGGGACTGCGCAGGAATCAATTTCGAGCGCATTCAGCGTCTCCTTCTCGACCTACCCCCCCCCGGGGCTCCCTTTCGATAGAGTTTACATCCGCGACCTGAAAACACAAGAAAAAGCTTCCCGGCCATCGCGCCGGGCGCGCAGGTTCTCTTCGTGAACCGCCTTTTCCGGAGAGCAAGACCGGGCGCTGTCATCGGTTCGCTGCCGGCCAGCGGGGCGTGATGCGCATCAGATCCAGCCCGCCCAGATCTTCGATGGCAAACTCGGGCGCGGCGGCGGGAATGGCCACGATACCGCCCAGGGGCAGCTCCACGGCAGAGAATTCCGGTCCGGAGATTCTCGCCGCGCCCGCCGCGGCAAACAAATACTGGAGTCCCGGAACCGGCTCATCTTCCCCCCGAAGATCAGAGCCCGCCAGGCGGGTGCCGGCGCTGCCGCCGCCCATCACGATCCGCTCCACGCGGAAGTACTCTCCGTCCATCAGTATCATCCGGCCAGCCAGCCGCCGGTGCGCGATCCGCCCGGCGCGCGTCCTGAGCCGCGTGGCTTCCAGGGATTTGTCAATGTGCAGCTCGCGCGGTCTGCCGTAATCGTACATCCGGTAGGTCAGGTCGCAGTTCTGCTGGATCTCGAGCAAGATCGATCCCGGCCAGATGGCATGCACCGTGCCCGCATCCACAAAGACCACATCGCCCGCGGTCACGTCGATCACATTCAGGCTTTCCTCGAGCGTGCCCGCCCCGATCCCCGCCTGCACCTGATCCAGAGTGACGCCCGGCCGCAACCCGAGGGCCAGTTGCGCTCCCGGCCGGGCTTCGAGCACATACCAGCACTCGGTCTTGCCGCGCGGCGCTCCGTACTTCCGCGCCATCCGGTCGTCCGGATGCACCTGCACACTCAGTTTTTCCCGCGCGAAGATCACCTTGATGAGCAGCGGCGATGCGCCGACGGCGCCAGGCTCGCGATTCGGCGCGGCTGCGGCGCCCAACAGAGCCTCGGGAAATTCGGCAAAGAGTTCGGCCAGCGTCCGGCCGGCGTGCGCGCCGCTGGCCACCCGGCACAGGTCGCCGGTGAGCCAGGCCTCGCCAATCAATTTTCCGACTTCAGCGCCCACATCGTACCAGGGACGAAGATCCGGGCACCCCCAGATCCGCTCGGAAAAACAGGGCGCGATACAAAAAGGCGCCCACAGCGAAGAGGCGGAGAACGACAAGCCCTTCATCGCAGAATTCCCCTTCCCCACGGAAATGTTTTCTGCCGGAGCGCCGCCGCCGGCAGACAC
>JBMFHN010000161.1:0-5507 GCA_049976805.1 Occallatibacter sp. | reverse complement strand
CTGAGTTGTGCTTCTCTACTGAGCACAGCCTAACCCACGGTCAGCGCATTGGACCGGTCACTCCATTTTGACTAAAAGAAGGGTTTAGGCGCGATTTCCACACTCCGGGGGTTACTTTCGGCTTTTTCCCCTCTTGCCGATTGTCTTCCGGCGGCGATATATGTAATTGTTTGTTAACGAATGGAGGTGCTGGATGGATGAAATTCAGAGTTCCACGCTGAGCGAAGAAATCAATCGTCTGCATGCCGAACATCGTCGCTACGCTCAGCGGTTGGAAGAACTGCTCCAGAAGCCCTATCTTTCCCCCGAAGAGCAGATCGAAGAAGTGAAGCTGAAAAAGCTCAAGCTACACGCCAAGGATCTGATCTCCGCCTTGGAGCGCAGATTGCCGGTCATTGCCTGAAGCGAAAAGATCGCCGGCTCATGCAGACGGATTGCCCGGCCGCTTACCCGGCGCCACGGGAAAGCGGCCGGTGTGTCTTGGCCCGCTCATGGGCCGGAGCCGGCGGCAAGCCGAACCGGGGAGCGAAAGCGCCGTATAATCGTTAGGAACGATGGTTCGCGACGGTTACATCTACGGTTTGAGTTTCCTGGCGGTGGGGGCCGTGCTGGTCTGGGTCTCCGGCCACTGGGCATGGGCTGTGTTGCCGGTGTTGCTGGCGGTGTTTTTTCTCTGGTTTTTCCGCGATCCCGAGCGGGTCATTCCCTCGGGAACAGGATTGATTGTCTCTCCTGGAGACGGTCTGGTGACAGAAACGGTTTCGATCGCCACTCCGCAGGGAGAGCGCCAGCGCATCAGCATTTTCCTGAGCGTTTTTGATGTGCATGTGAACCGGTCTCCGATTGCGGGCGTTGTGTGGGATGTTTGTTATCGCAAAGGCCAATTCCTGAACGCGATGAATCCGGCCTCGGCCGAGCGCAACGAACAGAACATCGTCACCGTTCGCGGCGAGGGGCGCGACCAGGGTGTCGAGGTGGTTTTCAAGCAGATCGCCGGCCTGCTGGCCCGCCGTGTCGTTTTTACCTTGCGCCAGGGCGAGCGGGTGGAACGTGGACAGCGCGTGGGAATGATCAAGTTCGGCTCGCGGGTGGACGTTCTGTTGCCGGCCGAAGCGCGGCTGAGCGTCAAGGCGGGTCAGAGAGTTCGGGGTGGAGCCAGCGTTCTGGCGGTTTTGCCGGAAGGAGACCTCCGATGAGCTCCAGCGATCCGGCGCAGGGCAGGGCCGATACACGGCTCCGCCCGGGCCGCGGCATGTTTCTGTTGCCCTCGCTGTTTACCGTGGGCAACATCGCCGCTGGCTTCTTTGCGATTCTGCAGACGATGCAGGCGATCACCGTCTCCGCGGCCGGAGACGCGCAGCCCCATCTGGATTGGGCGGCCATCGCCATTCTCTTCGCCATTCCCTTCGATGCGCTGGATGGCCGCATCGCCCGCATGACCAACACCTGCAGCGACTTCGGCAAGGAATTGGATTCGTTGGCCGATGTGATCACCTTCGGCGCCGCTCCCAGCCTGCTGGCGCTGGTCTGGGGATTCCATTTCCTGCCGGAGTCGGTCAACCCGGTGCTCCGCGAGAATCTGCTGCACGCCGGCGCTTTCATCTGTTTCCTGTTTCTGATCGGCGGCGCGGCGCGGCTGGCGCGCTTCAATATCAGCCACGATCCCTTGCCGCGCAATCCGGGGCGGCCGAACCGGAAGTATTTCGTGGGCATGCCGATACCGGCCGCAGCCGGACTGGTGGCATCGAGCGTTCATCTCTGTTACGGCTTTCCCAACCGCGCTTGGTGGATCGCGCTGATCTGGCTGGCCCTGGTAGGTACGAGTGGTTCCCTGATGGTCAGCACCTGGCGGTTCTGGTCCGGCAAGGAGATCAATCTTTCCCGCCGCCGTCCCTTCCAGCTTTTGCTGCTGATCTCGGTTGTGCTGTTCATCATCCTCAAATTTTCCCAGGTGGTGCTGTTCACGATGGCCCTGGCCTACATGTTTTCCGGTATTTGGGCGCGAGCGGCTTACTCCTGGTCGCGCCGCCGGCGCATCCATCCGGCGGGTGCGCCCGGAGCGTTGCCGGATCCTGCCGCGATGAAACCAGACCCGTACGGCCGCCCCTGATTTTTCGAACCGAAGCAAAGGAAGCCTGTGTACAAGATTGCGATTGCCGGAGCCTCTACCCTGGTGGGCAGGGAGTTGAAGGAAGCCCTGTCGGAGTCGCCGCTGAAGGCGGCCGAGATTGTTCTGCTGGACGAAGACGAGGTGGAGGGCCAACTGGACCAGGTGGGCGATGAAATCACCTTCGTGCAGGCGATTGCCGCCGACGCCTTCGACCATATCGACTTTACCTTTTTCTGTGGTTCCGAGGAACTGACGCGCAAGCACTGGCGCCAGGCGCTGCGCGCCGGATCGACCGTACTGGATCTTTCCGGGGCGCTCGATCAGGAGTCGGGGGTCGTGGTGCGGGCTCCCTGGCTGGACGTGGAGAGAGTGGATCTGGCTGCGGCCGCCGTGGATCTGTTCACGCCGGCCGTGGTTCCGGCGCATCCGGCGGCGTTGGTGCTGGCGCTGGTCATCGAACGGCTGCAGCAGACCGTACCGGTGCGCTTTGCCGCGGCCACGCTGCTTGAGCCGGCCAGCGAGTTCGGCCGCGCCGCCATGGACGAACTGCATCAGCAGACGGTGAGCCTGCTCAGCTTCCAGGGCTTGCCGCGCAGCCAATACGACGCGCAGGCGGCCTACAACCTGCTTTCCGGCCTGGGCGAAGCCGCCAAAGTCAGCCTGGCCGCGGTCGAGACGCGGGTTCGACGTCATTACACGGCGCTGTCGCGCAACCGATGGCCGGCCCTGGCCTTGCAGGTGATTTCCGCGCCGGTCTTTCACGGCCATACTTTTTCGATCGCCGTGGAACTGGAGCGGCCGGTGGAACTCGGCGTTCTTGAAGAAGCGCTCGGCGGCGACCACCTGGATCTGGTGCTTGAAGAGACTGATTCGCCCTCGAACCTGGCCGCCACCGGTCAGGACGACGTACTGGTGCGGCTGCGCCCCGAGTTCAACGCCACGGCTTCCGGCGCGCGCGGCGCGGGCCTGGTGACCCGGCTGTGGCTCTGGGCCGCCTCCGACAATCTGCGGCTCAAAGCGCACAACGCCATTGCCTGCGCTCTGGACCTGCGCCGGCTGCGGCCGCAGGGTACGGTGCAATAAGGCGGCTTTCCCCATCCAACGGCACTTTGGGCGATCGCCAGATCGGCGTTTGTTGCGCGGGCAAGAGGAATCGGGCAGGAAGCTGGTCTGCGGAAATTCCGGCCGTGCGCCGGACCCGCCGAGCCGCTTTATCCGGCGTCCTGCGCCCCCAGTTCCAGTTCGTCGAAGCGGCGCCACTTGTAGATGGCGATCGAAACAATCCAGCTGGCGGCAAAGAGCGCGACGATGCAATAGCCGAGCACGCCAAAGTTTTCATTCAGCCGCGAGATCACGGCCCACACGCCGCCTGTCAAGTGAAATTTGTCGGCCATGAGCCCCAGCGCCTCAACGCCGCCGACGGCCAGGGCGACGGCGACCGAGACGGCCGTGATGGTCAGGTTGTAGTAGAGCTTGCGGATGGGCTTGACGAAGGCCCATCCATAGGCTCCCAGCATCAGGACGTTGTCGGTCGCATCGATCAGCGACATACCGGCGGCGAACAGAGCGGGGAAGACCAGAATCGAGTCCAGCGGAAGCCCCTTCGAGGCTTCGGCCGCGCTGATGCCGAGCAGGCCGATCTCGGTCGCCGTATCGAAGCCCAACCCGAAAAGAAGACCCAGTGGGTACATCTGCCAGCTGGAACGGATCAAGTGGAAGACAGGGCGAAATAGGCGGGCGAGAAAGCCGCGATTGCCCAGAAGCAGATCGAAATCCTCCTCGTCGTATGGCTCTCCGCGCCGCACCTTGAGAAAACCGCGATAGACCGAGCGCAGGACAATCCAGTTCACCAGCGCGATGGCGAAGAGAAACAGAGACGAGACCAGCGTGCCGACGATGCCGCCGATCGCGCGGGCAGAGTCCATGCGGTCCGCGAGGGCAAGCGCGGCGGCGGCCATGGCAATCGATCCGGCGACGACGATGGTGGAGTGGCCGAGCGAGAACATCAACCCCACGGAGACCGGCCGCTTGCCCTGCTGCATCAGCTTGCGGGTGACGTTGTCGATGGCCGCGATGTGGTCGGCATCGACGGCGTGGCGCAGCCCGAAACTGTACGCCAGAAACGCCGTGCCCAGCAGCACGGGAAAGCGGTGAAAGGCCAGCAAGGCCCAGGCCCAGGCGGCCAGGTTAAACGAGAGCAGCAGGGCGTAAAGGGCGATGATCCTGTTCCTCAAGCAGCCGGGTTCGTCGGTCAGCAAAGTCCGCAGCAGGGGAAAAGGTGTCATCGCCTTCCTTCCGGGTCCGTGCCCGATTGCGGAGGCGCATGACGGGAAGACACCCTCCGAAATGTAGCACGTATTTTAAAAATGTATCACGATAGGCGGTGAAACTCCGGCCCGGCAGGAAGGCGGGGTAGGGCCGCCGGATTCCTTCGCCGGTCGGCGGAATGAACCGGTGAGGCAGTTCACGGAAGCGCATAGGTTGGAAGCGGTCTTGCAGCCGCGGCAGCAGCCAAGGGAGGATATGCCGGCGTTGCGGCTTGCCGGCAAGCTGCATGGAGCCGGGGATGCAAGCGCCGCCGCGCCTGCCCTCGGGTTGGCCGGCGGACCCGCGGACGCGGAGAAAAAAGGCGGACCGGCAATGCCGGATCCGCGCGATCGGGCGCTGCGCCGTGCAGAGGAATGCGGATTTGGCACAGTGCCTTGCCTTTCGTTGAGGCGCGTCATCGGACGGCCTGATGCGGAAGAGGAAAATTTTTCTCGAAAGGCAAAACCATTCCTGTTTTTCCGCACAAGTTTCCGGATCGGGAGGGAGTTTGAGCGCTGTTTTGAGTTTTCGCGTCTATCCGTTGCCAAGGCGGGGGGCGGAAACTGGTACCCTGAACCTTGAAGGCAATCCAGGGAAAGCCCGGTCCGGCCCATCCGGCCGCCGTGGATGTCCCTGGCGGACAAAGACATGGCAGAGTTTGTGATCAAATTGGCCGATGAGCGGGGCCGCGTGCAGGAGCAGGTGCAATCGGCGGCCAGCGCCGAGGAGCTGCGCGCGCGTTTTGTTCATGCCGGCTATCATGTCTTTTCCGTACGCTCCCGCTCGGGTTTTAGCCTGCGGCGCCGCAAGATCAAGCTGGAGACGTTTCTGATCTTCAACCAGCAGTTCCTCACGCTGATCCGCGCGGGGCTGCCGATTCTCAGCTCGATCGAGATGCTGGCCAAGAACCAGAAGGAGGCTTATTTCGCCGCTCAGCTGAACGAAATCGCCGGCCGCGTCAGGACCGGCGAGTCGCTCAGCGCGGCCTTCGAGGCGCAGAGCGGCTTTCCGGTCATGTATACCACGACGCTGCTGGCCGGGGAGCGCTCGGGCAACCTGCAGGAGGTGCTGGAGCGCTATGTGAGCTTCC
>JBMFHN010000160.1:0-5654 GCA_049976805.1 Occallatibacter sp. | reverse complement strand
ACCTATTTCAACGTCGATTTTGCCAGCGGAGGAATCAATGTCGATTTTGGCGACGGCTTTCGATCCGACGGGATGGGTTTGGCGGCGATCTACTGGCGAATGACCGGATCGGACTCGTTTGGAATCTCGAACGGAACGATTACCACCGAAACAGATCCGAGCGGTGCCGCGGTTCTGCTGGATGATTCAAACTGCACGGCAAACACCTCTGTTCACTTCACTTCTCGCAACGTGAAGGTAGAAATCAACAATTCTCTGGATTCGGGTCTTGGAGCCTTTACCCTGCTGGATTGTCCTGACTCGGACGGTCCGGAATTCTACATGGATTTCGAGAATACCTGGGTGGCTGCCGGTCGAGCGGCGGCGCCGGGCTTCAACCTGACCTCACTGGCGATGGTGCCGGCCAATGACGCGGCTCTTGAACTCTCCGTGTTGAATGGCTCGTTCCCGAGCGGAACCGGCGCGAACACTTCACCGCGTTATCTCGGCTTGCCTGCGCTGAGTCGGGCTGATCTGACCGGCTCGGGCGCTTCCATCCCGGTTCTGAGCTATGCGCCGCAAAGCGCCTCGCTGGGCTTCCCTCCTCCCAGATCGGCGCAATCGGCCAGTCAATTTCTGGGGGATGTGAACATCGGAGGACTTTGGCAGGACGGGGTTCAGGCTTCCGATCTACTCTTTTCCGATCCGGCCTTTCAATCGCTGCCGAAGGGAACGACGCTCTATCCGGGGCAGATTCTTGCGCCTCCGGCCGATTGGAATCGAGGCAACGGGCTGCGCTTTGTCCTCGACCCGGTTCGAAGCCTGGGAACAACGGGATCTCTCAACGGCGGCGAGACGACCTGCACGGGGACGGCGGGAACGTATGTATTGACCTGTACGAGCGCGGCCGACCTTTCGCCCGGCCAACGCATCTCGATCGGCTCCGATACCGACGAGGCCATTGAATATGTGGATGCCACCCATCCTTCGGCTGTTCTTGTGCACCTTTCGGGCCGGCTCGGTTCCACCTACTCCACGCCGGCGGCGCTCTCGTTCCATGCGCCGTCTCTGGCTCCTGAAATTCAACTTCTCACCAAGTCCTCGTCGGCACCGAAGGAGCTTTCCTGGTCGCGTGGCGACGTGGAGGAGAACTCGGAGGCCGCACCCGGCGGAAGCTGTTTCTTCGTGAACGTGCAGGCCGGAACGCCCGGCACATGGGTCAGTGTTCCCTGCGGACCTCTCACCGCCCAAACGCCGCGGCTTGGCGGCCGCCCTCTATCACCGGGATGCACGAACCAGCCTCCCATCCCCGTCAGGGGAGCGAGAACCGAGATGGCGTGTGTGATGTCGGGCGGCGGAGGAAGCCAGCCGGCCAACATTCAGCCGCAGTGTTTTGTCAGCGCGCCGGACACGGTGACGCCGCAACTGTGCACCGCGGTTGCCACGACGCCGCCCGCACAGTCCTACAACGTGCGCGTCTTCTGAATTCGCTTTCCCTGCCCCGGCTTTTGGCCTTCAACCAAAGGTTTTCGACGAATTTGAAGGAAACGGCGCCGCTTTCCAACGGCGCCGTTCCCGTCTCACGGCCGTGAGGCGTAATCGAGCAGGTGCAGATAGGAGCGGTAGACCTTGCCGGTGGATCGTGTCATGCCGATCTCGCAGGTACGGCTGCTCGAATAATATCCGTCGTGTTCATTTTCCGTGGCCTGAGCGGCTTCGATGCGGCTGGCCGAGGCCGTGAGTTCGGGGAACAGGAAGCCGCGATCTCCGGCAAAGGCGCAGCAGCCGGCGTCGCGCGGCACCAGCACATTCTCGCTGCAGGCCGAGGCAAGGCGGGTCAGCTTCGACGTAATCGCCATCTTCGTGGCCGAGCAGACCGGGTGCAGCGCCACGGAGTGCACCTTGCGGCGGATGGGCAGCGTGGGTAGCAGGCGGTCGTGCGCGAATTCGACCGAATCCAGAATGCGAAGCTTGTCGAATTTTGCCTGGCAGTCCGGGCTGAGATGCTCGCGCGCGGTCCTGAGTCCGTAAGTGCAGGGGCTGGTATCGACAATGACGGGGAGCTGGCCGCCGTTGGACCAGCGGTAGAAGTTATCGATGGTGTGCTCCACCGTGGCGTGGTGCGCGGCCTCGAAGCCCTTCGAGGAAAACGGCACGCCGCAGCAGTTGCCTTCGATGTCGCCGGGGACGTAGAGCCGGACTCCGGCGCGGTCGGCCACATTCAGCAGCGCCTGCATGACGCTGGTCTCCTCGGGCTCGCCGGGAAGCGCGCCCATGATGCGCGAAATGCAGGCCGGGAAATAGACCGCCTCGGCGTCCTGGACGGGCCGCTCGGGCAAGGCGCCGCGGCGCGGCCGGGGCATCTCCGCCGACCACTTCCAGAAGGCCTCATCCATCAAACTGTGCGTGGCCCGGTCGAGCATCTCCGTGATTCCGCGCATGAACGCCAATCCGAAGATCCCTTGCACCGCGTGGCCTGCCCCCAGAGCAAAGCGCGCCACAGCTTCGGTCAGCTTCATGTTGTGTGCGATGGCCAGGGCGATGCGGTTGGCTGGCGCCGTATGACGAAGCTGGCGGAAGCGTTTGGTCAGCTTGCCGGTGTCGATCGAGACCGGGCAGGCCGTGGCGCACAGTCCGTCGACGGCGCAGGTGTCAAGCGCCATGTAGGGAAAATCGCGGTTCAGGGCATCGTAGCCTGGGCGGTCGCCGGCGTCCTTCAGCCGTTGCATCTCGCGACGCACGACGATGCGCTGGCGCGGCGTGAGGGTCAGGTCGCGGCTGGGGCATTTCGGCTCGCAATAGCCGCACTCGATGCACTTGTCGATCTCCGGCTCGACGACCGGCATCCGCTTCAGGTTGGCCATGTGCGCGGCCGGGTCGGGGTTGATGATGACGCCGGGGTTGAGCAGGTTGTCGGGGTCGGTCAGCGCCTTGAGCTGGCACATGATCCGGTAGCCTTCCCTGCCCCATTCGGTCTCGACAAACGGCGCCATGTTGCGCCCGGTGCCGTGCTCGGCCTTGAGCGCGCCGTCGTATTTGTTCACCACCAGGTGCACCACGTCGTCGATGAAGTTGCGGTATTGGGCCGTTTCTTTTTCCGTGTTGAAGCCCTGGGTGATGACGAAGTGGAGATTCCCGTCCTTGGCGTGGCCGAAGATGATGGCGTTGGTGTAGCCGTGCTTCTCGAAGAGCCGCGTCAGGTCCACGGCGGCATCGGCCAGATGCGGAACCGGGAAAGCGACATCCTCGATGATGACCGTGGTGCCGCTGGCGCGCACCGCGCCGACCGACGGAAACAGCCCCTTGCGGATATTCCAGAGCTGATCCTGCTGGATCGGATCGTCGGTGAACAGAGCCTCGCCGAGCAGGTTCAAGCCGGCGACGGCTGCCTGCGCCTTGGCCGCGTTTTCCTTCGCCGCGCTCACGTCCGCAGTCTGGAACTCGACCAGCAGGGCTGCGGCCTCGCGCGGCAGTTGGCGGATCGCGGGCGGAATCCCCGGCTTGTCTTCGACCGAGCGCAGCGAGGCGCGGTCCATCAGCTCGAGAGCCGCCGCGCCCGCATCGCGCAACGGCGCAATCGCCGCGCAGGCTGCATGCAGGTTGGGAAACAGCAGCAGCCCGGTGTACTTGACCGGCAGATCGGGCACGGTGTCGAGCACCGCCTCGGCGATAAACGCCAGCGTTCCCTCGGCTCCGATCAGCAGATGGCTGAAGATCTCCACCGGCGTCGAGTAATCGAGAAACGCATTGAGCGAGTAGCCGGTGGTGTTCTTCATGCGGTACTTGGAGCGAACGCGGGCAGCCAGCTCGGTGTTGGCCTCCAGTTGGCGCTTCAGCTCGATCAGGCCGGCGGCCAGGGCTGGTTCGCATTGGCGGAAGCGCGCGTCCGCACCCGGGGCGGCGGTGTCGATTACGGTGCCAGAGGGGAGCATAAAGGTCAGCGAGCGCAGCGTATGGTAGGCGTTCTGGACCACCCCGCAGCACATGCCGCTGGCGTTGTTGGACAGAATTCCGCCCAATCGCGCGGCGCTGATCGAAGCCGGGTCGGGGCCGATCTTGGCGCCATACGATTTCAGGATGTTGTTGGCCTGCTGGCCGATCAGTCCCGGCTGCACGCGCATGGAACGTCCGTTTTCCTCGACGTTGGCCGCGCGCCAGAAGCGGCCCACATCGACCAGAATTCCGTCGGTGATGGCCTGGCCGGAAAGGCTGGTTCCACCAGAGCGAAAGGTGAGCGGAATCCTCTGCTCGCGGCTGAACGCAAACAGGGCGCGCACCTCCTCGACGTTGACCGGTTGCACCACGGCCCGTGGAACCAGACGGTAGAGACTGGCGTCGGAGGCAAAAGCAATCCGGTCGATGGGGCGCGTCAGAATACGCGCTGGATCGATTGAGGCTTGCAGCCGCTCCTTGATCTCGCCCGGACGGAGCGTTGAAGCGATTGACTGAAGCGTATCTGCGGATGCTGTCACAGAATCCTCCCCTGAGAAAAGCCCGATGCAACTCGATGGCCGATGCCGGTACCCATTCTAAACCTCGTGGCCCGATCCACTCCGAACGGGTTCTAACGGGGAGCCGGACCGCGAACCACCTGGACGAAATCCTGCGGACGCACGTGGCGGGCAAACGCCGCCTTCACCTCGGCGGCATTCAGCTCGGAGTAACGTCGAGCGGCGCGAATCGGCTCATCGAGCGGAAGTCCGATCACGGCGCGGCCCAGAAGCCCGGCGGCGACCGCGTCCTCGCTCGATTCGCTGAGCGGAATCTGGCGCAGCAGCAAGGCCTTGGCCTGTGCGAGTTCCTGCGCCGTGACATCCTCGGTCCGCATCTGGTTCAGGTCGCGCACAATCAGCGCCCGCGCCTTCGACACATTTTCCGGGTTGCAGCCGTATTCGACCGAATAGCTGGCCCGCGTCTTGCCGGCATTCAGACTGACGTCGACGGTGTAGACGTAACCTGCCACCTGGCGCAGATCGTGATAAAGACGCGTGGCGTAAAATCCACCGCCCAGCACATGATTGCCGAGCTGCAAGGGGTAGTAGTCCGGATCGAATCGGTTGAGGTGGAGCTGTTCGGAAAGAATAACCGTATCCTGCACGGCTTCCCGGTCAGCCACGTTCACGGCGCCGGGCTTGTTCAGCGGAACCGCAGGCAGCGTTGTGGGGGGCTTCGGGCCCGCGGCATTCCAGCCGCCGAACCATTTTTCGACCGCTGCCCGCGCCTCTGCCGGCGTGACGTCGCCGATCACCACGATCGTCGTCAGGTCGGGGCGAAACGTGGCGGCGTAGAACTGCTTCACCTCGTCCAGTGTCACCTTGCTCACCGTCGCCGGCGTGGCCTGGCGAAGGACCGGATCGCCGGCCGGCAGCAGGGCCAGATCGAGGGCGCGCGCAGTCCGGTAGCCGGGGCTTTTCAACTCACCGGCGACAAACTGCGCCGTCTGTTGCCGGACCACGGCGAAGGCCTGAGCCGGCAGCGCCGGGTGGAGTTCGTTGTCGGCCAGCAGTTCGATGCCGCGCGAAAAATGCTCTTTCAGCACGTCGACGGAGAAGCTGAAGCCCGCGCTCTCGCTGGCGGCTATGTCGTCGAGCGCCTTCTGAAACGCCAGCCGGTCCAGGGTCTTCGTCCCATAGGAAAACAACCCGTCCAGAATCTCGGAAACGCCCTCTTCGCCG
>JBMFHN010000159.1:0-5680 GCA_049976805.1 Occallatibacter sp. | reverse complement strand
CCGCGTTCGCCGCGCTGTCGAAGACTTTCTCCGCCTTCATCCCGCGCGCACCTCCGGAAGGCGGAAATAGAGAATGGCCTCGACCGGGTTGATGGCTCCCGAAGCGCATCATGAGTCCTGGCAGCCGGCGGTCAATCCCTGGCTGATTGCCCTGTCGGTCATCGTGCCTACCTTCATGGAGGTGCTCGACACCTCCATCGCCAACGTGGCCCTGAACAACATCGCCGGCGGCATGTCGGTCTCCTACTCGGAGGCGACCTGGGTGCTGACCTCCTACCTGATCTCGAACGCCGTCGTGCTGCCGCTGACGGCCTGGCTGGGCAATCGTTTCCAGCGCAAGCGCTTCCTGTTGGCCTGCATCCTCATCTTCACCTTCGCGTCCCTGCTCTGCGGCCTTTCCGTCAGCCTGCCTATGCTGCTCGTGATGCGCGTCGTGCAGGGCATCGGTGGCGGCGCTCTGGCTCCCATCTCGCAGGCCATCCTGATGGAGAGCTTTCCGCCACGCAAGCAGGGCGTGGCGCAAGCGCTTTTCGGGCTGGGTGTGGTGGTGGCCCCGGTCGTCGGGCCGGTGCTGGGAGGATGGCTCACCGACAGCTACTCCTGGCGCTGGATCTTCTACATCAATGTTCCCATCGGCTTGTTCGCCGTCTGGGCGATCATGAAAACCGTCGAAGACCCGCCCTGGGTGCGGCATTCCGATCCCGGACCGCTCGATCTGTTCGGCCTCCTTGCCCTGTCGCTCTGGCTGGGCTGCCAGGAAGTCGCCCTCGACAAGGGGCAGGAGAAGGATTGGTTCGGCTCCGAATTCATCCGCGCCATGGCCCTGCTGGCCGTCATCGGCTTCATTACATTTGTCTGGCGCGAGTTGAACGCGGAAAAACCCATGGTCGAACTGGGCATTTTCCGGGTGCGCAACTTCGCCTTGGGAACGGTGCTGATCTTCCTCACCAGTCTGCTGATCTACGGTCTGGCCTTGCTCACACCCGAGTTCCTGCAGCAACTGATGGGGTACACCAGCCTGCTGGCCGGCTGGGCGATTGCACCGCTGGGCCTGGGCGCGGTCGTTTCCATGCTCCTGGTGGCCGTGCTCGTGCACAGGCTGGGAACCCGCGTCATCACAGCCTTCGGTTTTCTCGTTTTTGCCGCCGGCGCCTTCCTGCTCTCGCGCATCGACCTGGTCATCTCTCCCTGGACGATCTTCTGGCCCCAGGTACTGGCCGGCTCGGCCATGGGATTTCTCTTTGTTCCCATCAACGTGGCCGGGACGGCCCCGCTCCGCCGCAGCCAGATCGGGTCGGCTACCGGAACGCTGAACCTGCTGCGCAATGTGGGCGGCAGCGTGGGCATCGCTCTGGTCAGCACCTTCCTGGCCCGCCGCAGCCAGGTCCACCAGACCCTGCTCTCAAGCCACCTGACGCCGGGCAGCGCGCCACTCGTTCAGGCCGTTGGTGGCCTGAAAGGTTATCTTGCGATTCGTCTTTCCACTGCCGGAAATGGCCTTGGAGCGGCTCTGGGATCCCTTTACCGAATTCTTCAGCAGCAGTCCTGGCTGCTGGCCTTCAGCGACGTTTACGAGGGACTGGCACTGCTCTCTCTGGGAGCCGTTCTGCTGGTCGCCCTGATGCAGAAGACTCCGCCCGGCGGGCAAATGCCCCTGCACTAACCCCCGCCGCCCGGAGCCGCAACAGTTGAACAGAGGCTCTTTTCGCGCACGCCCGCGCATCCCTCACGCCTCCATCCGGCGCCGGGCTCGTCCGTCGCGCGCAACGGATCGGGGCCGCCGTTGCCCACCGCCCCGGATCTGCCTTCTTTCGCTACGCCAGCTTCTTCGCTACGCCAGCGCAGGCAAACCGGCCAGGGCCATGGCGATCTCCTCGGCAGGGTAGTCGTAGTTCTCCAGTTTGCCCGCCTGATAATCCATGTAGGACTGCATATCGAAGTGCCCGTGACCGCTGAGGTTGAAAAGAATCGTCTTCGCCCTGCCCTCTGCGCGGGCGGCAAGCGCCTCCCGGATGGCGTGGGCGATTGCGTGGCTGGCCTCCGGCGCAGGCACAATGCCCTCTGCGCGGGCAAACTGAATGCCTGCGGCAAAAGCCTCCAGTTGCTGGACCGCGACTGCTTCGATCAACCCCAGGTCCATCACATGCGAGACCAGCGGCGCCATGCCGTGGTAACGCAAGCCCCCGGCGTGAATTCCCGGCGGCACAAAGGTGCTGCCCAGCGTGTTCATCTTCATCAGCGGCGTCAGGTGCGCGGTGTCGCCGTAATCGTAAAGGAATTTGCCGCGTGTCAGACTGGGGCAGGCCGCCGGCTCCACAGCCACGATTCGCGCCGCCGACTGGCCCTTCAGCTTGCGGCCCACATAGGGCAGCGCCAGACCGCCAAAATTTGATCCTCCGCCTGCGCACGCGATGATGATGTCCGGATCGGCGCCGGCCATCGCCATCTGCTCGATCGCCTCCTGCCCGATCACCGTCTGGTGCAGCAGGACGTGGTTCAGCACGCTGCCCAGCGCATACTTGGTGTGCGGGTCCTTGGCGGCCACTTCCACGGCTTCGGAGATGGCAATGCCCAGCGACCCGTTGGAATTCGGATGTTCGGCCAGAATCGCGCGTCCGCACTCGGTTTCCATGCTGGGACTGGCGATGGCCGTGGCGCCAAAGGCCTCCATCAGCGCGCGCCGGTAGGGCTTCTGGTTGTAGCTCACGCGCACCATGTAAACCTTGCACTCCAGGCCAAACAGAGCGCAGGCCATGGCCAGCGACGATCCCCATTGTCCGGCTCCGGTCTCCGTGGCCAGCCGCCGCGTGCCCTCCTGCCGGTTGTACCATGCCTGTGGAACCGCGGTATTCAGCTTGTGCGAGCCGGTCGGGCTGACCCCCTCGTACTTGTAAAAAATACGGGCCGGCGTATCCAGCGCCTTTTCAAGCCGCCGCGCCCGGAACAGCGGCGAAGGCCGCCACTGCGCATAGGCCTGCCGCACCGGACCGGGAATCTCGATCTCCCGCTCCGTGCTGATCTCCTGCTGAATCAGGCTCATCGGAAACAGCGGCGCCAGATCGTCCGGGCCGAGCGGCTGGTGCGTCCCCGGATGCAGCGCCGGCGCCGCATCCCTGGGAAGATCGGCGGCCACGTTATACCAGACACGGGGAATACGTTCCTGCGGAAGATTGTATTGAATGATTTCCATGCGTGAATTCTAGCAGCCGCCTTCGGCAGCCGGCGTTACGGCTTCAGCGTCACCGTGATCCGGCGCGCATCGCCGCCAGCCGCAACAATCGCAATCTCGCCGGTTGCCTTCTTCTGGATGCTCCTGAATTTTTCGCCCCACTCGACCAGCACCAGCGCATCCGGCGTGAGCAGTTCATCCAGACCCAGGGTCTCCAGTTGCCGCTCGCCTTCGAGCCGATAAACGTCCAGATGAAAGAGCTTCACCGGCTTGCCTTCGCGGCGCCCGTGATATTCGTGCAGCAGGGTGAAGGTGGGGCTGGTCACTTCGTCGGCGTCGGCTGCCTCCAGCGCCTGCGCGATGCCCTTGACCAGCGTGGTTTTGCCGGTGCCCAGATCGCCTTTCAGAATCAGCAGTTGCGGCAGCGCCAGCAGGCCGGCCAGCTCGCGGCCCACCGCGATGGTCTCTGTGCCGCTCCGCGTAACAAACTCATGCGTCCAGCCTGCAACCGTGTGTGCGCTGTGGCTCATTGGGCGGCCTCGCCGGAGGCTGCCGCCGGCAGCCCCTGCAACCAACAATATCCGTTTTCCCTTTCGGGATGAAAGCGAAAGGCTTCCGCCAGAAAATGCAGAGTGTCCGTGGCCAGAATCGTGTGCTCCTCGGCCGCAGCGACGGCCCGGTCGGCCGCCAGCCCATGCAGATAAACCGCCGCCTCGACGGCCTGCGCCGGTTCGTCCGGCAACTGTGCCAAAAGCCCTGCCACCAGCCCGGCCAGCACATCGCCCGAACCGCCTTTGGCCATGCCCGGATTTCCCGTTGTATTCACTGCCACGCCACCGTCCGGATGCGCAATCAGCGTGCGCGCGCCCTTGAGAACCAGCAGAAAGCCGGTTCGCCGGGCAAAGCCGCGCGCCGCCGCCAGCCGGTCTGCCTGCACCTCGACCACCGAAACACCCGCCAGACGCGCCATCTCGCCCGGATGGGGCGTCAGCACCACTCTGCGCCCGCGCCGCGCATCCTCGCTCAGCCTGAGCAGCAGTTCTTGATCGGCCGCCAGCAGATTCAGCGCATCGGCGTCCAGAACCGCCGGCATCTGCGTCGCCGTCAGCAACCCCTCCAGAAACCGTGCCGTATCCGGCGAATGCCCCAGCCCGGGGCCCACCTCCAGCACCGTCTTTCCCGCCGTGAGCGCAGTCAGTGTCTCCCGCGCCAGGTTCGCCGGCGAAATTTCTCCTGCCGCGTTGGCCTCGAGCGGCCAGGTCATCAACTCCGGCGCAACGGCGGCCACCAGCGGCAGCGCTGGAGCGGGAACGGCCGCCGTCACCAGTCCCGCGCCGGCCCGGAGCGCGCCCAGAGCGGCCAGCGACGGCGCGCCCGATTTGCCGCCAGCGCTGCCCAGCGTTCCGCCTACCACCAGCACATGGCCGAAGCTGCCTTTGTTGGCCGCAGCCGCGCGCGGCGTCCGCACCCGGGCCATCGCCGCACCCGCCCAGCGCACAGCGGGTGCATCCGGATCAAGCACGGCGGCCACCGCCTCCTCGGGCGAGCCGATCGGCGCCACCACCACCGGCCGGTCCCAGCGGCGGGTGAGCTGCCCGAACAGGTGCGCGGCTTTGGGCGCTGTAAAGGTGACAACCGCGTCAGCCGGGAAGACCGGACCGGAAACCGTCGCGCAGGTCGCGTCCGCCGGCCATCCGGAAGGAAGGTCCACAGCCAGAATCGGCGCGCCGCTTCCCCTGCACCACTCCAGCATCGCCAGAGCCAGACCGCGCAGCGGAGGCTTGAAGCCGGTGCCGACCAGTGCGTCAACCATCAGATCGGTTTCGAGCGCGGATTCATGCCGGGCCAGATCCCCGGATGAGGCGATCACCCGCACGGGACCCCTTTGCGACTCCGTCAATTCGCGCCAGGCCTCGGCCGCGTCTCCGACCAGGCTCTCCGGAGCGCCGGCCAGCAGCACGGTCACCTCCAGACCGGCCTGCTCCAGCAGCCGCGCCGCCATCATGCCGTCGCCGCCGTTGTTGCCGCGCCCGCAGAGCACCGTCACCCGCCGCGCCCGCGGAAACTCCTGCCGCGCAAGGAAGGCTACCGCCCGCGCCGCCGCCCGCATCAGGTCGAGCGAGGCAACACCGTAGCGCTCCGTGGTCAGGCGGTCACAGAACTGCATCTCGGCGGCGGAAAGAACGCGCATCGAAACCATGGTACGCCTGCAATGTGTCATCGGAATGGGAAATCGGAGAGGCCCGGTCTCACACCTTTTCCCTCCCCGGCTGAAAATTGGGGATCGCCGCTCGCGCCTGCAGCCTCAGCCGCGCGGCGAAGATTCCCCGGGCTTGCCTCGCAAGGGAACGATCCTAGCGCGTCGCCGTCCACGCCTGCCAGAAAACCACCGTCGTCATGAAGAGCACATAAACGCGCAGCGCCCACAGAACAAGCAGCTCTTCTCCGCGAAGAATGCGCCGCGGCAGCGAAACATTCTTCGCCGCCACCAGTTGATCGCGCTCCAGCACC
>JBMFHN010000158.1:2623-5686 GCA_049976805.1 Occallatibacter sp. | reverse complement strand
GTTACCCATGCGCATGAGGTCAAGGAAAGTGCAGCTCGAAGTTCGTGCGCAAGGAGGATCTCGCCGCCGTGCGCCGGGAACTGAAGAACTACGAGACCATGAAGACACTGGTTGACCGCTGGATCGATCTGACCGCCGAACTATCCAACCTCCGCCTGGCCAACAAGCGCTCCTGCCGGAACGGAGAACGTGGCACTCTCCGGAAACCGAAGCAGCCTCGTGGTAATCCGCGACCAAGACGGTAACCCTTATCCTTTCTCTGGGAGATGCTGCCGAAGAGGTTCTGAGCCTTCTCTTCTCTTGATCCAGTTTCTTTTCCTGTGGAAAACCAAACTGACCCACTACCGATGATAGGGCCGGCCGCGCGGCATGGTGCTCATCCTCTCGATGGACAGAACCCGGATCACCTGCGCGGAGGTATTGTCATTGCCATCGATCTCCACGGCCCGCGCCACCAGTTCGCGGGCGATTTCATTGACATCCTTCTTCTGAGAGACGAGCGCGGCGATCTCTGTTTCGCTCAACTCATCATGCACTCCGTCGGAGCAGAGAACCAGAGAATCGCCAGGGTGCAGGTAGAGGGAGGTGGTATCCGGAGCGACAAACATCTCCGCTCCGAGCGAGCGAATGAGTACATGGCGAGCTTCGGATTCCGCCATTTCGCTGGCCGTGATCAGGCCCATCTTACGCTGCTGATTCACCCATGTATGATCTTCCGTGATTTGCTTGGCGTGGCCGCCGCGAACCAGGTAGCAGCGGGAGTCGCCCACATGGGAGATGATAGCCCGGTCATAGCGCAGAGCGCAGGCCACAAGTGTGGTGGCCATCTGCTTGCAGCAGGCCTCGGGTCCAACGGTGCAATCGTAGACCGCCACGTTGGCCTGCTGAATCAGGCGCGGCAACAGGCGGGTCAGCATGGCTCCGGACTGTGCTTTGGTGAACCCATCGATCAGGACAGAGATTGCCGTAGCTGCGGCCACTTCACCCAGGTCATAGCCTCCGACGCCATCGGCCACAGCGAAGAGATAGCCGTGCGAGAGAGCCTGCTGGGCCGATGCGGGGATGAAGGCTCCCATCGCGTCTTCATTGTTCTTGCGAACTTTGCCGAAGTCGCTGGCCTGGCCAAACTGAAGCTCCAACATGGCTGCCCCTGGGCTGAGAAATTATTCTTGAAAACTTCCCCATTCGGCCTTCCGCGCCACAGCTTCCATCTGAAGCTGCGGCGCGGCGAAAGCCGCATAGGGCTACAGGTCCGTGGCGGCTCAGGCGATCTGCTTGGACGAGAGCAGGATTGACTTGCCCTTGGCCTTCGACGTGCGAAGGAAATAGATTGCGCCGTAGACGCCCCAGACAGCTGAGATTCCCAGCGCCAGCAGAGGTTCCTTGAAGGTGCCCAGGCCGAAAATCGGGCTGATCAGGTAATACGCCATCAGCACCACGTTGGCAATCAGGCCGAAGCCTGGAATGAGCAGATGCAGGACTACATTGTAGTCGGGGCGCTCGTGGTAGGCCACAATGCACAGGAAGCAACTGAGCGCGTAAAGAATGAAGGTGCCAAAATTAGAGGTCAGAGTAATGGCGAGCAGCGAGTTGGGCAGTGCCGCCAGCGTGTTATGCGATGGGTAGCCGAAGCTGGAAAAGATGCCATGCGGAAGTGCGGCGATGGCTGCGTCGGAAGGCGCGCCGGCGTCGCCAAAGGCCAGCGAGACGGCGATCACGCCGACTACAGCGGAGATGGCGGCCAGCGTCCAGATTGCGCGCCGCGGAGAAAGGGACTTGGCGTGCAGAATGCCGAAGTGCTCTGGAGCCTCATCGTCCTTGCCCATGGCGTAGGTGACGCGGGCGCCGGTGTTCATGCAACTCAGCGTGGTTCCAATCAGTGCCAGAAAGACGGTGATGGCCTCACCCAGCATGAAATATTTGCCATTTCCCTGGCCAAGCAATGCATCGCCGACGATGATCATCATATCGCCGATTGGAGCCGCTGAATTGGCCGCGCTCTGCATGGTGTAGCCGGAGTTGAGGAAGTAGTTCGCTGCGAAATATTCGATCAGGTAACACACCAGGCCTTGTATCAGCAGCGAGGCTATGACGGCGATGGGAATATGTTTGGTGGCGTTTTTAGCTTCGCCTCCCATCGAAGTGACCGATTCGAAGCCAACCAGAATCAGGATGGCGACGGTAGCCTGAATGAACATCCAGTTCAGGTTGTGCGGCTCCACCACCGAGGCGGCCGAACTGTGGGTGAGCATGTTTCCGCTTGAGTCCTTGGCCGGATAGGTGATGACGTAGGGAACCGGCTTTCCGGACGAATCCAGCAGTGGCAGTGGAGTGCCGCTGGCGTTGCGCATCGTGGAGCCGTCCTTGGCCGTGGCAAACTGGTAAGTGTAAGTCGAGAGGGTCTGCGAGTCATACTGGAAGCCGGTCGAACCCGTGGGATGGTTCACGCGGTAGCCAAGCGCCAGAACACTGAAAACGATCAAAGCAGAGATCTGCACCACATTGATGCCAAGGTTGACAGCGGTCGAGGCGCCGGCTCCCTTCGATGCGATCCAGGCAACAAAGAAAGAGAAGACGACGGCGACCAGCGCCATGAAGACGGGGCCGGGATTGCCTCCACTGATAAAGCTGGGGTCAAGAAAGCCCACTACATAGCCGACGAAGATGCCGGTGGTGGCCACCATCACGCCGGGATAGACCCAGTAATAAAGGTGAGAGCCCCAGCCCACGATGAACTTGGCTATGCGGGCGTATTTGAATGCTTTTTCCTTGGACAGCAGTGCCTGTTCGGCATAGTAGTAGCTGGAACCAGTGCCGGGGTAAAGCTTGGAAATCTCGGCGTAGGCGACCGCGGTGGCCAGGCAGAGCAACAGGGCGGCAAAGATCCCCGACCACATCGCAGGAGCCGTGGACGGCTGGCCGGCCGTACCCGTGGTGGCCTGGATGAAGAAGGTGAGCCAAAGAAACGCGCCCGGAGCGATGAGCGCCATTGCGTTGCTGGTCAGCCCGGTAAGACCCAGGGTGGCCTGCATCTGAGGTGCCTTTTGATCTGCCATTTGCATT
>JBMFHN010000158.1:0-2613 GCA_049976805.1 Occallatibacter sp. | reverse complement strand
TCTCCTGAAGGGTGGGATTCGTGGTTCTCCTCCCGGCGGCTGCTCCCGGGACTTTCGTTGTGTTCATCCGGATTCTGTATCTTTGATCCGGCTGGGCGCGTTAGTTGAATGCTATGAAGGAAAGAATAAAGATGAAATGATGAAATTGACGTTCGTGAAAAAACCGACAGGCAAGGCGGCGTTCTGCACTTGCTTGGTTCTTATCAAATCGCGAGCAATCCGTTCACGATTGCTCGCGATGCCGGTAGAAATGGACTGGCGTCTCCGGCCAGGGCTGGCAACAAACCAGCAGCCACCATCGACTGAGCCTGGACGGCCCCAATCCGCTGCACCATAGAGAGATCGGCACATCGTTGCATTGCGCGGCCAACGCCCGATTCGACGCTATTTCCCGATATTGTTGCCGAAGATAAAGCCGAATTCAAGGACGCCCCTGAATTGGTCAGCATCCGCTCCCGTCTTGCCAAACACGTCTCCCGGCGTGTAGTCCGTCGCGTGTACCCATGCAAGATCACTGCGAACGTACATGCCGCCCTTTTGGTAGGTTGGCGTTGCGGTGAAAGTGGTTCCCGCGCTGCCGGCTCCAAAACCCAGCAGGTTGACTGAACCGTCGGTAGCGCTCCCCGAACTCGTGAGATATTCCACGCGCGCTGGAAGCGAGAAGCCGCTTTTAAACGCGTAGCTGACGTTCAGAGCGCCGCCAGTTGCGGATGTGGCTTTCATGACGCCTACCTTCGCATTGGTCGGCAGGTTTCCATATTGGAAGTACGGCGAAACGATCCATGGTCCCTTGGTGTAGGTGTAGATCACCGCGTGCATATATCCGTTGTTCTGCACGGGTGTGGCCGCCGTCTGATAGGCGGTCTGTCCGAGGTTCCCCATTCCGTCGTACACGATGCTATGATGCCCCTTCGTAAAGGTTACCGAGCCCGAAAGCCACGAATAGCGGTCTGAATAATAACCATCGTTCCAACTCAACGAGGCTGTCATGTACTTACCCAGTGTTTGATTCACCTGGAGTCCGCGGTTGACTGCGTTTTCCTGGTTCCAAACGATGCCGCGTTCGATGTTGAAGTTCTGGAACGTGAAAGTGGACTCGGCGCCCATCAGCGTGGGAAGAGAGCCGATTTCAAACGACGTGGTCTTTCCTGCCAGTAACTTCAGGAAAGCGATCGGAACAGGACCGAAGAAATTGTTCACGGTATGTTGGGCGTCTATAAACGGCACGCCGAGCGTCGGCATGGTGTAAACGCCTGCTTGGATGAAGTACTGAAGTTTTCCATCCGGCTTCTGAATGAAGATCTGCCCGTTGCTCAGAGTGGCTTGGGCGCTGTCGTCTCCCGGAACCGGATTGTTCTGAAACTGAGAGAAACCGGTGATGATGCCGTTGACGGACAACTTGCCCAACGGTCCGGCATCAAAGATCGCCGGCGGAAGCCATTGCAGTGGACCCGTGAGAACGAATGTGGGAAGCGGTGCTGGAGCAGCTGTAGACTCGACCGCTGGAGCGATTGACTGCGGGACCGGTGTTTGCGCGCTTGTCGTCATGGCGATGGCCATCACAGCACTCGCCATCGCTTTCAGAATGCGATTCGTATTCGTGTTCATCGGCACTGTTCCTCCCAAAATGGAATTTGCTGCAGAATGCTTGGAACGCAATAGCTGCGGAACCAAAGGGTGAAGGTGAATGCTGCATGGCGCAATGATCTCGATGCCATGCGTTCATCTCCAACCGAGCAAGGCCGTTTTATGAATTGCCATGGAGAAGAAATGATTTCTTCCCTTGGTGGTTCTACGGCTGTGAACTGATACCAGTAACGCAGATATGACGTAAATAACTCATGAAGAAACTGCAAAAGAGGGATGGACGCGATGGAATTCTGGCTCGTCGGTCGAGTGGGGCGATAGCGCTGAAAGGGCTTCGAATGACGCCGTTGTTTCCATAGACTCCTCTAAAAGTCCGTGAGCGTTACGTGAACCACAGGTTGGGTCAAGGGAGCGGAGTTTGACTTTGCAGAGCGGCCAGACGGATTTTCTGGGCAGCTTTCCAGCGGTCGGGGAGCCAGCCGGGCAGGTCGCTGATGCCGAGCGCCGGCAGGTTGACCAGCAATTGCGTGAGATAGATCTGGGGATCGATGTCGTGGCGGCGGCAGGTGCTGGCGAGGCTGGCTAGGATAACCGCGGTGCGGCCGCCGCGTGCGTTGCCGACGAAGAGCGAGTTTTTCTGATTCAAGACCACGCGCTTCATCTCGCGCTCGGAAACATTGTTATCCATGGGCACGGCGCCATCCGCGCAGAACGCGTTCAGCTCCGCCCACTGACCCAGAGCATAGTTCACCGCCTCGGCCATGAGATGCCTGGGCAGTAACTTCTCCTTCCAGGCGAGGAACTTATCCCGCAACACGGCCAGCAACGGCGCCGACTCCGGCAAAGGACCCCGCGCGTTCAGTGAGGATTCCGGCGCACCTTCGGGAGACCGACAAGACCACTCTGACGTGGAATCAGTTGAGGGCTGCCTTGTCGAAGCTTGGCCTCCGCCCTCTGTGTCAACATCAACGAGACAAGTTCCCCTTAACAATTACTGTAGGGCGGGGAAGGAAATCTCACCTTGAA
>JBMFHN010000157.1:0-5713 GCA_049976805.1 Occallatibacter sp. | reverse complement strand
GATCTTAATAAGATTAACTTTGTTCTCTTGTTTCGCGCGGGGAATGCAAGTTAACAATATGGGGGCTCTTGTTGTTAAGTAAATATTGAGAATACTATTTAATTAACGCGGCGATGACCGCGACCACCGTGTTGACTTCGGCGGTGGCTCCGACGGGAAGCCGGATCTCTGTGAGCAGGCCCGCAGCGGGCGAGGGAATCTCCGCGTCCACCTTGTCCGTGGAGATTTCAAAGAGTGGCTCGTCTTTCTCGACGCGCTCGCCGGGCTGCTTCAACCACTTGGTCAGGGTGCCCTCAAAGATCGATTCGCCCATCTGGGGCATGATCACGTTGATCGGCATGAAAGTCTCTCCGCGATGCGGGACGCGCGCAGGACACGCCCGGTACCAGCCGGATTATAAATTGCGGCGCTGAGGAGAAGAAAAATCTGCGCGCTCCCGTGAACGGACGCGCAACCGCCCCGGCCGCGGTGAAAGCCGGAGACCGCTCAGGCGCGCAGGGGACGCGGCGGGAGACCGCGCAGCCGCTCCAGTTCGGCTGGAAGCTGCAGCGGAGTGTCCTGGGCTGGCTGCTCGGCAACGGGGTGCGGAGCAGGCTCCGGCGCAGTTGCGGCCTGGGCACGCAGAACGTCGAGGCTCGCAACCTCGACAACCGGTTCGCAGAAGACCTGGCCGAATTGCCCGGCGGCCTGGCGGGCGAGGGATGCGAGAGAAGGCAGCACGGGACACGGGCGCGCAGGCAAGCTCCGGATTTCCTGCTCCAGACTCGTGACCGAACAATCGGCAATACCACAGGGAACAATGAGTTGAAAGTTGCCGAGGTCAGTGGTGACGTTCAGGGCGAAACCGTGGGTGGTAATGCCGCGCGCCACGTGGATGCCGATGGCGGCGATCTTGCGCTCCGCAGCGAAGGCCGGGCGGCATGTTTCCATGCCCTCGCCCTCTGCCGCGCGCGACGCGGATCCGAGGCCGCACCAGACACCGGTGCGGCGGGCGACGCGGCCGGCGGCAACGCCCAGGCTGGCCAGCAGGCGGATCAGCGCCTCTTCCATGCCACGCACAAAATCCACCGGCCCCATCCGGCCGCCGCCCGGCCGCCCAAGCGCGCGCAGGTCGAAGATCGGGTAGCCGACCAACTGGCCCGGCCCGTGATAGGTAACGTCACCGCCACGGTTGATCTCGTGGACGGCGACGCCGCGGCGGGCAAGCAGTTGGTCGGAAGCCAGGATGTTCGCGCGGCGGGCGTTGCGCCCCAGGGTAAGCACCGGCGGATGTTCGAGCAGCAGAAGCAGGTTCCGGATGCGCCCCGCGGCCCGCAGGCCGGCCATCTCTTCCTGCAGCCGCAAAGCCTCGCCGTAGTCGACCCGCCCGAGATAGAGATACTGGATCATCCTGCCTTCCATCGTAGACAAGCCGCGCCGGCGCCGCTCACTCCGGCAGGAACGGTTTCTCCGCCAAACCGTTTCCATTGCCCAGCCGGGCCACGCTGAACTGCGCTCCGGCGAAAAGGATCAGCCCCGAGATGTAAGCCCAGAACAAGAGGCCCACCGACACAAAGAAAGGCCCGTAGAGCGCTTTCAGGTCGAGATGGGGCAGAACGGCCACAAAGACCAGCTTGGCCACGAGCCAGAGAGTTCCGGTGTAGATGGAGGTGCGCAGCACCGGCCGCCAGGGAACCTTGCGGTTGGGCAGCAGCCAATAAATTGAGAAAAAGAAGAGGATCGAAGCCACGCCGGTGGTGGCGGCCAGCCAGATCATGCTGATTCCCTGAAAGACGAAGTTGTCGGTGTGATGAAAGAAAAGGATCGCGAGCAGCCCTTGCGCGCCCGCGTTCAGGAAGATGCTCGCCAGAGCCAAAACCAGCATCAGGATCGCCAGTCCGAAGGCCACCACCTGGTTGGCAAGGTAATTACGGCTTTTGGCCACGCCCCAGGCCTGGTTGAGCGCGACTTCGAGAGGCAGAAAGATGCCCGTGCAGGCCACCAGAATCATCAGCAGCGAAAACGCGCGGATGCCCTGATGCGACGCGGCAGCCGCCAGATTGTTCGCCACCCAGTCCTGCCGCGCGACCGAAGGCAGGAAGTAATTCACCATGTCATCGACCACGCGCACCATCGTCGCGGAGTGAAACACCGACTGGGAAAGCGTGTAAAGCAGGACGGTGAACGGGATGAACGAGAGGATGGCGTTGGCTGCCACGCTGAATGCGTAGGTATGCACCTCGCTATCCAGCAGGTAGTTGACCAGCGCCGTGCCCTCCCTGCGCCATCGATACCACTTCGACCAGGTAACCGCCTCAGCTGCACCAGTTCCGGCAGGCTCCAGGACGGCCTTGCCGTCCGCAGTTCCGGAATTTGAGAGATCCGCCACGCGCTCCATCCTTTTCCGCGGAGTCAGGAACCGCACGCCTGCATCCTGCGCGCAATCGCAACTGCCGCGCGATTTCTTCCCTTCGAATAGGATAGACGCTGCCGGTTGGCGGCTAGACAGCGCGGATCCGCTGGAGCGCCCAGCGCGCAGCCGCGCGCAATCCGCTGTCGGCTGCTTCCGACCACAATTCCAGACGGGGAATAAATCGGTCCAGACGGCTGTTTCCCATTGCGATGGCCACGTTGCGCTGGAAACCGGAAAATCCCGCCCGGCGCACCGGTGAGCCGTTGAACAGCCGTTCGAAGGACTTCTCCTCGAGAGAACCCAGCCACTCCAGCGCCGGATTGACCAGCTCGAGGCGTGGCTGCAGATCGGGGTCCGAAGCGCGGGGTGCCTTGCGATTCCAAGGGCAGACGTCCTGGCAGATGTCGCAGCCGAAGACCTGGCGGCCCGCGCCCTCGGCAAACTCCGGCGTGATCGGGCCGCGGTGCTCGATGGTCAGGTAGGCGATGCAGCGCGTCGCGTCCATCTGGTAGGGAGCCGTCAGCGCTCCGGTCGGGCAGGCGTCCAGGCAGCGGCGGCAACTGCCGCAGCGGCCGGGTTGCAGCGCGTGCGTATCTCCCTCCCGGAGCTCCAGTGAGGTCAGCAGCACCGCCAGAAATCCATAGGATCCCAGCCGGGGATGAATCAGACAGGTGTTCTTGCCGATCCAGCCAAGACCGGCAGCCACGGCCAGCGCCCGCTCAACGAGAGGGCCGGTATCGACAAAAGCTCGCGCCTCGAAGGCGCCCCACTGCTCATGCAACCGCGCTTCCACGGCTTTCAGCCGCTTCATCAGCACCTTGTGATAATCGCTCGCGCGCAGAGCCGGATTCGTGGCCGGCTGGCCGCCGGCGGAGATCTTCCCGGCCACCGGCATCTTCGGCCGGCCTGACCAGGCGTAACGCGCAATCCATCCGGTTCCCGGGTCCGCCGGAGCGGTCGAGCGCGGCGGCGGGCTGTTGTAGCTGGCCCAGCAAACCAGGGCCGAACGTGCCCAGGGAAACGGAATGCTGACCCGCGAACGCACAAGCCGCCCTTCCCGCCGTCCGGATGGCTCACCCTCCGGCACGGCTTCCCTCCGTTCCAGATAGCTCATGGAGCCAGCGCGCCCGGCCTCCACCCATTCCGCGAAACGCTCCGCGTCCCGTTGCTGGTGATCGTAGGGGAGGGCTATCAGCCCGGCCTCGGTAAACCCGGCGTCAAGAGCCAGCGCGCGAGCCTGCTCGCTCGAAAGCCGGACGGATGCAACGGGCGGGAGGCTGGCCTCTGCGCTCGACGACGGCCTGCACAAGACGCTGAACATGGAACCGGCGACGCTCCTGTGTGCGTATGGTACCGCAACGGGTTCAAGGACGAGTGGCTGCGGGAACGAACAAAGACGCGGATCCGCGGTGCGAGATGCGGATTTGCCCTGTCGCTTCGCCGTCTCGAATCCGACGCCGAGGGTGGAAAAATCCCTGACGCTGGTGGGTTTGCAGCGTATTCTTGTGTCTCTCAAGACGGCGAACGGGCTCCATTGCGAACCGTGCGATACGAAAAAAGTCTGCTGAAAGACCCTCGCCAGGCCTGGCGATCCGGGTCTGGCACGCATCCGTGTCCTGAATTGTGGGAAATGAAACCTCTTCATGGTACGAGCATCGAGCCGTGCCTGAATGGAGCGTGACCTTCAGCACAGGCAACCGTATAATGAAGGGGATATTCGTACTAACGACGTATCAACGCCGCAATCGCTGCTCACTGTCTGGAAGACGCGCACGCCCTCAGCCTGAAAATCGCACTGGATCCGTGGCGGGGCTGAGCTTTGTTTCGTCCCCTTATCGTGGGCCGCAGAAGAGTAATCCCAGCGCCCCTTGCGACAAGTTTTCGCCTTTGGGGCAAGAAGTGTACATACGACATACGGAGGATTATCCCATGGCGCAGGGCGTGATGGATCAGGCGTCTGCCGGACAGGCAGGCTCGAAGCCAACCAAAACCAAATATGTTTATTTCTTCGGCGGCGGAGCAGCCGACGGCAACGGAAAGATGAAAGATGTGCTGGGAGGCAAGGGAGCGGGATTGGCCGAGATGACCAACGCCGGACTGCCGGTTCCCCCGGGATTCACGATTCAGACCGAGGCCTGTCGCGAATACATGCGCGGCAAGCTCAGTCCTGAGGTCGACACCGAGATGCACGCCGCGCTGGACCGGCTGGAAAAATTGCAGGGCCAGAAGCTGGGCATGGGCGAAAACCCGCTGCTGGTGAGCGTCCGCTCGGGAGCCAAGTTCTCCATGCCGGGCATGATGGACACCATCCTCAACCTCGGCCTGAACGATAAGGCCGTTGAAGCGCTGGCCAAGCGCAGCAGCAATCCCCGTTTCGCCTACGACTCCTACCGCCGTTTGATTCAGATGTTCGGCGACGTGGTGCTGGACATCGAGAAGAAGAAGTTCGAGCACATCTTCGACGGCGTCAAGAAGCGCGAGAAGGCCAAGTACGACTACCAGCTGCAGCCCGCCGCTCTGAAAGAGATCATCACCGAGTACAAGAAGCTGGTCAAAAAAGAGACGGGCAAGGATTTTCCGCAGAATCCGCTGGACCAGCTGGTTCTGGCCCGCAATGCCGTTTTTCGTTCCTGGAGCAACGACCGGGCCAAGACCTATCGCCGCATCAATCGGATCGACGACTGGCTGGGCACGGCGGTGAACGTGCAGGCGATGGTCTTCGGCAACCTGGGCGAGAACTCCGGCACCGGCGTGGGCTTTACGCGCAATCCGGCCACCGGCGAGAAAGCCTTCTTCGGCGAGTACCTGATGAACGCGCAGGGCGAGGACGTGGTTTCGGGCGTGCGTACGCCACTGTCGATTTCGGAACTGGAGCGCGCCATGCCCGAGGTCTACGAACAGTTGCGCGACATCACCACCCGGCTTGAAAAGCACTACCGCGACATGCAGGACTTCGAGTTCACCATTCAGGACGGCAAGCTCTACATGCTGCAGACGCGCAATGGCAAGCGAACCGGACTGGCCGCCGTCCGCGTGGCCATCGACATGGTGAATGAAGGGCTGATCACGCAGGAAGAGGCTGTTTTCCGCGTCGAGCCCAACCAGCTGTACGACTTCCTGGTGCCCCGCCTGGTGGAAAAAGGCGAGAAGATCGAAGTGCTGGCCACCGGCCTGCCGGCTTCGCCCGGCGCCGCCGTCGGACAGATCGTCTTCACCGCCGAGGACGCCGTCAAGTTTCGCCAGAACGGCACGTACAAGTCCGTCATCCTGGTCCGCGGCGAGACCACGCCGGAGGACATCGCCGGCATGGAAGTGGCCTCC
>JBMFHN010000156.1:0-5745 GCA_049976805.1 Occallatibacter sp. | reverse complement strand
AGGCGGCCAAAGGGCAGCTGACCTCGGCCATGGGCAAGTACGAAGCCGCGGAGGCTCAGGTGAGGTATGCCGAGATCCGCAGCCCGATCGACGGGGTGGTGACCGACCGCTCCTTGTTTGCCGGCGAGACGGCAACGGCGGGAACGCCCCTGGTGACGGTGATGGACACTTCAATTCTGCTGGCCAAGGTGCACATTGGCGAGAGCCTGGCGCAACAATTGAAGGTGGGCGCGGCAGCCACGGCGCTGGTGCCGGGCGGAACCGGGCCGGTTGCGGCTACGGTGACGCTGATCAGCCCGGCGCTGGATCCGGGCAGCACCACGATCGAAGTCTGGGTCAAGATCGACAACCGCTCCGGCCAGCTCAAGGTCGGCGCGCCGGTAAAAGTGGAGATGACCGGGCCGAGTGTCGCGCAGGCTCTGAAGATTCCCGCGACCGCGATTCTGGTTGCGCAGGACGGGAACACGTCGGTGATGGTGGTGGCTCCCGACGGTACGGCGCGGCGCAGGCCGGTGACGGTGGGGATTGAAGCCGGAGGCGAGGCGCAGATCATCCGCGGGCTTTCGCCTTCGGATCTGGTGATTACGGGCGGAGCCTATGGGCTGGACGAGGGCACGCCGGTGAAGGTGGGCGCACCATTCGGCGGCGGAGGCGGCCACTGATGGCGCACGCGAACTCCGCCTCGGGCGCGGACGCGGAGAACGGCCGCAAGCCGTTCTGGCTGGCCCGTTCAACGCGCACCATCTTTTTCTTTGCCGCAGTGCTCACCGTGGCCGGCATTTATGGTTCCCTCCGTGTTCCCATTGCCGTTTTTCCGCAGACGAACTTTCCCCGCGTGGTGATCGGCATAGACAACGGCGTGATGCCCGCCGGGCAGATGGAAGTGACGATCACCAAGCCCATCGAGAACGCGGTGAACTCTGTTCCCGGGCTGCTCACCGTACGTTCCACCACCAGCCGAGGCTCGGCCGAGGTGAGCCTTTTCTTCGACTGGAATGTGGACATGTTCCGCTCCCTTCAGCTGGTGGATGCGGCGCTGGCCAAGGTGCAGCAGACACTGCCGCCGACGGTCCGGATCACGACCAACCGGCTCACCTTTGCCACTTTTCCCATCCTCGGCTACAGCCTCACCTCGGACACTGTTTCGCAGACCCGGCTCTGGGAGATTGCCACCTACGACCTGAAGCCACCGCTGAATCGCGTCCCCGGCGTCAGCACCGTTACGGTTCAGGGCGGACAGGTGCCGGAGTTTCATGTGACACCGGACCTGGCCCTGATGCAGAACGCCGGCATCACCATTCCCGACCTGGTGAACGCCATTCAGGCCTCGAACGTCGTGGACTCGCCGGGTCTGTATGAGGCGCATCACCAGCTGATTCTGGGCCTGGTTGGGTCGCAGGTCCATGATGCCGAGGGGCTGCGGCAACTGGTGGTGAAGACCACACCGGCAGGCGCTCCGGTGCGCGTGGCCGATGTGGCCGCGGTCGAACCGGCCACCATGCCCACGTACACCATCGTCACCGCCAACGGCAAACGCGCCGTGCTGATCAACATTGCGCGCCAGCCCTCCAGCAACACGGTCGCCGTGGCAGACGCGGTGGCCCGGCGGATGAAGGAACTGCAGGGCAAACTTCCGCCGGGTGTCCGGCTCAATGTCTTTTATGATCAGTCGCAACTGGTGCGGGACTCGATTTCGAGCGTGCGCGACGCCATCCTGATCGGACTGATTCTGGCCTGCGCCATCCTCTTTCTCTTCCTTCGCGACGGCACTTCCTCGCTGATTGCCGGGCTGGTCATTCCGGTCACCGTGGCGGTGACCGTGCTGGTGCTCTGGATGATCGGCCAGAGCTTCAACCTGATGACGATGGGAGGATTGGCCGCGGCGATTGGCCTGGTGATCGACGATGCCATTGTCGTGGTTGAAAACATCGTTCTGCACCGCGACTCGGGGCAAGGCCGCCTGGAGGCGGTGCGCTCCGCTCTCGCGGAGATCACCAAGCCGCTGATCGGTTCCACGGTCACCCCGGTCGTCGTTTTTCTTCCCCTGGTCTCGGTCAGCGGCGTGACCGGAAGTTTTTTCCGCGCGCTGGCCGTGACCATGACCGCCGCATTGCTGACCTCGCTCGGGCTGGCGCTGAGCTGGACGCCCGGCCTGAGTCTGGCTCTGCTGCGGGATCGCGGCCAACCTGCGGCTCACGGCGAGCATGCGGGCGGACGGTTGCTGGCGGGCGCGCTGCGCGCGCACCGGAGGATCCTGGACTGGGCGCTTGCCAAGCCGCTCTGGCTCGGCGGTCTCTGCCTGCTGCTCGTCGCCGGCACCTGGACAGGGTATAAAACGCTGGGAACGGACCTCTTGCCGGCGATGGACGAAGGCGGCTTCATTTTGGACTACATCATGCCCGCCGGCAGTTCATTGCAGGAGACGAATCGCGTTCTCGAACACGTCGAGCGCATTCTGCGCGCCACGCCCGAGGTGGAGAACACCTCGCGGCGCACCGGTCTGCAAATGGGGCTGGCCGCGGTTACCGAGGCCAATACGGGGGACTTCACGGTCCGGCTGAAGGCCCGCCGCAGCCGTGGAATCGAAGCAGTGATGGCCGATGTGCGCGCGCGAATCCGCGCCTCGGAACCGGAGCTGGATGTCGAGTTTACCCAGGTTCTGCAGGACATGATCGGCGACCTTTCCAACGCGCCCGAGCCGATTCAGATCAAGCTTTTCTCGAATGACCCGAAGCTGCTTGCCCGGCTTGGCCCGCGCGTGGGCGACGCCATCAGCAGGATTCCCGGCGTTGTCGATATCCAAAATGGCATGGACAACACGCTGAGCGGTCCGGCCACCAGCTTCCGGATTGATCGGGAAGTTGCGGCCCGCATGGGCTTCACGCCAGCCGAGGTGAGCGAGGATGCAACGGCGATTCTGGACGGCGTCACCACGGCAGAGCCACTCATAGCCAACGGCCGGCCTTATCCGATCCGCATCCGTCTGGGTGCGGAACACCGCACCTCGCTCGAAGCCATTCGCGACACGGTTTTCAACAGCAACAGCGGCCACACCGCGACGCTCGGATCGCTGGCCACCATCGTGCCATTGCCGTCGCAGAATGAAATCCTGCAGGAAAACCTGCAGAGGATGATCGTGGTGACCGGACGCCTGGAAGGTTCCGACCTGGGCGGGGCCATGAGCCGGGTCCGCCAGACCGTCCAGGCGCTGCACCTGCCGGCTTCGGTTCGTGTCGAATATGGCGGAACTTACGAGGTGCAGCAGAAATCCTTCCGCGACCTGCTGCGCGTTCTGCTTCTTGCCCTGGCGCTGGTCTTCGGCGTGCTGCTGACGGAATTCCGCAACTTCTCGGCGCCCATTGCCATTCTCACCTCGTCGGTGCTCTCCATCTCCGGCGTCATCCTGGCCCTTCTGGTTACCGGCACCACCTTCAACGTCGCTTCCTTCATGGGACTCATCATGGTCATCGGCATCGTGGCCAAGAATGGTATCCTGCTGCTCGACGCCGACGAAAAGTTCCGCGCGCAGGGAGTCTCCGCGCGCCGCGCCATGCTCCAGGCTGCCCAGCGGCGGCTGCGGCCCATTCTGATGACAGCCATCGCCGCAGTCTGCGGCATGTTGCCGCTGGCCTTCGCCTTCGGATCCGGTTCCCAGATGCTGCAACCGCTGGCCATTGCTGTCATCGGCGGTCTGAGCGTTTCCATGCTGCTCAGCCTGGTGGTGACGCCGGTGATTTACTTCCTGCTCACCCGCGGTCATGACACGGCGTCCGAGCTGTCGGGCTCGTGAGTCGCCCGTCGCCGTGCGCTCTATTTCTGAATCCCGTAGTTCTGTTTTTGTTTCGAGCCAAACCCCGGAAAACAGGGAGATGGGAGCGGAAACCACGGCTGGTTCAGTGCCAGCGTGAGATGGCGCGGCGTTTCGTGGCGGCGCGCGAAGGCGGGCGCGATTCGCGGCACCGCCGGCAGGCGCATCGCTCTGCGCCGGTCCGAAGGCTGGGCGGAGCGGAAAAATGCCGTCTGCTGAGCGACGGCATCTTCAAGTGGAAATTTCCAGCTTCGCCGAAGCTGGAACTCGCGTCAGCAGCATGGGGCGTACCGCTCCCGCGGCTCTCCCGCATCCATTCGGAACGACGCGCAACTGCGGGCTCCGGGCTCGCTTCAGTTGCCGCGCCGGGTTGCGGCATTCCGAGGCTGGTTCGAGCACAAGCCGCGGCGTTCGAATCACTTCGGTTCCGGCCGGGTTTGTCCGGGCCGTTTGCGGCTCATCCCCTTGTCCATGGCTTCATTGGCCAGCCGGTCTGCCTCGCGGTTCCCGCCGCGCAGGGTGTGGCGCATCTCGAAGTGTTCCAGACTGCGCGCCAGCTTGCTGGCTTCTTCCCACAGCGGGCGCAGGATGGGGCTGGCAACTTTGTATTGGCCCAGCATCTGCCTGACCATCAGCTCGGAGTCGGAGACGACGCGAAGGCGCCGGGCGCCATGGGCAATGGTCCAGCGGAGCACCGCCAGCAGACCCTGATACTCGGCATAGTTGTTGGTGTGCACGCCCAGAAATTCGCTGAGCCGGGCCGCGACGCGCCCTTCGCGGTCCTCGATCACGGCGCCATAGCCGGCCGGGCCGGGGTTGCCGCGAGAGCCGCCGTCGCAGTGGGCAATGAAATCCGCCGGCGATGCCGCGCATTCGGAATCGGAAAAGAGATTCTTGTTCATCGCTTTCCAGTCTACCGGGCGCGGAGAACCGGCGCCGGTCCGTCCCGCGCTGCTTACCAACCCTCTTTGTCCACGTCCATTTCAGTGCGGATCAATTCTTTTCAGGAGCGGAGATTCGATGGCGATGGATGCGGTGGTTTACCCCAGTTTCCCGAATCAGGCCTCATCCGTGGCTTGGCCGGCGGTGCGGAGAATACAATCCTCTCCAGGGATGTCTGCCAACAGCACTATCGACGGAATCAGGAGCGCGGAAGCGCAGATGCAGGCGCGAGCGTCGGAGATCGAACTGATTCGCGAGGCGCAGGCTGGATCGCGAACGGCCTTTGATGCCCTGGTGCGGCAATATGAGCAGCCGGTTCTCCGCCTGGCCTTGCACCTGACCGGTTCTGAGCACGATGCCGAGGATATTTATCAGGAAGCTTTCCTGAAAGCCTACCGGTACATCGGAAAATTTCGTTTCGAATGCTCGTTTTATACCTGGATTTACCGCATTGTGACCAATCTTTGCCTGGACCAGTTGCGGCGGCGCAAGACCCGGCGCGAGGACCGCTCGGTGATTCTGGATCATTCCGGAGACGAAATCGACCTGCTGGCTTCGGTCTCCGACGATCGTTCCTTCTCGAATCCGGCCCGGGAACTGGACCGCAAGGTGCTGGGAGCGCGCATTCAAGCCGCGCTGAAAAAGCTGACGCCGCGCGAGCGGATGGTTTTCGAGCTGAAGCATTACCACGGATTGCGTTTGCGCGCGATCGGAGAGATGTTGAACACCACGGAGGAGACCGCCAAGAATACGCTCTTCCGCGCGACCAAGAAGCTGAGGATACAGTTGGCGGGATTGCGGTAAGCGCCGCTTGGGCAGTTCCCGGAAAGGGAAGCCGGATTTTTGTGGCGCGCGAGGAATTCTTTTGAGGCTGGAAGGACGTAAAGATGAAGTGTCAACACGCACAGAAATGGATGGTGACGGCGGCCTACGGTGAACTTGACGGCGGGTCGGCGTACGAACTGGAGCGGCACATGGCCGATTGTCCGCAGTGT
>JBMFHN010000155.1:0-5756 GCA_049976805.1 Occallatibacter sp. | reverse complement strand
CATGTGGCAGAACTCTCCGCCACTTCCGAGAAAAAGAAGACCGTTGGCGCCTGATCTAACCAACATATCAATCACTTTCTTCATGTCATCTTTGTTGAAGGTTTCGTTGTGACCAACAATGGTTGGAACTGGAGGGATAACGCCTCTCAACTTGACTACCTTCATGCCATTCCACCTGACTGTGAATCTAAAGTGCACTTGCGGGACTTGCTGATAACCAATGCACGCGTTTTAGCACCGCGTTGTTCGGATTGTCAAATGTGCTGCTTAGAACCGGGTTCATAAATCTCTGAGCATCGCTGCGGTCGAAAATCGCACCTCGTGTACGCACAGCTTGACTCGGCAGGCGCGACACGTCTGTTGCGGGACCGTGTTGAGTTAACCTTATTGTTCCGGCCCTGAAGAATGAGATTCTTGCGCTTCACCCTTCCCGCACGGGTTGCGGAAAAGATGGGAATGCGCATCGCACCCAATCGAGCCGGATCAGTATCTATCGCGACCTGCCGTGTTCTCCTTTCCAAATCTCACTGCCCAAGTGGTAAGCGGTTGAACTGGCTGGTTTGTGTGTGCATTAGAATCTTGGCGTTGCTTGCGGAACTGAATCAAGCGCGTAGCGGCGTGGAAAGCACAGGAGCAAACCCATCCGCGCGGTGGGGTATCCGTCGCAGACGTTCCATGACGCGCTGGAGGACATGTTGGTTCTGGTAATGATCGTTATCGCTGACGGCTACTCGCCCGGGATGGCGCCAGATGCGCGCGGCCAGAAAGCGCCAGAGGGTCGACTGCGGAGGCAACTCTACCACCTGCAGAATGACGGTCAGCATCGGCTCGCGCTTGAGAAAGCGAAGATGATGGAGGCGCGAGAAGCCGACATAGCAAGCCAGCACCATCCCCCGGATGAGCCGAAACACCGGCATGGAGCGCGTCTGTCGCTGGATGGTCAAGGTCTCCTCGACCAGTTGCAGAAACCCGAGTTTCTCCAGCATGGTGGCCAACGGAAGCAGCCCGCCATAGGAGGTCAGGTTGTGCGCCGAAAAGTCAGAGGGCGTGGAAGCCCCGATCTTGTTCCCCTGCGGAATATCTTCGTGAATTCCTTGATCCACGTGCCTCGCTCGCGTACTCTGATTTGCATTGCTCACCATTTGGATGACTCCTGAGAATCGGCCCGCGAAGCTGTGAACTTCGCGTCCCTGCTGTTGTAAACAGGATTCTCCGGGGGCTGCCAAAATGGTCCCCTGTGCATGATTCAGGTTTACAGAGTCTCGCCAAGAGACAGGAAATGGGAACTCAGAATCCATGTTCATCCCGTCGTGCTGCCAGTTCGGCTGCCTGGCGCAGGGCTTCGATCATGCTACCTTCATCGACGACGCCCTTGCCTGCGATATCGAAGGCTGTTCCGTGATCCACTGAGGTGCGGATCACTTTTAGACCCACTGTCACATTCACACCAGCTTCCAAGCCGAGCACTTTAATGGGCACGTGTCCTTGATCGTGATACATCGCGACGACCAGATCAAAGTCACCGCGACCAGCGCGATAGAAAAGCGTGTCCGCTGGCAGCGGCCCGATGACGTCGAGCCCCTCTTTTTGCAATGCATTGACTGCCGGAACGATCTTCTCTTCCTCTTCTCCATAGCCGAACAGCCCGTTTTCGCCGGCGTGTGGATTGATTCCACATACGCCAATGCGGGGATGCTCGATGCCTGCCTTCACAAGGGTTGTGTGGCCGCGTTCAATCGTGCGGCGTACGAGCCCAGGCTCGATTATGCGAACGGCATCGATGATACCAACATGGGTCGTGACGTGGATGACGCGCAGGCTCGGCGCGGTCAGCATCATCGACACCTCATCGACACCCGTCAATTGGGCGAGCATCTCGGTGTGGCCGGGATAGTTGTGGCCGCCCGCGTGCAACGCTTCCTTGTTGAGTGGCGCCGTGCAGATGGCATCGATGCTGCCTGCCTGAGCAAGTTCAGCAGCAAGCTTGACGTACTGATATGCAGCATCGCCCGCGATCGCCGACAGTTGGCCGAAGGGAAGATCCTCGGGAATGAGACCAAGATCGATACAGTCGATCACTCCTGGCCGGAAGAGTGCATGCGTGGCGTCTGCAATGCGGCGCACTTCGAGATTCAGGCCGACAATCTGGATGGCCTTCTCGAGCCGCTTCGCATCACCTATCACCAGGGGCCTGCACTGTGCGTAGACCGTTACGTGGGCAAGACTCTTTACGATGATTTCAGCGCCGACACCGGCTGCATCGCCCATCGTGATGCCAATTACGGGAAGATAGTTGTTCATGGTTTGTCTTCCTAGCGTGAAAATAGAACATCCCTCCTAGTGCGGCGGAATCCTGCCGGGCTTATTGCGCAGTTGCCGCCAGGCACTATATAGAGCCTGATCCGTACCGAATGCGCCTGCCTTGGTAACGATCGTGGGGCCGGCCGCACCGTCTGCGCCAAGCGGGCGTGACAAGGCTACACCTGCTTCGACTTCGTCCAGCATCTGCAGGCTGGCGATGCCGGCAGCGCGCAGCAGCGCGCGTGCCGTCTCGCCGCCGGTTGCAATCAGGCCACCAACCATTTGGAGGTGCGGCTGCAGAAGCGCAGCCAGCGCTTCAGCCAGCCGCGTCCCTTCAGTCGGATCGAACCGTTCATCGCGGCCGATCCGCAAGACGAGATCGCGGTGTGCACCGAGCGCATGGCCAATGCTCTCCTGCAGTTGTCTCCAACCTGCATCCTCAGGGCCGCAGCGCAGCAGCGAGGGATCGACCACGACTTCTTCGATTCCGCCGCGTTCGCACAATATCCGGCACTGCCGCTCGCTGACTTCCGACAGGCTACCGACAACAGCAAGAACAGGTGGATAGAAGCCTGCATCGGCTCTGGCTTCGCGCTTCATTGGATGCGGGTCGAGCGCGGCGATTTCACGCGCCAAACCACCCGAGCCTACCCAGAAGAACATTGCATCGCTCTGCATCGTCACACGGGCAAGCACGCGCAGTGTTTCTTCGCTCTGCGCATCGACTACCAGGGCCTGCATGCCAGCCTCGGCCTGCGAAGCAAAGCGCGCCGCCATCTTCTCCGGCCGGTCGCGAAATGCTTCGGCGTCGAACAGGGAGCAGGACAGCCCCGACGCGGCGAGCAGCGTACGCACGTCAGCTGGGCGGCCTTCGTTCTCAAGCTTCCAAATCCCGGTTTCTTCCAACGGCATGCCCTTCACATAGACGCGGCCGTTGCGAACCACGCGTCCTGTGGCGGGAAATGCCGGCGCAACCAGCGCAAGACCGGCAAACGGCTGCAGTGCGGCCACTTCCGCAGCCCAGTTGCCACGCAACGTAGAATCGATCTTCTTGTAGAGACGGCGGCCGCCGCCGAGCTTGCTATATGCTGCCACCGAGCGCGCGGCGGCCTCTACCGGTGCGCACCGCCGCGTATCGGTGTCAATCGCAACGGTGTCTGCTTGCCGAAATTCGTCTGTGGACTTTGCATCGAGCGCGACGACCGCAAAGTGTCCGGCGGCCGCGAATCCGATTGCACAATCGGCGGCTCCGGATAGATCGTCGGCGAGGATGAGAAATTTCATGAGGCCAGTCCTTGACGGAATTCCGCTAGCGTAGCGGGGGTTGAAACTAACCTCGCTGAGTGCGCCTTGCGACCGCCGCCGTCAGTATTGGCGCCAGAATCGCCGTCATGACCACACTGGCCGCCACCAGCAGCGTTGCGCTTTTTGCGGCCGCGCCATATACGGGATTGGCAACCGCCACCAGCGTCGGCACCGCGGCTGCGTTTCCGGCCGTGGTTGCCGCCGCCACGCCAGCCACACCCGTACCGCCCGTCAGCCGGTCCGCAAAATAGAGAGGAATGCCGGTAAAAATCACAACGGCCACGGCCAGCGCAATTCCTAGCAGACCTGCCTGCCAGACCTTGTGCAGATCCAGTCCGGCGCCGAGTGCGAGCGCGAAGAAGGGAATCATCACCGGCACGGCCCTGCCGAGAAATTCCCGCATATCGCGATCAAGATTGCCTAGCAGCATGCCGATCAGCAGCGGCAGAATGCTGCCTACAAGGGTCTGCCACGGAAACGCCGAGAGACCCGCCACGCCAAGCGTTACCATGGTCAGGAACGGTCCCGACTCAATGGACATCAGGGTATAGGCCCCCACATCTTCCAGACAACTGTACTGTCCCATGAGCGCCATGTAGAGACCGCCATTGGTATCGTTCATCGCCGCGACAACCGCGAGCGTCGAAAGTCCCGCAAAGAGTCCTGACGACACTGGCCGCTCGCCAAGCAAATGCCCCAGGAACACGCCGACCAGGATCGCGACGCCGACCTTCGTAACCAGTAAAGCCCCTCCCTTCTTTACAAGATAGGGTGTAGCTTTCACGTCGATCGCCGCACCCATGCACACATAGAACACCGCCAGAATGGGCAGTGCGCCAGTGAAGAGAGCGCTGGTAAATGAGCCAAAGAAATTTGGTATGCCGGGCAGAAAGGTCGCAACCAACGCGCCGGCGAGCAGCGGTACGATCATCATCCCGCCTGGAATGCGTTCAATCGAACGCTTGATGGGGAGCTGCACCATGGGAGCCTCCGTTCAATGAGAGACGGTCGACAGCAGTTTCTGTGATCGAAATAAACAGAAATACGATTAAATCAATCATCGACCAAGTCTATTTCAAAAAGTAAAAAATGCATAGTCTAGTCATTTTTGTGATCAATATGCGCAATTAAAGCAGGCCATCCGTAATGAGAACTGAGATTCTTCCGAGTGCAAAATGAAGTGGGAAAACAAGTTGGACGTACCACGGAATGTACCACGGAATGTGATTTTCGGAGGTCTTGACCGTGTTCAGATACCATTGATGAGCAGGATGCTTTTGTTTCAGCGTTCCGTCCTACCATGAAAGCTGCTGATCGTCATCGTGCGATTCTCGAACTGGTTCTTGCGCGCGGAGCCAATGTTGAACAGCTCAGCGCGATCCTGGGCGTCTCCGAGGCTACGATACGGCGGGATTTGGCTGTGCTCGCCCGGGAGCGGCGACTGGTGCGGACCTACGGTGGCGCGGCCGTACTGGTGGGAGCGCGCGAACCGGAGGCCCCGCTGGAAGAACGCAAGGCCGCCCAATATGAGCAGAAAGAGGCGATTGCCCGCGCCGCTGTCCGGCACGTTGCCGACGGTCAGACCGTATTGCTTGATGGGGGCACGACATGCGCGGCGCTTGCTCGCCAGTTAGCGGCGCGGCGCGACCTGCACGTAGTCACCAACAACTTGCTGGTGGTTGAGGCGCTTGCCAATGTGCCCAGCCTTCGGCTGACGCTAATTGGGGGAGATTTGCGCAGTTCAAGCATGAGCACACTGGGGCCACTCGCGGAGCTGACGTTGAGCCGGCTGAGCGTCGACAGCGCCTTTCTCTCCGCCGATGGCGTCGTCGCCGGACTCGGACTGTGCGAAGCAAGTGCGGAGCAGGCGTGGCTGAAGGATCGCATCTTGTCGCGGGCAGCCCAAGTCATTGTGCTCGCCGACAGCACCAAACTGGGACGAGCGCTTCAGCAACACTGGACGCCTTTGCTGCGGGCGTGGCGGTTGATCACGTCATCGTTGGCGAATGAGTCTGGCCTTGCGCCATTCCGGGCGCTCAGTGAAGTCACCTTGGAGATTGCGCCATGCACGATGGAGCAGGGGCCTTAGAGCTCGCGCATAATTAGATTGCACAATCACCATTTTTCGATACTGATGCAGCATTCCCTAC
>JBMFHN010000154.1:0-5768 GCA_049976805.1 Occallatibacter sp. | reverse complement strand
GGTGCTAGTCGGCATGGAAGGTGTCGCCGTGGGCAATCTGCGCATCGATCCCGCGGATGGCGAGGTTCATCTTGGCCAGCCGCCAGGTGGTGTAGTTCGACTCCTGCCCGTAGATGGAGATGTCGCCGATCCGGCCGCTGTGCGCCTCGATGAACTTTTCGCTCTGCACAAACATGCCACCGGAGCCGCAGCAGGGATCGTAGACGCGGCCCTTGTAGGGCGCGAGCATCGTGACCAGCACGCGCACCACATGGGCGGGCGTGTAGAATTGCCCTCCCTTTTTGCCCTCGGCGCTGGCGAATTGGGAGAGGAAATACTCGTAAACGCGGCCCAGGATGTCTTTGGCCCGGTCGGCTGGGCTGCCCAGGCCAAGGTCGCTGATCATGTTGATGAGCTGGCCAAGCCGCTGCTTGTCCAGGCCGGGGCGGGCGTAGTCCTTGGGCAACACTCCCTTGAGGGATGGGTTGTCGCGCTCGATGGCGGCCATGGCATCGTCCACGATGGTGCCAATCTTGGGCTGGGGCGCGCTGGCTCGCAGATGGGCCCAGCGGGCCTCTTTTGGCACCCAGAAGATGCTGACCGCCCGATATTCGTCCGGATCCTCCGGGTCAGCACCCTCGGTCCGCTGACTCTCCAGTTCGGCGTGCCTGGCCTCGAAGGCGTCGGAGATGTATTTGAGGAAGATCAGCCCCAGGACGACGTGCTTGTATTCCGCCGCGTCCATATTGTTGCGGAGAGCGTCGGCTGCGGCCCAGAGCTTGGGCTCAAAACCAATAGCGGTAGACGTTGCCACGGATCAGACTTCTTTCTGAATAGCAATTTGCGGTCGCCTCCGATGGTAAACCAGCCTGGGCGGCCAAGGTCCGCTCTCATTGTGAGTGGATACCGGAACCATCGCTGGCGGTATTGTCTCCAAATCACAAGTAACCGGGAACCATGATCGCCCTGACATCCGTAATTGGCTTGGGCTTCAGCATCGGAACTACCTTCTCGGATTTTAGCTTGTCTAAGTAATCCGCCCAAACCTGCATCATCAGCCGGCGCTCCGGCAAGAACGTTGCGCGGTTATAAGCACGGCCATTGGGGTCAATCACCTGGTGCCCAAGCTCATGCTCGATCAGATCCTCTCTGATGTGAAGGTTCTGGCTCAGAATCGTGCGCGCGGTGGCACGAAAACCATGGCCGCACATTTCCTCTTTGGAGATTCCCATTCGCCGCATCGCGGTAAGGATCGCATTCTCGCTCATGGGACGATTGCGGTCGCGCGCTCCCGGGAAGACGTACACATCGTCACCAGTGAGCGCCTGCACTGCCCTCAGGATCTCCATCGCCTGGCGGGACAAGGGAACGATCAGATATTCGTCGACATCGTTGCGCCGTGGCTTGGAATCATCCCGCTTCGAGATCTTCATCGTCCACTGCTCTTCATCCAGGTCGATGTCTTTCCACTTGGCCGTGCGCAACTCACCCGGACGCACGAATACCAAGGGGGCAAGGCGAAATGCACTCCGGACCACGAGTGTGCCCCTGTAGGAATCAATCGCGCGCAGAATTCCACCGATTTCTGCTGGGGTCGTGACAGCGGCAAAATGCTGCTCTTCCACAGGCTTCAATGCTCCGCGTAGATCGGCCGTGATGTCCTTTTAGCAGCGACCGGTAACAACCCCGTAGCGAAACACTTGTCCGCAGCTTCCAAGGGTGCGATGGGCGGTGTCTCCAGCGCCGCGGTTTTCGATTTTGCGGATGACTTCGAGCAACTCCGGAGCCGTGATATCCGCAATGGGGCGACTGCCCAAATAGGGGAAGATGTCATTCTCAAAGCGGGCATATACGCGCTTCCGATGGCTGTCCGCTTTCGGATCGATGTTCGCCTTGAGCCATTCTCGGGCAACAACTTCCAAGCTATTGGCCGCCTTGCTGGCCCGGGCGGCCTTTTGAGCTTTGCGAGCCACGCCAGGGTCAATGCCTTTGGCCAACTGCTTGCGGCACTCATCCTTTGCAGCGCGGGCATCCTCCAGGCCCACCTCCGGATACACGCCTAGCGAAATTCGCTTCTCTTTAGAACCTATCCATTGGAATTCTGCACAACTTGCGCAGAATATTTTTCGTGCCATGCGTGATCGCCAGTTTTCATGGGCCTCTGAAGGCACTTAAGAGAAGGGTCAAACTTTGCGATGTTATGCCTGTTTGGTTCCGGCTATGCCGGGTTAGGAAATCTGTACTTGAATCGCCAGTACTTTCCGCCGGAAGGATCGACCTCCAAATAGAGGCCACCGCCATCCGACAATTTGTATGGCTTATCAGTCCTGACGAACTTCTGCTCATGATCAGTCGCTACTGGCTTTGCCTTGCGGTTCGGCTCTTTCCGGGCTTCCGATGAGGGTTGCTCATCCTCACCGTTTTGCTTCAGCGGCCTGAGACCAGGCTTTGCGCTTTCGATCTGTTCCTTGGTCAAAGGCATGTGGGGCAACTCCTCTGAGACTGCGGGGCAACATTTTTTCAGGATTGCTAGTTGCCCTCAATGTTGCCCCCCAATTGGACGCCCTGTCAAGAAACACCTTGGGACGCCCAGACACAACATTCGCTGAAAAATAAGGAGTTATATTTTGTATAGGATGGAGTGGAACGCGCTGAAACTAAATAATGGTGGCCAGGGACGGGATTGAACCGCCGACGCCGGCCTTTTCAGGGCCGCGCTCTACCACTGAGCTACCTGGCCTCAGTGAAGACTTCAAGTTGCAATTTCCTGCACGGAATCCGGCACGGCCGGACAAGGTAGGCGAGTCCGGAACAGTCGTCTGCAACAGCGAAGTCAGTATACCAATTCTTCCTTGCCGCGCCAAACCCATGGATCAACTCCGTCCTCCATCCATCCGGTTGAGACCAGGCAGCAGAGAGGGCGGTTCGGGCCGTTGGCGCTGCCCGCCAGTTCAGTTCCATCTCTCTTTCCAGCCATGCTCCTGCTTGCACGATGAGATTCGAGAAAGTCATTCCGGCCGTCTGCGGGAACCGCCGCCGTGCTAGCCTTGGCTTGAAGCATTTTTCAGGACGCGCAAGAGAGGCGTCCCAGGGGCGCGAATCGTTTGGCTGTCATCCCCATTCGGCCGTCCGACCCACGCGATCAAGTGCGGAGTCGCCAGCCACAGACTACGCCGCTGCGCAGGCGGCGCAAGCTGGCCGGCCGGTTTGCGCTGGCGACGCTGATCATTCTGGCGGCGATTACCGGATCGCTGGCCGGACTCATGCTGGTCTATTCGGTCGATCTGCCGCAGATTCACGATCTGGAGCGTTATCGTCCTTCCACGATCACCGACCTTTATGACCGCAATGGCCAACTGATCGGCACCATCGCGCTCGAACAGAGAGTGGTGGTCAATTACGACGGTTTTGCTCCCATCCTGCGCGAGGCCGTCCTCTCCATCGAGGACAAGAATTTTGAATCCCACTGGGGCATCAACGTGCTGCGCATCGGCGGCGCTCTGGTGCACGATCTGCGTACCCACGGGCGATCTCAGGGCGCCTCCACGCTGACCATGCAGCTGGCGCGCGACCTTTTTCTCTCCTCCAATCGCACCTTCACCCGCAAGATTGAGGAGGCTTATCTGGCCATCCAGATCGAGCGGGCCTTCACCAAGCAGCAGATCTTCACCCTCTACGGCAACCAGATTTACCTGGGCAGCGGAATGTACGGCTTCGAGGCCGCCTCGGAGTTCTATTTCGGCAAACACGCCCGGGATGTGACGTTGACCGAGGCGGCCGTGCTGGCCGCGCTTCCGAAAGGGCCGGTCTATTATTCGCCGCTGCTCAATCCCGATCGATGCCTGCTCCGCCGCAACCTGGTGCTGACGGAGATGGAGTCGGACGGGGTCATCACCCACCAGCAGGCCGAGCAGGCCCGCAGCGCTCCGCTGGGGCTGCACGTCGTCCAGCCGCGGATGTCGGTCGCGCCCTGGTTTCAGGAAGAGGTGCGCGAGGAACTGGACAAGCAATTCGGTTCCGACGAGGTCCACGAGGCCGGCCTGAAGGTGGAAACCACGCTCGATCTCGGCCTGCAGAAAACCGCCAATCGCGCCGTCGAGGACGGTCTGGCCGCCTACGAACGGCGGCGCGGATGGATCGGAAAGCTGGACAATGTTCTCGCCGACGGCAGCTCTCTGGCCGGTTATGAACATCCCGACTGGGCCACCGCCAGCGGTCCGGGCGATTATGTCCACGCCCTGGTCACCCGCGTCCTGCCGCTGGAGATTTACGCGCGCGTTGGCCGAACGGAGATCGTGATTGAGCCGGAGGACTGGAAGTGGACCGGCGCGCGGTATGCCGATGCCCTGGTCAAACCCGGCGATCTGATCTACGTTCATCTGAGCAGCGCCATGGACGGCGCGGCGCGCCGCGCCTCACTCGAACAGGATTCCGGCACGCAAGCGGCTTTGCTGGCCGTGGACAACACGACCGGCGACATCCTGGCCATGGTCGGCGGACGCGATTACGCGCTTTCGGAGTTCAATCGCGCCACGCAAGCGGAACGGCAGACCGGGTCGAGCTTTAAAATCTACGATTACACGGCGGCCATCGAGGACGGCGTCAAGCCGACTGACACCATCGTCGACGGGCCGGTCAGCTTCGGCAGCTACACCCCGCATGATTACGAGAACGATTTCAAGGGCCGGATGAGCATCACCGACGCCTTCGCCGAGTCGCGCAACATTCCCGCCCTCAAGCTGGCCGCGCGGATCGGCATTCAGAAGGTCATTGCCATGGCCCGCCGCTTCGGAGTCACCTCGCCGATACCCGCCTATCTTCCCGTGGCTCTGGGCGCGGCTGGAGTCACGCTGGAGGAACAGGTGGCCAGCTACTCCGTCTTCCCCAACGATGGGATTCGCGTCGCTCCGCGGCTCATCCGCAAGGTCTCGAACGCCGACGGCATCACGCTCTGGGAGGACCGCCCGGCGGTCCGCGAAGTGATCGATCAGCAGACGGCGCGAGCCATGATGACGCTGCTGCGCGCCGTCATCGCGCGCGGCACCGGCGCCGCGGCGGCCCAGATCAACCACCCGCTCGGCGGCAAGACAGGAACCACCAGCAACTTCACCAATGCCTGGTTTCTGGGCTTCTCGCCCTCGGTCACTTGCGGCGTCTGGGTGGGCTTCGACAACCAGCAATCGCTGGGCGACAAGGAAACCGGCGCCCGGGTGGCGCTGCCCATCTGGATGGATTTCATGCGTGCGGCCGTTGCCGGCAAGGACGGCGAGCATTTCCCCGGCGATTCAATGCAGAGCGCCGCTGCGGACACAACCGCCCGCCTGCAACCGGCGGCAAAGCCGGAAAATTCCGCCTCACCCGGCATCAGGACACAGCCCTCCCGGCAATCACGAGCGAAAAGCCGCCCCTGAGCCACCCGGGGTTGACCGTTGCGGCAACGCAGCGGAAAAATCCGCTCTACCGCACCGCCAGCCGGAAATAATGCCTGGCCCTGGCCACATCCTTGAAGATCTGCGCCTTGAGAGCCTCCGGCGACGGCCAGCGCCGCTCGCCCCGCAACCGATGGAGAAACTCCAGGTCGATTGCCAGCGCATCCATCTCGACCGGTTCAAAATCCAGAATGTAGGACTCGACCGCGAAGGAAGGCTCGCCGAAGGTGGGCCGGTCACCCACATTCGTGACCGCCTGAAAGATACGCCAGCCCACCGTGAGCCGCGTGACATACACCCCGAAGGCGGGCATCAATTCGGCGTAGGGCGCCAGGTTGATTGTGGGCACCAGCAGCCGTT
>JBMFHN010000153.1:0-5876 GCA_049976805.1 Occallatibacter sp. | reverse complement strand
ATCTCCGCTACGCGTATGCGCTGGGCATGCTGACGGGATTGCTCAACATCATCCCCGTCCTGGGCGCCGCCATTTGCATCGTCCTGGCGCTGCTGGTGGCAGCCATCGACTCGTGGGGCCGGGTGCTGGGGGTCGCAATCTTCTACGCGGTTTACTTGCAGGTGGAAAATTCCTTTCTGATTCCCCGCATCATGGAAAACAGGGTGAAACTTCCCGGTCTGGCCATTCTTGTCGCCCTGCTGCTCGGTTCCGCCTTTGCCGGCGTTCTTGGGGCCATGGTTGCTGTTCCCACGGCGGTGCTGGTCTCCGTGCTGCTGGACGAATACGCCATCCACAAGGACGTGGCATGACCGCTGACTGCGCCTGCCCGGCTGCCATTGATCTCCCCCTTGCCGCAACGGAAAAGCTGGCGGGAAGGAAGCGCGGGGATCACCGGCCTGCTTGAAATCCGGCATCCACGGCGGCTTTCATCACGCCGCAATCGGAGAAAAAGCGGACGAGGTCGCCGGTCAGCGGCTGCCATGGCCCGGAATCCGGAGTGGTGACGCCGGGTGGCGCGGTCTCGGCCATCTGCATGGCGCCGCTTCCCTGCGCGTCGAGGACCAGCGCGGCAAGCTTGCGGGCCAGTTCGAGTGGAAAACTCTCTGCCACGAAGAGCATCCTGCCGCGGATGGTGAGGACCACCGGCCCTTCGGAGGTCGAGTAGACCTGCTCGGCGGAGATCTGTCCTGCGGAGAGGAATGAAGCCGATCCGGGAAGCTGGCCGGTCTGCTCGAGCTTGACGCCGGAGTATTTCTGGTTCAGCTCATTGGCGTAGAGGCGCGCGAAGGCCTGAGCGGAGGCGGAGTTTTTCCAGACGGAGAGATAAAAGAGAGCGATGGAGGCGGTGTCGGCCTGCTTGTCTGCGGTTTTCCACCCCGGCAAGCTGGAAGCAGCCTTGCCGGGGGCCCCGGCTCTCCACCCCGGCGAGTCAGAAGCAGCCTTGCCGGGGGCCCCGGCTGTGGCGCTGCGCAGTTGGCCGGCCCAGTAGAGGCCGCCGTCCCAGGCCGGAGTCAGGTCGCGGGCGGCCTGGTCGCCGCCGAACAGCTCGGTCATGATCCGCACGTCGAGCTGGCCGACCTGGCCGATGTCATAGGGCTGATACAGTTTGTCCACCAGGGGATGAATATTGGGCAGCAGCGGCACCGGCGGCGTTTGCCGGGTTTCGTAAGCGCGCGGATTCAGAATCTCCCAGCTCGAGGTCGGCGGCCGGTCAAGCGTTCCCGCAAAGGCTGCTGACCTGCCCTGGTCTACCCACACGCTTTGCTCGAAGCCGAGTCCCTCGCGGTAGGGAAACAGAAGCGATTCGGAGAGCAGCAGCGGAGCGCGCGCCATGACCGGCGAGTTTTCCGGTATCGCCATCTGCTGCTCGATCGGGCCGATCAACTCCGGGTTCTTCACCAGAGTTTTCCCGAACGGCTTGAGCATGTAGTCCACCATGACGGCCGTGGCCTGGCCTTCGATGACGGCCTGGCGCGCCGTATCCATCTCGTCCTTGGTCAGGTGAGAGGTGTCGCTGGCCGAGTCGAGCGAGACGTCGTCCGGGGTCTGGTGACTCCACTTCAGCAGATCGGAGTGCTGATCCTGGAGCGCGTGGGTCAGCTCGTGGGCCAGCACCGGCTTCTGTTCTTCCGGGCTGATCCAATCGAGGAGGTAAACGGTTCTGGTCCGGGCGTCGTAGTATGCCTCGATCTGCTCGTCGAGCAGCGCCAGCAGAAACGGCCTGAGGAAAAAATCGCGGTCGAGCAGGCCGAACTTCTTCAGCACGATCTCGTCGTGCTGCATTCGCCGGGCGGTCTGGTCGTCCTTTATCTTCTGCCTCAGGTATTTTTCGACGGTGGCGCGGGAAACGATCTGGCGCTTGACCCGGTTCCGGATCGGCAGCCCGGTTTCCTGGGAGGAGAACTGCATCAGTTCATCAACCAGGGAGTCGAGCTGCCGTGTCTGGTTGTCCGTGAGGTGGCTGCCTGCCCCGGATGGATCGCCGGCCGTGGCCCGATCTGGTTGGCGCGGCATGGAAGCCGGCTGTTGCGCTGCCGCCAGAACCGCTCCCAGGGCCAATGCCGCAATTCCTGTCCAGCTCCATCGCTCAGATCCCGCCGTTCTGCGCCGCTTTCTCATGGATTTCTCCCATCTCCCTTCAAGGCTATAATCAGACCAGCCGGGCAGCGTGGTTTTTCTGTTGAAAATCCTCGGCAAAGCCGGCGGAACTGCTTGTTGATTATGACGGAAACGGTTTCTCCCCAAGCCGCCTTGAACTCTCAACCCGCAAAGAATGGGTCCTTCCCGCGGGCCGAGCCAACCCCGCTGGCGGCGCTGCTTGGCGCAACGGCCGCGGCGCCGGAGCTGGTGGCCCATCGGGGCGCGCTGACTCCGTCGCGTCTGGGGAGGCTGGAGCGGGAGACAGCGGCGCTGGTGGCCGGGGCCGCCGTGCACGATCTGGGCTGGTTGCGGCGGGTGGCCGTTGGGGGCGAGGACCGCTTCCGCTGGCTGAACGGCATGGTCACCAACACGGTGAAGGATCTGAACGCAAATTCCGGCGCCTGGAATCTGGTGCTGAATGCACAGGGGCGCATCCAGGGCGACTTGTGCGTCTGGCGCGAGGCGGATGCGCTCGAGCTGGAGATTGCAGCCGATCAGTACGGCCGGCTGCTGGCCCATCTGGAGCGCTTCATCATCATGGATGATGTGGAGCTGATGCCCAGAAGCCTGGATGCGCAGGGTGCGCTGACGGGCGAGACGGCGCTTGGATTGACCGGCCCCGAGGCTGCGATGGTGCTCGGGCGGCTGGGATGGCGCGCCCCCGCGGAACGGATGACCAGTGTGGGCGTGGTCTGGAACGGGGTGAGGGTGCGCATCGATCGCGCATACGGAGTGCTCACGCCGCATTACGATCTGTGGGTGATGGCGGAGTGGGTTCCGGCGCTGTGGAGGGCTCTGGTGGAGGCGGGTGCGACCCCGGCTGGTGCGGAAGCTCTCGAAGCGCTGCGCATCGCCGAGGGAATTCCCGTTTATGGCATCGACATGGCCGAGCGCGACTTGCCGCAGGAGACCGGGCAGACGAACGCGCTGAGTTTTGACAAAGGCTGCTACCTGGGGCAGGAGATTGTCGAGCGCATTCGCTCGCGAGGCGGCGTTCACCGCAGCCTGCGGCAGCTTGAGCTTTTCGGCGCGGTTCCGGAGGCGGGTGCGGAACTGAGCTTCGGGCAGGATGTGGCGGTTGGCCAGATCACCAGCGCGGCGGAGTTGGTGTTGCCCGAAGGCCGCCGTTGTTTTGCGCTGGGCATGCTTCGCAGTGAGGCTGGCCTCGCGGCCTGGGAGGAGTCGGCCACGGGAGGTCCCGGGCAAGGCCTTTTGTCGTTGACGTATCAAGTGGCCGGTGGTGCGGCGACGGCCCGCGTCCTCAAGGCTGCGCCTGCGCTGAACGTGGATGCGGCGCAGGAAACAGGACCGGAAAGTGGCGGAAGTGAGAGAATGCTCCGGTGATGGAGTCGGTCGGGCGACAGGTTGGTGGACCGAGAGACAGCCGGAAACAGACAAATGGACGAAGAGCCCGCGGGGCGGAATGGAAAGCGAAAGAAACGATGAGTGAAACTCCAAAATTTACCGTGGTCGACCGCCGCAAGATCAAGGCGAGCGAAGAACAGGGGAGCCAGCAGCAGCCGGCAACCCAACCGGAGGCTCCACCGGCGCCGCCCGAGCCCGGAGCGGGTCCGCGTCTGGTGGTCAATGAAGCCAAATCCCGGACGGAACAGGAATCCGCCGCGGAACAGGAGCCACAGACGGCGGGCGAGATGGAAAACGGATTGCCTGCTGCGCCCACGGCCGAAGAAAGCCGCGAGCAGAAGATGGCCTACGACGCTTCGGCGCAGCGGCTGGAAGATCTGGTGCGGGCGCAGAATCCCGCGATGGGCGAGCAGCCGCCTCTTGGCTTTGAGCATCTGGTGCAGCAGTTCTATCTTTCCGCCATGATCCAGATGGGAGCGGGCACGCAGGAGGGCGAACGGCAGCGCGTGGATATTCTGGGTGCGCGTGCGACCATCGACCTGCTGGGCGTGCTCGAGGAGAAAACCCGCGGCAACCTGAACGAGGCTGAGGATCGCATGTTGCAGGCGGCGCTTTTCGAGGCCCGCATGGCCTTCCTGGAACTGACCAGCATGATTACGCTCAAAGGTGCGCCGCCGCCGCCCGGTGTGCGCTAGATCCGTGCATGGACGGTCTGCTTACATTTCTCGGAACGGGAACCTCGATGGGTGTGCCGACGCTCGGCTGCCGCTGTCCGGTGTGTCTTTCTCAGGATCCGCATGACCGGCGTCTGCGGCCCTCGGTGCTGTTGCGCTGGCGCGAGGCGGGCGAGGATGAAGAACGGGAGCGCACGGTGGTGATCGACACCGGCCCGGATTTTCGCGAACAGGCGCTGCGTGCCAACCTCACCCGTGTGGACGCGGTGCTGTATACCCACTCTCACGCCGATCACATCCTGGGCATGGATGATCTGCGCCCGCTCAGCTTTGCGGCGGCGCGCGAAGGCGCACAGATTCCTCTCTACGCTTCTCCGGAGACGGCCGCGGTGCTCAGGCGGGTCTATGACTATACCTTCTCGCCGCAGTCAACCTATCCGACCCGCGCCCGCGTCCGGCTGGAGCCCCTGTCGGAACGGACCCGCGTCCATGGCGTCGAGTTCCTGCGCATTCCGGTGCGGCACGGCGAGATGAGCATCGATGGATTCCGCTTTGGGCGGGCTGCCTATCTGACCGATGTCAGCTTCATTCCCGAATCCAGTTTTGCGCTGCTGGAAGGATTGGACCATTTGATTCTATCCGCATTGCGCCACGATCCTCACCCCAGCCATGCCACCGTGAAGCAGGCCGTGGCCTGGGCCCGGAGGATCGGCGCGCGCCAGACCTGGTTGACCCACATCGCTCACGAGTTGGGGCACGAAGAGACCAACCGCGCACTGCCGGAAGACATGCGCCTGGCTTATGACGGTCTCAGCCTGAGCGTGCAACTGTGAAGACGAATTGGGTCGCACGAGCGGAGCAAAGAATGCCGGTACGGACCGGGAACTTCGGCGGGAGAGAAGAGTTTTTTCTGACAGGTGGCAGGATTTCAACGGCTCAGCCCGTTCGGCAGGACTGGCCTTCAGAGAGCGTCAATTCACCCCGGCCCGAATTCGGTTTTGCCTGCGTGTTCATTTCAACAGAAAGCATTTGGACGGGTTTTCAAACCGCATGATTCCGATTTTTCGCTCGGTGCAGGAGATTCCAGCCGGTTTCGGTCCCTGTGTAGCCGCCATCGGCAACTTTGACGGGGTCCATCGCGGCCACAGGGAAATCCTGTCGGCTGCGGCGGCCGAAGCGCGCGAGCTGGGCGCGCAGTCGGTGGCTGTTACCTTCGATCCCCACCCGGAGCGGTTTCTGCGTCCGGCTGAGGCTCCCCTGCTGCTCACGCCGATCGAGGAGCGGCTGCGACTGCTGAGCGGATCCGGTATCGGCGCGGTGTTGGTGTTGCCCTTCGGCGAGGCGCTCGCCGCAATGCCGGCGCGGGAGTTTGTGCGCGGCATTCTGGTGGAGAAACTCAAACTGCGCAGTCTGCATGAAGGTGGCAATTTTCGCTTCGGCTATCGCGCCGAGGCCGGTGTGGTTGAACTCAGGAAGTGGGGCGCGGAGTCCGGTTTTGCCGTTCACGTTCACGATGCCGTGCGGGTGCACGGGCTGGAGGTTTCCAGTTCCGCCATCCGGGAGCGCGTGGCGGCAGGCGACATGACCCGCGCCCGCTGGATGCTGGGCCGGCCGTTTTCTGTGCGCTCCTGCCACGCTTCGGGCCGCGGCATCGGC
>JBMFHN010000152.1:0-5900 GCA_049976805.1 Occallatibacter sp. | reverse complement strand
GCTGCGCTCGGAACGATGCGCCGTGGCCACCTGCTGCAGGTCGTCGATGTCGTAAACGAAGATGCCCTCGAGCTTGCCCATCTCCGGGTCCACGTCACGGGGCACGGCAATGTCGATGAAGAACATCGGGCGGTTGCGGCGGCGATGCAGAAAGGCCTGTCCGTGCTCGCGGCGGAAGATGGGATGCGGCGCGCCGGTCGAGCTGATAACAATGTCGGCCTGGCTGGCTGCTTCGTGAATCTGTTCGAAGGGGATCACCCGCCCTTGAAAGTTCTCCGCCATGCGCTGGGCGCGTTCGAGCGTCCGGTTGGTCACCAGAATCGCTCCGGCGCCTTGCTGGACCAGATGCCGCGCGGCGATTTCGCTCATCTTGCCCGCCCCGACCAGGAAAACGGTGCGCCCTTCGAGCGAACCGAAGATCTCGCGCGCCAGCTCGACGGCGACCGAAGCGATGGAGACCGAGTTGGAACCGATTTCCGTCTCGGTGCGAACCTTTTTGGCGGCGGCGAAGGCGCACTGCAACAGGTGCTCGAGCTGGCCCGAGATGGTTCCGGCGGCGCGGGCCACGGCGAAAGCCTCCTTGACCTGGCCGAGAATCTGCGGCTCGCCCACCACCATCGAATCCAGGCTGGCAGCCACGCGGAACAGGTGCCGCACCGCCTCCTGGTCGCGGTGCTCATAAAGATGCGGCTCCAGCAGCGCCGGCTCCAAACCAAAACGATGATGCAAAAAAGCGGCCAGGCCCGCGGCGGGCGTTTCCGCGGCCGGCTGCTCCTCAACGGCAGCCAGGATCTCCACCCGGTTGCAGGTGGACACGATCATGCACTCGGTCACTCCCGGCACGGCGGCCAGGGCGCGAGTGGTTTCGGGCAGTTCGTCGCGGGAGATGGCGATCCGCTCGCGCAGCTCGATGGGTGCGGTCTTGTAGTTGATCCCGATCAGCGTCAGAGTCATCGTGGACCGTACCTGTGCACCTGGCTGAAGACGTTGGCCGCCAGCACGGCCAGCATCACGAGAAAGACCGCACCGGACAGATAGGCGGCCCGGCGGCCGCGCAGCCCGGCGCCGCGGCGCACCAGCAGCAGGGCTACATAGACGGCCCACAGAACAAACGAGGCGATCACCTTGGGATCGAGAAAATAGGCGGCGCCAAGCGGCGTCTCCTGGGCCAGAACCACACCGATGACCAATCCGACCGTCATACAGGGAAAACCGAATTCCAGGGTCGCGTGGGCGATGCGTTCCAGATTGTCAAGCGGTGGAAGCCAGTTGAAAGGAAGCCATCCCAACCCTCCACCGGGCTTGCGCTTGCTCTTGATGCGGCGTTCCTGGATCAGGTAAAGAACCGAGGCCAGCAGACTGAATCCCAGCGCCACGTAGGCTGCCAGCAGCGCCACAATATGAGCGATCAGCCAGCTGATGCGGACGCCCTCGGAGGGAAAGGTGTAGCGATAAAACCCCAGCGAAGGCACAAAGACGATAAAAAAGGTAATCGGCAAAGCGAAGATTCCCAGCGAGATCGCGTCGTAGAGCCACCAGACCAGGAAGAAAACGGCGGCCACGGCAAAACCCAGCAGGGATTCGACCTCGCGGACCCCGACCGGCATCCAGCGATGCGCCTGCACCAGCATCTCAACACAGGAAACGAAGTGGAAGAAGAAGGCCATGCCGGCCAGATGGACGCAGGTCTTGCGCCAGCGCTCCAGGCCATGGAGAACGGCCGGGAAGACGGTAACCGCCGACGCCGCATATAAAACCGCCGCAACTCGAAGCCAGAGCAGGGACATCTCAACAATTACCTTAGCGGGCCAAGGAACAGTATACTGTGACGCAAATCACCAAACGCGGCCCTCGGAGCCTTGGACTCCCTCTCGGCGCGCTCCATCCGGGCCTCTAGCTCGTCCATGTCTTGTCCTTCGCCGTGCAGAGCGTTTCCAGGTTGCAGCGGTCGCACCGGGGGCTGCGCGCCCGGCAGATCGCCCGGCCATGGTGGATGATCTGATGGGAGAAGTCGATCCAGCGGCCTGGCGGGAGGATACGCATCAGCTCCTGCTCGACCTTCTGGGGCGTTTCGCCCTGGGCCAGTCCCAGACGGCGCGCAATGCGCAGCACGTGGGTGTCCACCACCACGCCCTCGGCCCGGCCGAACGAAACGCCCAGGACGACGTTGGCCGTCTTGCGGGCCGCGCCGGGCAGCGTCACCAACTCGGCCAGGGTCTGCGGCACCTGGCCGCCGAACTCCGCGACGATCTTCTTCGCCGCGCCCAGAATCGATTTGGCCTTGTTGTGATAGAAGCCGGTGGTCCGGATCAGCTCTTCCAACTCGGGCAAGCTCGCCCGGGCCATCGCCTGCGGGGTGGAAAAGCGGCGGAAAAGTCCGGGCGTGACCAGATTCACCCGCGCGTCCGTGCATTGCGCCGAGAGAATCGTCGCCACCAGAAGCTCCCAGGGCGAACGATGGTCGAGTGCGCACTTCACATCGGGGTAAGCTTCGTCGAGACCTTTCAGAATCGCGGCGACGCGCTCCGGAGCGAGCGGGCTGCGCGGCCGCCGGGCCGTCCTGCCCGGCGCTGTCCGGCTGAAGGTGCGGTTCGACATGGGTTCAGGATAAAAGACAGGCGAGGCGCCGATTACAGTGTTCCGGCGAGCCAGCCGCTCAGCTTCTCGACCGGCAGGCGCAGACTGATGAAAAACGGCCCGAAGTCGGCATAAATCGCGCTGACCGGATCGAAGCGCATCTCGTAGATGAGCTTTTTGAAGACGACCGGATCGTCGGCGAAGAGATCGACGCCCCACTCCCAGTCGTCCATGCCGATCGAGCCGGAGATGATCTGCTTCACCTGGTCGCCGTATCTTCTGCCGATCAGCCCGTGCTCGTGCATCATGCGCTGGCGGTCGGCAAAGGGCACGGTGTACCAGTTGACCTGCTCGCCCCGCCTGCGATCCATCGGATAGAAGCACAGGCATCTGGCCTCGGGAACAGATGGGAAAAGACGCGGCGCCATGGCCTCGGATCCTCGCTGAAGCGAAGCGGCAATTTCGGCGTTCCACTCCGGCGAGTGCGTCTCGAAGCCCTTCGTGGCGGCAGCTTCGTAGCTCTTGCGGCTGGATTCGTAAAGTCCCAGCTCGATGACCGAAACATACGAGTGACGGAGTTCCAGAAAATCGTAAAGCGCGGTCTGGGCCAGATCGAGTTCGGCCTGGTTCAGAGCTTCGAGCGAAGGGCGGAAATGCAGCAGCAGCAGATCGCCCTTGTGGCCGAGTTCGGAGAAGAGCGCCGTCTTGACGGGAGCATCCGGCGCGGCGCGCTCCATGCGCAGCAGCGCGGCGATGGCCTGGATGGCGATCTCCTCTCGCTTGTCCGGCGCGGTGCCGCGCCAGGCTTTCCAGTCGAAGCGGAAGAACTGGTGGAGGACAAAAGAACCTTCCAGGGTCAGGGGAACGGCAGGGAAGTCAGGCACGGGAAAATACCCTTCCTTTGGATCAACTCCCCATGGTAGCAAATTGCGGGTGCGCGTGGGTCTGGGCCGCGGCGCAGCAGCCGCGGGACCGCGGGGCGACGGCTCCGGCTCCGGCCTTATATACTGATATTTGCTCATGAGCGAACAAATTCTTGCCTGGCTGATGCACCTGATCATTCACGTGATCGATAGGGGCGGATATGCCGGCATTGTCGCGTTGATGGGGATCGAATCGGCCTGCATTCCTCTGCCCAGCGAGATCATCATGCCCTTTTCGGGCTTCCTGGTCTATCCTGCCAACCCGCACGGTCATTTCAGCCTTTTCTGGGTGGCAACGGCGGGAGCGGCGGGCTGCAATCTGGGTTCGCTGGCGGCCTACTGGATCGGCGCACGGGGCGGACGCCCGCTGGTTGAGCGCTACGGCCGGTGGGTGCTGATGAACCATCGCGATCTGAACCGAATGACGGATTTTTTCCTGAAATACGGTTCGATCACGGTTTTGCTGGCGCGTTTGCTGCCGGTGGTGCGCACGTTTATCGCCTTTCCTGCGGGGATCGCCCGGATGCCGCAGCTTCGTTTCCACATCTATACTTTTATGGGATCGTGGCCATGGTGTTTCGCGCTGGCCTGTGTGGGAATGAAGCTGGGTGTAAGGTGGCATACCGACCCGCGTTTTCAGGAGTTTTTCCACCGCTTCCATTCAGGGGTTGAAGTGGCGCTTCTGGCTGGCGCCGCCTGGTTTTTCTGGTCGCATCTGAATCGCGGCAGACAGACGGAACCAACCTGGAGCAAGAAGTAAAACCGGTGCGCCCGGCAGGGCGTACACTGATGCGTTGCCTGAAAAAGGCTGGAACGGCCGGGTCTTCCGGAGCAATTTTGAGTGAGGTATAGGAGAGAAAATGGGAACTGAACAGCAAGGTGGCCAGAAGCCATCTGGTGTGTCGAAGGTGGCGCCGGCAACAGGCAAGCTGGGTGTGATGGTGGTTGGTCTGGGGGCTGTTGCCACTACGTTTATCGCCGGTGTCGAGGCCGTTCGCCGCGGACTGGCGCAGCCGATCGGATCGCTGACCCAGATGGGCACCATTCGCTTGGGCAAGCGGACCGACAATAACGCTCCCCGGATCAAGGATTTTGTGCCGTTGGCCGACTTGAATGACATTGTTTTCACAGGATGGGACATTTTTGAAGACAATGTGTACGAGGCCGCTGCCCACGCCGAGGTGCTGGACAAGGAAATCCTGACCCAGCTGAAGCCTTACCTGGAGACGATCAAGCCCCTTCCGGCGGTCTTCGACCAGTATTACGTGAAGCGCCTCAGTGGCACCAACGTGAAAAAAGGCAGGAACAAGCGCGATCTGGCAGATCAACTGCGAGCCGACATTCGCGCTTTCAAGAAGACCGTCGACCGCGTGGTCATGATCTGGTGTGCCTCGACCGAGATCTTCCTGGAACCGACGGCCGTGCACGACAGCATCGAGTCTTTTGAAAAAGGCCTGGAAAACAATGACATCGCCATCGCCCCGTCGCAGATTTACGCCTACGCGGCGCTGAGCGAGGGCGTTCCCTTTGCCAATGGCGCGCCCAATCTGACTGTGGACATACCGGCCATGGTCGAACTGTCGAAGCGCAATGCGGCGCCGGTCTGCGGCAAGGACTTCAAGACCGGCCAGACGATGATGAAGACCGTCCTGGCGCCGGCTTTCAAGGCGCGCATGCTGGGCGTCAGCGGCTGGTTCTCCACGAACATCCTCGGCAACCGCGACGGCGAGGTGCTGGACGATCCCGGATCGTTCAAGACCAAGGAGGAGTCCAAGCTCGGTTCGCTCGAATACATCTTCCAGCCGGATCTTTATCCGGAGCTTTACAAGGATCTCTATCACAAGATCCGCATCAACTACTATCCGCCCCGCGGAGACAAGAAAGAAGCCTGGGACAACATCGACATCTTTGGCTGGCTCGGTTACCCGATGCAGATCAAGGTGAACTTCCTCTGCCGTGACTCGATTCTGGCCGCTCCGGTCGCGCTCGATCTGGTGCTGTTCATGGACCTGGCCAAGCGCAGCGAGGAACTGCGCTCGATCGGCATTCAGGAGTGGCTGAGCTTCTACCTGAAGTCGCCCCAGTCGGCCCCGGGGCTTTATCCGGAGCACGATCTGTTCATCCAGTCGATGAAGCTCAAGAACACGCTGCGCCACATCATGGGCGCGGACCTGATTACCCACCTTGGCCTGGAGTACTACGACTGAGGACTGGCCGTCCAGGCGGACGCTCCCGTTGGTCGCAACCACCTGCGGCGGGGCCAACCGCTCCCGCTGGTCGCGAAAACAAAAGCCCCATCCGCGAGGGTGGGGCTTTTTGTGGGGTCGCGCGTTTTTTTGTCGGAGCAGTTTGTCGTAAGGGCTGTTAGCGTAAACCGAGGATCGAGTGTAGTATGTACAC
>JBMFHN010000151.1:0-5913 GCA_049976805.1 Occallatibacter sp. | reverse complement strand
CCCCGCGCCTGGGGCTGACCGGCACGGCCGGTTCCGCGCACAGGCACCGCCTGACTCCACCTGGCTGACAAGGGATCGTCACAAGGCTCATGCTCCGCGAACTGCCTGTTCTTGTGCAGGCAGCCAGGTCTGCGCCGCGTGACGGGCCGCTTTTTCTGCCCATTTCGCCCCGATTTTCACGTCGGAGAATCAATAGACCGGCGGCTGACTGGGGTCGGGAAAGGCTGAATTGGCGTGGCGGATGTCGCCAACAGAGCCGAAGTTGGCCAGGGTAAGGCTGTAAAGGTATTGAGTTTCGTTGCGGACCAAGCCGAGTTCGAAGCGGCGATAGCCGATCGAGAGACCACAGCAGTTCCAGTTGTAAACAGCCTGCACGGCTGCGTATTGCAACTGTCCCTGGGCAAAATCGTAACCAGTGTTGGCCGCCAGGTTGAAGCCTGCGCCGGAGGGTTTGCCATAAACGAGGAAGGGTTGCAGTTGCTGGCTCTGGGTGATGGTGACGGCGCTGCCATTTCCGTCGACGGCGTTCAGCAGGGCGTGGACCACGCCAACGGTCGTGCGTCCCCGGCTGTACCCTGCATAGATGTTGTCGGCGTCCATGCGGCCGGCCTTGGGGTCGTAGTCCAGATCCCACTGGATGCGCAGGTTGTGGATGGCCTCAAAGCGCAGGCGGGAGATGACGGGCGAAAGATTGCGCGGCGAGGTGAGAAAGGCGACGCCACTCAGGTCCAGGGTGGAATCGAAGACATTGCGGCGGTCGGTCATCAGCGCCCCGCCGAAGGTGGAATCGAAGTAATATTTCTGCGCAACCTGCCAACTGGCCCATTCGCGCGGCTGGTTCTGCCCGTTCTTTTTGTCTGTCTGGCTGGCGCAGCCGCTCGGAGCGGCGGTTTTTCCCTCGGCGCAGGAGGTGGAGCGGAGGCGACGGAAATAAAAGCGCTGGGTGAGCGAGTAGCCCACTTCATTGGTGTTGGTGGCAATGTCCGTGGTATCGATCAGCAGCACATTGCGCGCTTCGGCGCCGATGCCCGAGACGTAGCGGTAGGTGATCTCGGGTTCGATGACGTGGCGCATTTCGCGATTCCAGCCGGCGAGGATGAAATCCCGCTCGATGGCCGGCGGACGGATGTCCACGGAAGCATCGAAATCCGTTCGGCGGAGCGATTCGTGGCTGATGGTGGGTGTGCCCGGGGGCAGATCGCTGCCCGATCCCGGCTGGTAGGGCTTCTGACTGATGGTATAGCCGGTCACGCGCAGCGCAGCCTGGGGAACCACGCTCCAGCCGCCCGCCATGAACGGCAGGGAAAGATGAGGATAGAAGTCGATGCGGCCCACGTTGCGGGCATGAAAGTCCGGTTCGGCGCGGCCCAGATAGCCGAGCGACGATCCCATTCCCCAGGTGAATGGCGAAGAGCCGAGCGGTTGATCCAGCACATCATAGCGCAGATTGGGGAGATGGAGGATCTTGGCTTCCTGTCCATCGACGGTGCTGGCGAAGGTCTCAAAGCGGTTCAGGGAGACCGAAGGCACGAAGCCCCTGTGGGCATGGGTAAGCGCAATGTCGCTTTGCACCTCGGAGTTGACGGCGAGCGAGTAGATGTCGTTGAAGACCAGCCGGTAAACGTAGCAGGAGAGATATTCGACATTGCTGGCCAATCGTGTTTCCGCGCTCAGGTCTTTGCGGCCAAGAGCGGTGATGTCGACGCCTCCCTGGTTGACAAATTCCGGCGCCAGCAACTCGCTGACGGTTGGAGTGGGACCGCAACTGGGAACCGGCTCATTGCCGGGCTGCTCGGTAAATCCTCGATCGAGCAGGGCGTTCCAGCGCACTGTCAGGTGATCCAGTCCGCGTCCTCGATAGCGGAAGTCGCCGTTGGGCGCCCAGCCGCGCTTGCTGTAGTATTCCAGGCCGGCAACCATGTCCATATTGCGGCTGATCGCCCAATAGAACTGCTCGCCCAGCGTATAGCCCTGAATCGATGAGGTGCTGAGGACAGGAATCAGGAAACCGCTCTCGCGGCCGGTTTCGCTCACCGGATGGTGCAGGTAAGGCAGGTAAAAGATCGGCACCCCGAGAAGCTTGAAAAACGCGTTGGATGTGGAGGCCTGCCCGCGCGCCATCTGAATCGAGTGGGCGATCACCTCCCAGTCCGGGTGTGGCAGCAGGCAATTGGTGATCGCGCCATCGATGATCTTGTATCGGCCTTCTCCGGTCTCGATCAGGACACGGCCGCTGAACAGAAGCGGATTGGTGGTGGAATAGACGGTTGTGCGGCCAAGCGTGCGGATGCCCTGGGAACCATGCACGTTGAAAAATCGCGCGGTGTGGGCATTCAGGCGCATCTCCCCATTGGAGGCATGAATGCGGATGTCGTTGGGTCCGCCTGTCAGCTCCAGGTTGCCCTCGGCCACCAGATCGGTCGTGGACTGATGATAAACGACCCTGTCGGCTCGCAGAATGTAGTCGCGATAATGGACGACCACCCCGCCGGTGAGGGTCCAGGTATCGCCAATGCGGAACTGGTTCTGCGCCTCCCATTCAACCGGCACGCTGTTGGCAGGTTCCGGCTCAGGCCGGGCCACAGGCAGAATCTCCTGGTCAGGATCGTCGGGCAGAGAAGCGGCTCCTCCGCCAGGCAAGGTCTTCGGGCCAGCCGCAACGGCGCCGCGCCGCGCCGGATTTGCCCCTGGCAGCGGAGGTGTCGCACTGGTCAACGCCTGCGCCTGAAGAATCAGGTGACAGAAGGCCAGCATCGTGGTAAACAATAATGTGCGAGGACGCATCCCGGAACCAAGGTCAGCATAGCAAAACTGGCGCCTTCGATGGGATGCGGGTCGCGCGGCTCTGGCGGCAGGTAAAAACCGAATGGTTTTGACCGCGCCCGGATCATCAGATCCGGGCGGCGCAGGCGCAGCTTCGCGAACCTCCCTTCTGGTTTTGCAGGTTTTGAAACCGCAGTTTTCCGGGCCCGGCCCAACCCGGGTTCAGAAAACCAAAACAGACGCCTCGAGCCTTTTCATCCGGCTGCAGGGCGTTTCAGAAGGGAAGCCGCCATCTTGAACGCATCCTCAGATCCGTCCGTCTCCGCATCGGCCTGGAAGCAGGAAATCCACCGGCGCATTGCCGCCCACAACAGCCGCAGGAGCCGTTTCACGGCCGCTCTCGCGGCGCCTGCCCAGCCCCGGATCGTGGCCGACAGCCGCGCCGCTCAGGCAGCGGCCCGCGTTGCCGCGCGTTATGCCCACGCTCCCAGCTACAGCCAGTTGCAGACGGGCGAAATCGCCGGTACGGATTCCGGGACCGCCTTGTCCGCAGTTTGGGAGCGGGAACCGGAGGCGGAACCGGCTTCCGCCGCGCCCGCACAGCCCGCCGCGCAACCGCAGGAGCCGATCCCGGCAGGCGTTGAACCCCAGATCGCATGCGGCCCACTTCCCGGATTCGAGGCCTCAGAGAGCGCCTATCCTGTTCTCCGTCAGCAACCGGAAATTCATATGTCCCCGGAGCCGGAAGAGAAATTCTGGGATGTCGAGCCGATTGAACCGGTCGAACCGGATCAGCCCATTGCGGCCAACCTCATCGAGTTTCCCCGCGAACTGGTCGCCGCGCGCAAAGTGCGTCCGCGGCTGGCCGAGGGAGCCTTCGCCTTTTCCGGAACACAGAAGCAGCTGAGCATTTTCGAGGTGGATCCCGCTGTTCTTTCCATCCAGCCGGAAACTGCCGAGGCTGTGCGCGCTCCCGAGTGGTCCGGCATTGAGTTGGAGGCTCAGCCCCGGGACGAGTCCGAGACAGAGATTCCGGCCGAGGCGCCGGTTCTTCATCTGGCGCCCATGGGAAACCGGTTGATGGCGCTGCTGGTGGATGGTGCGCTGATTACGGGAGCCTTCCTGGCAGCGGCACGCATCGCCCTGGCGTACGTGGGCCGTCTGCCCGCATTGAAGGTCGTCGAATGCGGGACGCTGGCGGTGCTGGTGCTGCTGGGCCTGCTCTACCAGACGCTGTTTCTTGCTCTGGGCGAGGCCACGCCGGGAATGAGGTACGCCGATATCTCGCTCTGTACCTTCGATGGCCAGCGGCCCACACGCGCCCAGTTGCGCAGCCGTCTGGGCGCGCTGTTGCTGTCGGTGCTTTCGATGGGAATGGGCATGGTCTGGATGCTGTTCGACGATGACCATCTGAGCTGGCACGACCGGCTTTCAAAAACGTATCTGCGAAGGTGATGCGATGCGGGCTGGCGCGCCCGTCATCCAGCCTTTTGCGCCAGCTCGGCCCAACGGGTGTAAAGGGCATTGTTTTCCCGCTCTGCGGCGCGCAAATCCTCAAGCGCCTCTTCAAGAGCAGCGGCGTTTGTGGCAATTGCGGGATGGTCGGCACGCTGCCGGGCACCGGCAAGGCGTGCGTCCGACTCTTCAATCCGCTTTTCGAGGGACGCGAACTCACGCGCCTCCAGGTAGGAAAGCTTTTTCTTCGCCGCAGGAGCCGCGGAGACGGCCCGCACGGCGGGAGTTCCGGAATCGCGGACGGCGGCAGGTTGGTTGGCTGGCGGATTTTTTCCCGCGAGAATCCCGTCCTGCGCTTCGAGCCAGTCCCGCCACTGCGCGTAATCGGCGAATTGCCCGATGGAGCCGTTGCCATCCAGGCCCAGCACGGTCGAGCAGACGCGGCTCAGAAGGGAACGGTCGTGGGTAACCAGAACCAGCGCGCCAGGAAAACCGAGCAGATTTTCTTCGAGCACTTCCAGTGTTGGAATGTCCAGATCGTTGGTCGGCTCGTCGAGCAGCAGAACGTCAGCCGGCTCCAGCATCAACCGGGCGATCAGAACCCGGGCGCGCTCGCCGCCTGAAAGATTGCCAACCGGCTGGTTCAGCTGTTCGGACTGAAAAAGAAACCGCGCGGCCCAGCCGGCCACGTGAAAGCTGCGGCCCTGATACACAACGCTGTCGCCTTCCGGGGCGAGCGCCCGGCGCAGGGTAAGGCTCTCATCGAGAAGACGCAACTGGCTGAGATAGACCAGACGCAGCGCTTCGGCGCGGAAGATTTCGCCCTCCGTGGGGTCCAGCTCGCCGTGCAGCAGGCGCAGCAGCGTGGTTTTGCCGCTGCCGTTTGGACCCAGCAATCCGACTTTCATGCCCGCTGTGAGAAGGAAATCGAGCCCGCTGAAGAGACGCTGCCCCCGTTTTTCGCTTTCCACGCCGGAACTTTCCTCCACCCCGGCGCGCGGCAGATCGTAAGCCACGCCACGGAGCGCGATCAGTCTCCTGGTCTTGCGCTGACTGGCCTCGAAGCCGAGACTGACAGGCGGAGCCGCGGTGCGCGCCTCCAGATCGGCCAGATGAGCCATCATCGCATGGGCGGTTTCGATGCGCGCCTTGGACTTGCTTGTCCGCGCCCGGGCTCCGCGCCGCAGCCACTCGATCTCGGATCTTACCCGGTTACGCAGGCTCTCCTGTTGCCGGCCTTGCGACTCAAGATAGTTCTGCCGCTCTTCGAGAAAGCGGCTGAAGTTTCCCTTCACCCTCAGCAGTCCGCCGTCGTAAGCGCGATTCAGCTCGATGATTTCGTTGGCCGTCGATTCAAGGAAAAAGCGGTCGTGACTGACGGTGACGAAAGCCAACGAACTGGTGGCCAGAAGCTCTTCCAGCCACTCGATACCCTGCAGGTCGAGATGATTGGTCGGCTCGTCCAGCAGCAGGACATCCGGCTCGCCGAGCAAAGCCGCGGCGATGGCCAGCCGCTTGGACCAGCCGCCGGAAAGCGCGTCCGCCCGGATATTCAGGCAGTCGAAACCGGCACGGCCGGCCAACTCGCGCAAACGGCCTTCGCGTTCCCGCTCGTCCTCTCCGGGAGCGGCTGTCCCGGAGCGCTGAAGCCTCTGTTCCAGAACCTGGCGGATCGTCAGACCTGCCAGAAAGGAC
>JBMFHN010000150.1:0-5930 GCA_049976805.1 Occallatibacter sp. | reverse complement strand
ACGATTACTGCACCAGAGGCGGAAATCGGGTATTATCAAGGAGACAGCCTTGCGCTTGAGGATGTGCTGCGCGAGCAGGTGCTTTTGTCCCTGCCGGTCAGAACGCTGTGCAAGCCGGACTGCAAGGGGCTTTGTCCGCGCTGCGGCGAGAACCGCAACGAGAAGGCTTGCCACTGCGACGAGGCCACGAGTGATCCTCGATGGGAAGCGTTGGCGGGGCTTGGCGGCCGGATCGGCTCCAAGCAGGCAAGTCCCAAGGGAAATTGAAGGAGTTCCAGGCTTTGGCCGGGAGGCAAGGGGAAGGATTCGCGCAGTTTTTGGCTGCGCCGCAATCGCCTCAGGCTTTCAGCGATCTCCAGGATGAAAGGAATTTTTTCTCATGCCGAATCCGAAAAGGCGCCACTCAGCGCGCCGCACCTCCATCCGCCGCGCGCACGATTTTCTCACCGCGGCCGGAGTTTCCGAGTGCCCGAACTGCCACGAGATGAAGCTGCCGCATCGCGCCTGTCCGAAGTGCGGAGCCTATAAGGGCCGTGCCGTGCTAGAGATCAAGGAAACTGCCAAATAAACTTCATTCCTATGCTGATCGACATCGCCCTTGATGCCGTTGGTTCCGACAAGGCTCCGGAACCGGAGATTCGAGGAGCCATACTGGCTGCGAAATCCTTGCCGGTGCGGGTCCATCTGGTGGGTCCGGAGGCGGAACTGCGCGATCTTCTGGACGAGCAACTGGGAAACGAGGATCTGCCCATTGTTCTTCACCACGCCTCGGAACGAATCGGCATGGATGAGAAAGCCGCCCATGCTGTGCGGAGCAAGAAGGACAGTTCGCTGCGTGTCGGGCTGAAGATGGTGCGCGAGGGAACGGCGGCTGGTTTTGTCACCGCCGGCAACACCGGCGCGGCGATGGCCACGGCCAAAATGGTGCTGGGAGCGCTGCCGGGCGTTGACCGGCCGGCGCTGGCCACGCCCATGCCCACTTCAACCGGAAATCCGTGCGTGCTGCTGGATGTGGGTGCCAACGTGGACTGCAAGCCGCACAACCTGGCGCAGTTTGCCGTGATGGGCGAGATCTACGCTCGGTGCGTGCTGAAGATTGACAGCCCGCGCGTCGGTCTGCTGTCGATCGGCGAGGAAGAGGTCAAGGGGAACGATCTGACCCGCGAGGCTTTCCCGCTGCTCAAGGCGCTGCCCATCCGCTTCATTGGCAACGTAGAAGGGCGGGATATCTTTTCAGGCCAGGCCGACGTGATTGTCTGCGACGGCTTTGTGGGTAACGTTGCGCTGAAGACCAGCGAGGGGATTGGCCGCTTCGTGCGCGATGCGCTGCGCGAGTCGCTGACCCGCACGGTCACGGCGCAGGTTGGCGCGCTGCTTTCGCGCAAGGCCTTCAACGAATTCCGCCGCCGCCTGGACTACCGCGAGTATGGCGGCGCACCGTTGCTGGGCGTGCGCGGCGTCTGCATTATTGGCCATGGCTCGTCGAACGACCGCGCCATTTTCAACGGTATCCGTGTGGCTTATGAATCGGCCACGGCAAAGACGGTTCAACGCATTGAAGAAGAGTTCGCCCGCCGTCCCCAGGCGGCCAGCCCGGCAAATGAACCGGCCGGCGCAACTGACACAGCGATCCAATAGGGCGTGATGCCGGCCGAATCCTTCTCCTCGCCAGCTTTCGATTCCACCGTGCTCAGCCATCTGGCCTGCCCCGCCTGTTACAAGAGACTGCGCATGGAGCCTGCACGGCTGGTTTGCGACGCCTGTGGACGCGCCTACCCGATTGTGGACGGAATCCCGGTCCTGATTGTGGCCCGGGCGGTGCTCAACAGCCGGCCGGAATAACGCGGCCGCAAATCCGGAATCCCACGAAGAGACCCTTTGCCAGCTTATCGCAGCGGGTCAGAGTTCAAGGCTCATTCGTACTTGAGCGAGTCGACCGGATCCATCTGTGCGGCGCGTGTCGCGGGAATGGTGCCGAAGATGACGCCAACCAGCGTGGCCGCGGCCAGGGCGATGACGACCGACCACGCGGAGACCGGCAATTGATAATCGGTGAAGATGCGGATGGAAAAGGGGACGGAGAGCCCCACCAGCGAGCCCACAATGCCCCCGCTGAGCGAGATGATGACCGCCTCGGCCAGGAACTGAAGCTTGATTTCACGGTAGGTGGCGCCCATGGCCTTGCGGATGCCGATCTCGCGGATGCGCGAGCGCACGTTGGCCAGCATGATGTTCATGATGCCCACGCCGCCGACGGCCAGGGTGACGGCGGCGACCAGCACCAGCACAGCGGTCATGGCGTTGGCGATCCGGGCGGCCATGGCCAGGTACTCGGTCAGGGTCTGCGTCTGGTAGATCGAGCCAGGGCGGTGGCGCGTCGAGACGATGCGCTTGATCTCCAGGGCGGCGTCGGGCACCTCGGCCATCGAGCGCATGGAGAAGTAGATCTGCTTGACGTTATCGGTTCCGGTGAAATAGCGGGCCACCGAGTAGGGAATCAGGATGGTCTGGTCCTGAATCTCCGAATTCCCGAAGTCGTCCACGCTCTCCTTGAAGACGCCGATGATGGTAAAGGGAAGCCCCATGATCTCGAAGTTCTGGCCGACGGCCGCATCCGCGCTGCCGTAGCGGTCATGGGCGAACTTTTCCGAAACCACGGCGCATTTCAGGTGGGCTTCGTCGTCCTCTTCATCGAGAAAACGGCCCACCGGCACAAGCAGGTTCCGGATCTGCTGATATTGAGGGCTGACGCCCAGCACAAGCGTGTCCTTGACGACTCCCGAGCCGAAGCTGATTCGGGCGTGCATATCCACCACCGGCGAAGAGTACGTGACGCCGGGCAACTGGGCCAGCACGGCCTTCTCGTCCTCGCGGGTGAGGGAGTCGTTGTAGACCGTATGCTCGGTGCCCAGTGAACCTCCGCCGACGTATTCCAATTCGACCGAATTGGTCTCGATCTTTTGCAACTCCTCCAAAATGTATTGCTTGCCGGTCAACCCGATGGTGACGACCAGAATGACCGAAGCGGTGCCGATGACCATGCCCAGGGCGGCCAGCGCAAAACGGGTCTTGCTGGCGCGGAAGCTGTCCACAGCCAGTTTCAAAATCTCGCTGAACAGCATGGTATGGGTCGCGCTCAGGATCGCCTGTTCGGAGGCTTGGTTGCGGAACTGATGAACGGAACTCATCGCTTCGTCACTCACTGATGCGCCGGAACAACGCGGGGATTCTCCTGGTTCGCGCCTTGCTTTCCCTGAATCTGGCGCCATGTCCGGGGCGATTCCCCAAGCCCGGTGGGAATCCGCCACTCGACACTCCCAAAACCTCAACCTTGCGGCCGAAGCCTCAGGCGCAGATCCAAAAAAACAACCCCGGCCGAAACCGGGGCTGCCGGATGATGAAAAATCGCGGCCGGATGTCGAGCCACGCGCTCAGATGCTGGCCACGGTGCGGTCCACTTCTCGCAGGCGGGCAGCTTTGCCGCGGAGCGAGCGCAGATAGAACAGCTTGGCGCGGCGCACCCTGTAGCTGCGGATCTTTTCGACCTTGTCGATGACTTTGGAGTTGAACGGGAAGATACGTTCCACGCCCTGTCCGAAGCTCATCTTGCGCACGGTGAAAGTTCCCTGAGGGCCGCGGTTCATGGCGATGACCAGGCCTTCAAACGCCTGCACGCGTTCCTTGTCGCCCTCCTTGATCTTGACATGGACGCGAACCTGGTCGCCGGAGACGAATTCGGGCAAATCTGTGCGCTTGAGCTTGTCGGCCAGGCGCTGCATAACGGGATGAATGGACATTGTGTTTTCCTGCGTTTGGACTCAGAATTTTCAGTTTACTACAAGTTGGCCGGATGCGCCGAGCCACGCGCTCCCGGACCGTCAGACGAACGAGGTTTTCGTCCTGAATCGTCTCCACGCCGGGCGGCTCGCTCCCGGACAGTCAGGTCAAGCGGCACCCGCAACCCGATCGGGCAGAATGACACACTGCCGCACCCTGCCGCATGGCGTGAAGGGCTGGAAAACAGGAGGGAACACGGCGCGGAGATCCGCAGCAGCCTCGATCAGCCAACCGCGGCGCAGTTCAATTCCACCGGGCAGGGCTGCCGCCACGTCCGGCGATGAACCGGGGCATCGACAGAAATCCTGCGGTCTTGCCGCGCTGCGTGGGCTAGGGCTGCTTGCTCACACGATCCACCAGCAACATCGGGGAGTGACCGGCCGGTTGGGTTTCCCGGACGACCCGGGCTGTGATGACGATCAGCAGGGTGGCTTCGTTGACCAGGTTGTCTTTCTCCGTGACATTGTTCATCCCGGGAATTTCACTCAGTCCCGGCATTCCGTTGATGGAAATGCTCTCCGTCTTGCTGATTTCGCTGGCCAGGACCACGGCTTCGTCCTGTTTTACCGTGACTACCCCCGACCAGGAGCGGCTGTTGAGCACGGGATTGCCATTGAGGTAGTTCCCGGCCAGAGAATCAAGCTTCATATCGAGGTTGAGCGCGACATCGTCGTTGCGCAGCACCTTCGGAGTCGCCTTCACTGTCAGGCCCAGGTTCTGGTACTCCACTTGCGGAATATTCGCCTGGGCGCCGCTCAGCGACGAGAGCAGCGACGAGAGCGCGCTGGAGGTCCCGGCCGTGGTGAGCCCGGGAATGCTGGTCGTGGTGGGCGAAAGGCTGGAATAGGTCGAGAGTTGGATGGGATAGCGCTCGCCCACGCGCACGGTTCCTTCCTCGCCGTCGCCCAGGCGCATCTGCACCCGGTCCAGTTCGCGCGATTGCGATGAGTTCAGATTGAGGTTGAACGTGACCGGACCGGGCGAGAGAGCCGACAGCGTCAGGCCTCCGCCAAACAGGGCAAGGCCGTTTGAAAAAAGGGAACTGGAAACCGCACCGGAGGCCAGAAGAATGCCGAGAATCGCCAGATTGTCGCCGGCAGCGGCCAGCCCCGAAGAAATGATCTCCTGCACCAGGGCCGAATTGGAGCTCAGGAGGGACTCTTCTTCAGCGTAGACATTGAAGGCCGTGGCTGTCTGAATTGGCTGCACTCCGGTGTTGCGTTCGTTGGAATGCGCAAACTGGATCACGCGCACATCGAGCTCCGTCTGATTGCTTCCATTGAGCAGCTCGCCGATGGTGGAGTCGAAGGCGTTCAGGGTCTTCTGCGGGGCGCGCAAAGTAATGGTTCCGGAGCTGGTATCGCCCGCCGCCGTGCGGATGTTGAAGACGTTCTTGGCCAGGCTGACAACCTCGGTCATCTTGTCGGCAGAGAGTCCGGACAGGTAGACGGTTTCCAGATCCTGGCGCATCAGCCGGAGACGGTTCTCGTGGGTGTCGCGCGCCACCAGCGCGTGATCCGTGTCCAGTGGAACATAGAAGGAATCCGTGGCCAGCGCCACCAGCCGCGCCGCCGTTGCGAAATCGACGTTGTCCACATCGAACCGGGTCTGGAGCGCGCCGACGCTCGGATCCAGGCTGGCCTGAATTCCGTAGGCGGCGAAGACCTGCTGGATGATTTCGCGCTGGCCGGAACGCAGATGGAAGCTGTGCAGGGCGCGGGACGGCTCCAGGGTCAGCGGCGGACCGATCGTCTCCGCTTCCTGCTCGTAGATGGGGTTCGTTCGCCCGCGCAGGAGATCATCTCCAAGTGCGTTCAGGTGTTCGCCGACCTCGGCGTTGTGCGGGTCCAGCTGAAGCGCATGACCCAGGGCCGCGTTGGCCGCCGCCGTGTCGCCCTTGATCCTGTCCTGGGTCGCGGATTGAAGCAGCACCGTTACGGCATGGCTGCGCGCCACGCTCTCGGCCAGCGCATAGTCCCGGTTGCCGGGGTCGAGGGCGGCCGCCCGCTGGTAGCCGCGCATGGCTGCTTCAAATTGCCCCTTGGCGAAGAGCTTGCTGGCCGCCAGATAAAGTTTGGCGACCCGGCGCCGGC
>JBMFHN010000149.1:0-5957 GCA_049976805.1 Occallatibacter sp. | reverse complement strand
CCAGATCCTGACTCCGGGTTTGATGCAGATGGTGAGCGTTCTGGCGCTCAACAAGCTTGAGCTGAAGGAGATGATCGATGCCGAGATGGTGGAGAATCCCGTCCTGGAGGAGATTGACGAGACGGTTCCGATGCTGGACGAGGTGGCCGGCCGGGAAGAGCGCGAGGAGCGGCTGGTTCGCATGGAACACGACGCCGGGGAGCCGGCGGCAGCGCCCCAGGATCCTTTCAACGAAATTGATTTTGGATCGTACTTCCGGGATTACCTGGACCCGGGCTACCGTACGCAGCCGGAGTACGAAGAGAGCGAAAAGCCCTCGTTTGAAAATTTTCTCTCCCAGCCCACGACCCTGGCCGATCACCTGGCGTGGCAGCTGGGAGCTCTGAGCCTGGATGGAAAACTGCGCGAGGCGGCAGAGTTTGTCGTTGGCAACCTGGACGGAGACGGCTACCTGGCCGGTGGCGAGGAAGAGTTGGCGGAGGCTTTCGACCGTTCCCGGAAGGAGCCGGAAAAGGGGGAGGCGCTGGATCTGCTGCGCAGGGGAATCGACCTGGTGCAGCACCTGGACCCGGCGGGTGTGGGCGCGCGTGATCTGCGCGAGTGCCTGTTGATTCAGATCGCGGCCCAGCAGCACGAGTTTGCGCAGTTGTTTGCGCGCCATGCGAGCGGGGCGGAAGACGGGGAGCAGAGCCCTCATCGCGGTTTCCAGGCCGAGGCCGAAGCGCACATCGAGGAACGGCGGCGCAGCATGGAGGTGGCGGCCCTGATTGTGGACCGCTACCTGCCCCTGCTGCAGAAACGGGACCTGAAGGATCTGGCGCGGGTGGCGCAGCTCAGCATCGCCGAGGCCCACGCCGGCGTGAAGTTTATCCGTACCCTCGATCCTCATCCGGGGCGGCAGTACAACCGCGAGCAGACGCGGCTGATCGAGCCCGACGTGGTTTTTGTCAAGCGCGGTGAGGAGTGGGTGGTGTCGATGAACGAAGAGGACCTGCCCAGTCTGCGGCTCAGCCGGCGCTACCGGCGGATGCTGGCTTCGGAAAATACGGACAAAGAGGTCAAGGAGTATGTCAAGGAGCGATTCCGCTCCGCCCTGCAGCTGATGCGCAACATTGCCCAGCGCAAGAGCACCATCCTGCGCACCTGTGAGGTGATCGCGCGCCGCCAGCAGGATTTTCTCGAACGGGGCATTGAGGCCCTGCGGCCGATGATGATCAAGGAGGTCGCAGAAGAGATCGGTGTTCATCCCTCGACGGTCAGCCGCGCCGTGGCCAACAAGTACGCGCACACTCCACAGGGAGTCATCGAACTGCGCTCCTTCTTTTCCGAAGGCTCGAACGGGCCGGAGGGTGCCGACACGCCTCTGCTGGTGCTCAAGCGCAAGGTTCGCAAGCTGATCGAGGAGGAGGATGCGCGCCACCCCTTGACCGATGACCAGATTGCCGCCATGCTCCAGGCGCAGGGAATTCAGCTGACCCGCCGCACCGTGGCCAAGTACCGCGAGGATATGCACATTCCTTCGACTCACCAGCGCCGCCGCCGCGAGGGGTGAGGTTTCGTTCTGTTGCCCGCGCATCCTGCCGCAAGGCGGGGAAGTCGGTTCTGCATGGTTGCGGAGCGGCTGCGATCCCGTTGCCGACAGGGATTCCCACGGAGGGGAAAAACGGCCTGCCGACTGACAACGGGGGGCGAATCGTATAAAATCCGTATTCTCCAGCCGAAAGATCGAGCGGAGAGAAAAAGAAGCGGAGGCTGACCATGGAAGTGGAGTTTACCGCCCGTCAAGTGAGGGTCTCCAAGGCGTTGCGTACGCAGGCCGAAGAGGGGATGGAACGGATTGCCCGGATTTTGGGCAGGAGCGCACGCGCCAGCATCACATTGAGTACACAGAAGCATCTGCAGATTGCCGAGATTACCATTCAGGCACGATTGCAGACGATTGTGGCCGAGGGTCAGGCTGACACGCAGGAGTCGGCGTTGCGCAAGGCCATCGAACACGCCGAGCATCAGGCGCATCGTCATCGTGATCGGCGGATCGGGAACAAGCGGTTGCCCAAGGAGGAAAAAGTTCTCAAGGCGCCGCCGGTCGCACGTCCCAAGGCGCGCGCCGCCCAGCCGGAGTCGTTCCTGGAAGCGGAAGCTCGGTCCGGCCGCGACCATAAGGGTGTCGCTGCGGAGATTCCCGTGCATTCGTTTCCCACCCGCCAGGCGGTCGTCGAATCCCATATCGTCACCAGCGGCGAGGCAATCGCCCTGAAGGCGATGACGATCGAGGAGGCCGTCAAAGAGGCTGAATTCCGTGATCGTGACCTGCTGGTCTTCCGCAATCCTTCCGGCGATCTGTTCGTTCTCCATCGCCGCCGCGACGGCCAGATGGAACTTGTGGAGTTACCGTAGAGCCGGCCCGGGTATCTGGACCGTTTGGAAGGGAAAGGCTTTCACTTGTTCGCAAAATGGCGCAAAATGAGCTGAGGCTCCAGGTGCAGAGGAGTCTTCAGACAGTTGATTTTTCAGCTCAGCGGTTCAAATTAAGACTGAAATCGCCTTTCAGGGGAACGGGCAGAAGAAGCCCGTTCCCGCCGATTTCTTTTGACCATGAACGGATTCCTGGAGCAGCTTCGGCTGAAACCGTGAGAGAACGAAATCCGGACGGATACGGTGATTGGCTGGAGGGTTGAACGGATGAATCTTCCGGTAGTGCTGGATTTCGCCCGGTCGCGGCTGACGGCAGAGGTGCTCGATCGCCTTTCCCTGGCCGTGGCGGTCGTGCGCGGCGACCGGTTGCAGTATGTGAATGCGGCTTTTACACGGCAGTTCGGCTATGATGCCGAAGAACTGGCCGGCAACCGCCTGTGGGAGTTTCTTCTGCCTTCGGCGCGCCCGCAGGAGGCTGCGCGCTGGAAGGCGGCCATGGACCGGCCCGAGCCTGTGATCTTCGAGACGGTGCGCGTGGGCAGGGATGGCGCCACTGTGGATGTAGCTCTTGAATCGAGACGTTTGCCGCCGGTCGCACAGGAAAGCGATTTTCTTTTCACCTTCCAGAATATTAGCGATCGCAAGCGGATGGAAGCCAAGCTGCAGCACGACGCCCTGCATGATGCTCTGACCGGATTACCCAACCGCGCGCTCTTTCTGGACCGTCTAAGCCAGGAGTTTGCCCGCCGTTCGCGCCGCAGCGGCCAGAATTGCGGAGTTCTGTTCCTCGATCTGGACCGTTTCAAGGAAATCAACGACTCGCTGGGACACGCAACCGGTGACCTGGTGTTGAAGACGATTGCCGGGCGGTTGAGCGGAGCCCTGCGTCCGCAGGATACGGCGGCTCGGCTGGGAGGCGACGAGTTTGCCATCCTGGTTGACAGCGTGGCGACAGTCTCCGATCTGGAAATCGTCGCTGGCCGCATTCTGGGGGAGATGGAGCGTGAGATCGATGTGGGTGGTCACTGGCTGCATGTCGGCGCCTCGCTCGGTGTCGCAATTGCCACACCGGCGCACGCGGCCCCCGAAATGCTCATCCGCGACGCCGATTTCGCCATGTATCGCGCCAAGCAGAATGGCGGCAGACGCTACGAGGTCTTCGACAAGCGCCTGCAGGTGCATGTGGCCAGCCTTCAGGAACGCGAGCAGCAATTGCGCGATGTGATCGAGAATCGTCGTTTTGAAATCCGCTATCTGCCGATTTGCGGATTCCAGACGGGCGGTCTGAAGACGGTCATCCTGGAGGGCTTCGAATCGCTGCTGCACTTCCGCCGCACGGACGGTTCGTTGGAGGATCTCGGCGTTCTGCTCCCCGCGGCCGAAGAGACGGGTCTTTCCATCAGTCTGGGCCGGGAGACGCTGGAGGCGGTCTGCGGACAGCTGAGGATCTGGCGCAACGCTCTTCCCCAAGCCGGCCTGACCATGGCGATCAACCTCACACAGCGGCAGTTTTACCATCCAGGCCTGATTGCGCAGGTGAAGAAAACGCTGGCGGCCGGCTCGGCTGATCCGACGCTGTTGCTCTTCGAGGTGGGCGAGAGCACGGTGAACGAGAACCCCGATCTCGCCTTCGACCTTCTGAAGCGTCTGCTGGACTGTAATGTGCGCCTGGCGGTGGACGATTTTGGCTCGGGCCTTTCGCCGCTGAATTACCTTGTCGGCTTGCCCATTGATGTGGTGAAGCTGGACCCGGCATTGACCCGGGCTGCTACCTCCCCAGGTACCCACTCCAGCCGGCCGTCCGCGGTTTTTCGATCGCTGGTTCAACTGGGGGCCGACCTGGGCATCCAGGTGGTCGCGCAGGGCATCGAGAGTGCTGAGCAGTTGGAGATACTTGCCGGCCTGGGCTGCAAGTTGGGGCAAGGCGCGCTGTTTGGCTCAGCCCTCGATGACAGTCAGATCTTGCAGACGGCCATCGAGGGTTGGTCGAGCATCGCCCCCGGGGCCTGAGTCGACACCCCGGGATCTGCCGCCGGCCATTGCCGCCGATTTACGGAACAGAACCGACCGTGGGCCACGCCCCTGGAACCGGGTGTGGAGAAGTCCATCGAGGTTTCCTTCCGCCTTCCCGCGAGGGAGAGTTCCACGGGCCCGGTGCGCCGGAAAATCGGGTGAAAACGGGAAAAAATCGGTAAATTCAGGAAGAAATCGGCAAAAACAGGACGAATCCCGAAGATATTTGTGGAAATCCCGGTTTTTTGCCTTGACTTTGCCTCCCCTGAAGCCGCATTGTAACCAACGACAGGCTCTCCGAGCCCGCATGAATAAAGGGGTTTTGTGCAAGTGTTGCCCAGGTCGCACTCCCTCCATGCGGTTCGCATTTTGCGAAGGAAGCCTCGGCAACACCGGGCCCGCCCAAGGCGTGCCCCAAAGGAGAACAAAGCATGGCAACTGGAATGACCAAGACCGCTCTGATCCGCCACATGGCCGAGAAGCTGCAGATCACCAACAAGCAGGCCGCAGCCGGACTGGATCTGCTGGCGGAAACCGCCATCAAGGAAACCAAGAAGAACGGCGTCTTCGTGATCCCCGGCATCGGCCGGTTGGTCAAGGCAGAGCGCAAGGCCCGCATGGGCCGCAACCCGCAAACCGGCCAGGCCATCAAGATCAAGGCCAAGACCGTGGTCAAGTTCCGCGTGGCCAAGGCGGCCAAGGATGTGATTGCCCCAACGAAGAAGTAGTTTTCGCGTGTGTGGACGGTAGCATTTCCCGAATCGGTGTCGACTGGATCACGGATTTCAAGTCGTTTTTTCTGGCCGGAGTTCTCGGCGCGTGATTCCTGCTCGCCGGGGAAAGGTGAAACTGCTCTTCTCGATCTCTTCGGCACCCCATGAATTCGGGAAATGCTCCGGAAGATGTTTTCCACTCAGATTGCTGAGAGGCAATCTGAGTGGCTTGTCTTTGTTTCACTGAGCCGGATAAGATAATTCAAGCAGGTTTTCTGTTTTTTGTTTTTAGCGCGAGGTGGATTTCCGATCATTCTGGGCGTCTAAATCATGGTGCTGTTTGGTTCGGGTGCTTCATGGCTCCGGATTCGACTCCAGATCCTCGCTGCAGGGAGCCAAGGAAAATGATGCTGAGGTTGTATTGTTCTTAAGCTGTTGATGATAAAGGGCGGGAGTAGTTCAGTGGCAGAACGTCAGCTTCCCAAGCTGAATGTCGCCGGTTCGATCCCGGTCTCCCGCTCCATAAAATCAATAAGTTACAGACAATAATTAAAGTAGAGAAAACCTCAAAACACCGCTGATACAATTGACCGACAGTGGAACCGCACGGAGTGTCCATTATGAAGTTCAAAAGGCAGCGATATCAAAAGGGCAGTGTACGCAAAGTGACTCGTTCTCAAGGGTTTGCCTGGGAGTTCAGGTTTTATTATACCGACGAGGACGGGAACAGAAGAGAGAAGGTCCAGACTCTCGACTCGTCGGAATACGCGACGGAGTTCGAGGTTCGCAAAGCGATGGAGAGCCAGATGTCGGCGC
>JBMFHN010000148.1:0-5979 GCA_049976805.1 Occallatibacter sp. | reverse complement strand
CTGGAGAAAGACAATGAGCGCATTGAGCTGATCCGGTGGCAGATTGTGCGGCATCATCCCCTTGGCCTGCATGGCCGCGGTAGGTTGCGTGATGTGCATCCGGATGAGAGCCACGGGAGTCTTTGCGGCCCACCCGGCCAGCGTTGGCGCGCGCGGTGTTCCCTGCGCCATGCCGCCGTGGCAGGCAAAGCAGGCTTGCGCTTGAAAGATCTGATGCCCCTGCTCAATCAGCGCGCCCTTGCTTGCCGGGGCGGCCTGAAGCGCGGACACGGAGGCGGCAGAAGCCATTTGCGCGGCAGCGGCGGGCGCGGGCAGCCCGGTGGATGCCGACAGCGGAGTCGTCAGTGGCTGCACATTTTCTTCCGGTGTGCCGAGAGCGTCAAGATAGGAAACCAGCTCCTGCAGATTTCTGTCTGTCAGCGGGAAATGATCGGGCATGCCGGCCGCGTGCATGGCGGCCGTGGGATGATGGATCAACGCCATCAGCGCGGGAGGATTGAACTTCTTTCCGATTCCCACCAGCGAAGGCCCGATCGCGCCCCGGCCTCTTGCTCCATGACACCCCGCACAGCCATTCTGGGCAAACAATGCCTTTCCGCGCGCGATGGTCGGATTGAAAGTGGCCGGCTGAAGCAGGTTGATCGCGCCGGACGCCTGCATGAACGGCACGAATGGACTCTTGTCGTAAGCCCTTTCCTGGGCGGCCTGCAATGCGAGCTGCTGCCGCACGGACGGTTGATGCATGTCCTGATAACGGCTCAGGAGACCGAGATAGACCACCCCCAGAAGCACGATTGAAACCGCCAGAAGCGGAATCGGCCGGCGCCACGGACGCCGCTCAAGCCTGCGGTCAAGAAACGGCAGGGTGAAGAACAGAAGGGCGAGCGCCGCGGGAATAAGAATCACCCCGAAGATGGTGCGGGGACCCTCCCAGTATTTGAGCCATTCGAAAAACGGCAGGAAATACCATTCAGGCCGCGGCAGGTAATTCGTCGCGGAGGGATCGGCCCGCGGCCCCAGACCCACGGGATGGAGAATGGCCAGCAACCCCAGAACACTCATCAGCACCATGGCAAAAGCCATGTCCATCAGCACCTGCCTGGGATAAAAGCTCTCCGGCGGCAATTTCGGATGAAGGGGATCTTCCGAAATGGGACCCGCCGCGCCCGCCTTCCTGAACAGGTAGATGTGAATGGCGATGACCCCGAAAATACACGCCGGAATCAGGATGACGTGGGCTATGTAGAAGCGCGACAGGGTCAGCGTGCCGATCGTGTCTCCGCCGCGCAGGAACTCTTCAAGCCACTGGCCGATGAACGGAACCTGGGAAATCAGGTTGGTCCCGACCGCCGTCGCGTAATATGCCTTCTGATCCCAGGGAAGCAGATAGCCCGTAAACGCCATGCCCGTGACGAGCAGCGCCAGCGTGCCGCCGGAGATCCACAACAGTTCGCGCCGCCCCTTGTAGGCTCCATAGAGAAATGTCTGCAGAAAATGGAGCAGCAGCACGATCACCATCGCGCTGGAACCGTAATAATGCAGGCTGCGCAGGAAGTCGCCCTCTGCAACCTGCTTGGTGATATAAGCCACGCTTACGTGCGCGCTTTGCGCCGACGGCACATAGTAGACCGCCAGGCAGATTCCGGTAATGACCTGAGAGATGAAAAGGAAGAGAAGCCCGGAGCCGAAGATATAGGCCCAGTTCGCTCCCCCGGGAATCGGCTCGTCGAGGGATACTTTGAGAATTGTATCCAGTCCCGTACGCCGGTCAATCCAGCGGAGAAGGCGCTGGAGACGTTTTACAGGCACATTCTGTTTTTCCATCGTGTCTCCTCGGGAAGCGCCGGCCTAGGCCTGGCCGATGATTTCGCGGTTGGGGACATCTTCACGGAAATACTCGAAATGGACCATCAGGTTTCCGTCCTGCACGTCCGTGGGCAACGGATCCATTCCGCGCGGCGCGGGGCCGGCAACATGTTTTCCGTCTCTGTTGTAAACACTCCCATGACAAGGGCAATAGAACCGGTCTTTGTCGTTTTGCCATTCCACCGAGCATCCCAGGTGCGGGCAGATGGAAGACAGTACCAGGGTCTCGCCCGAAGGGAGCGTTTCCGCATAGACCGCCTCCCTCGTCACGATCTCGCGCCATCCGTCCCGCTGATTGAAAGTGATATTCTTGAGCACCGGATTTGCATTGGGCGGAGGTATCTGTTTTTTCGGCATCACCTTCGACCACCACGTTCCTTTGTTTTTGGCATAAAGCGGGTACAGCATATACCGCATGACCGGCACCACCAGCATGGCGCCCATGGCCGCCGTGCCGATGCCGAGCAGCGCCCCGAAAAAGGAACGCCGGCTGATCACGATTACATCCGCACCCGATTCTGTATGCAGGACCTGCTCATCCTGTTTCATGGACTCGTCTCCTGTGGTTGTTTCCTGCTCAATAATTGAACCAGAGTGCAACGTAAAGGGCGTTGTTGTCGGACGCATCGCGCCCCGATCCGTCATAGTTCACGCCGGAACCGTTGAAGTGGCCGAACCCGTAGTAGGCCAGCGACAGATCGATGTTCTGGTCCGGCCAATAGCTGCCCTGCAGGATGTAACCGCTGGTATTTGGGCTGCCCGTGCGGCTGCCGGTCACCGCTGCCCGCGCATATAACGTCGTGTCGCTGCTTCCCACCAGGTTGAAATAAGATGCAGTCACGTTGTACTTGCTTCCCCAGTAATACGTCGCATCCATGCGCCCCAGGTCGAGCGTGTGGCTGGGCATGGCCGCCAGGCCCTGCTGATAGCTGGCCTCCAGATGCGAACTTTCATGAATGTAAGTTCCGTGCACGCTCACGGTATTGGCCCCGATGGGGCGTTGAAAGCTGAAATCGAAGGACGGATCGGCATACCGGTCCGCAGCCCCGGAGACGCCGTTGGGGACGGAACGCATATAGATTCCGTAAGTCCCGAACTCCAGGTAACCTTTGCCTGCGTATTGCTGCCAGGCAAAACGCCAGTATGGAGCGACGCCTAGAATGTTGTAATTGAATCCGTTGCCGGTCGCCGGAGCAGGTCCGCCGGCATGCTCCGAGCGATACAGGGAGATATCCCCGTAAAGATGGCTGTTCCACATGCCATAGCCGCCGGCTCCCGCCACATCCTGTCCCAGGGTTCCATCAATCACCGGCGCGGCAATGGGGTTCGGAATCTGGTCGGGCGAGATATAGGGAAAGCCCCAGGCCGGGGTGTCGTTCCACACGTCCTCGACCGTGGGGTTGTTGTTCAGGTCCACGCCATAGATCAGATCCTTGCCCCTGGCCGTGGTGCGGTTCACGTAACGAAGGTCGGTGTTGTCCATGGTGAAATGGTCGCTCTGGTGGGTATAGGTCGTTTGCGCCATCACGCCAAAGTGCTTGGCCATCTCTCCGGCCAGGAACAGACTGAACTGCTGGGGAAACTCCACCGTTCCGTTCTGGGTTCCAGGCTGTTTCTTCTGCGCCTCGGTGTCGGAGAGAAGAAGCATGACCGACAAGGGCAGGTTGCGCATCAGTTGCAGTGTGTTGCCGCTGGTGATCGTCGTTTGCTTGGGGTTGCCGACCAGGATGTAACCATTCAGCTTGAACTGCCGCCCGAAAGGTGTCAGCTCGGGAGGGTCATAGTGGCAGACATTGCAGCTGAGCCCTGTCTGCCGCGCAAAAGCCGGCACCGCCCAGGCCGGCGCAGCCCATCTCATCAGCAATGCCATCACTGCCAGTCTGAAAGCCCATTTCATTTCTGCCAGTTACCTCCTCTTCTTGAGCCTGTCCCGTCCTCATCGAAGCCGCCGGGCTGCGATTGGAAGATGATACTACACGATATCTTTCGGCCAGCTCATCCGCGCCGGGAAAAAATCACGGAGTCGAGGCCTTGTTTTTTCAGGATGCCGGGGGTTCTCTTTCCGGGGTTCTCAAGCAGACCGGCACGGCCCGGAACAGCGCCGGCCGGCATGAGTCTGCCGGAATGCGAGCAGAGTGGGGGCGAAAGGGCAGCGGCGGATTGCTGGTTCGCGGCTGCTGGCGCGCGCAAACAGCCGCGGCCGAAGGTGGACGAGCCTTGTTCGGCCGCGGAATGCAACGATCGCGCGCTATGCGCCGGTCTTTTTCTCGATTCTGGACCAGGAGTCCTTGAGCGCCAGGGTCCGGTTGAAGACCAGCTTGTCGGCGGTGGAGTCGGGATCGAGACAGAAGTAGCCGACGCGCTCGAACTGGTAGCGGTCCTCGATGCGGGCGGCGGCCAGAGACGGTTCAAGCCGGGCGCCGGAGAGGATTTCGAGCGAGTTGGGGTTCAGATTGTCGAACAGGTCGCCGCCCTCGGGGAAATCGTAGGGATCGGGCTTCGCGAAGAGCTTTTCGTAGAGGCGGATATCGGCCTCGATGGCATGGCGGGCCGAGACCCAGTGCATCGTCGATTTCACCTTGCGGCCATCCGGCGCGTTGCCGCCGCGCGTGGCCGCGTCGTAGCTGCAGTGCACCTCGGTGACGTTGCCCGCGGCGTCTTTCACCACGCTCTCTGCGGTGACGAAATAGGCGCCGCGCAGGCGGACTTCGCGGCCAGGAGCCAGGCGAAAGTACTTGGGCGGAGGAGTCTCGCGGAAGTCGTCCCGCTCGATATAGACGACGCGCGAGAAAGGCACGGGGCGCGTGCCGGCCGAGGCGTCTTCGGGATTGTTGGCGATCTCGAAGAACTCCTCCCGGTCTTCGGGGTAGTTGTCGATGACCAGCTTGAGCGGATGCAGAACGGCCATGGCGCGGCGGGCGCGGCGATTGAGGTCATCGCGCTGGAAGTGCTCGAGCATCTCGATGTCGATGATGCCGTTGGTGCGCGAGACGCCGGCCGCGGCAACGAAGGCGCGCAGGGCTTCGGGCGTGAAACCGCGGCGGCGCAGGCCGCTGAGGGTGGGCATGCGGGGATCGTCCCAGCCCGAGACGCGTTTTTCCTCGACCAGCTGGAGCAGCTTGCGCTTCGACAGCATCGTGTAGGTCAGGTTGAGGCGGTCAAATTCGAATTGCCGCGAGGGGAAGATGCCGAGCTGCTCGATGTACCAGCGGTAAAGCGGCTGGTGGTCCGCAAATTCGAGCGTGCACATGGAATGCGTGACGCGCTCGATCGAGTCCGACTGGCCGTGCGCGAAGTCGTACATGGGGTAGATGCACCACTGGTCGCCGGTGCGGTGGTGGGTGGCGTGCAGAATGCGGTACATCACCGGGTCGCGCAGGTTCAGGTTGGGCGAGGCCATGTCGATCTTGGCGCGCAGCACGCGCGAGCCGTCGGGGAACTCGCCGTTCTTCATGCGCACAAACAGGTCGAGGTTCTCTTCAACGGAGCGCCCGCGATAGGGCGAGTTCTTGCCCGGCTCGGTGAGCGTGCCGCGATAGGCGCGAATCTCCTCGGCTGAAAGGTCGTCAACATAGGCCTTGCCGGCGCGGATGAGCTGCAGCGCCCACTCGTAGAGCTGGCCGAAGTAGTCCGAGGCATAGCAGAGCCGGTCCCACTCGAAGCCCAGCCAGCGCACATCGGCCAGGATGGAATCGACGTACTCCTGCTCTTCCTTTTCGGGGTTGGTGTCGTCGAAGCGCAGGTTGGTCTTGCCGCCGAACTCGTCCGCCAGCCCGAAATCCAGACAAATCGCCTTGGCGTGGCCGATGTGCAGATAGCCGTTCGGCTCGGGTGGAAAGCGGGTCTGGATGACGGCGTCGCCGAAGGTCTGATTGCGCACATCCTCGGCGATCTGGTCGCGAAGGAAGTTGGATGGGGCGCGGGCCTCGGATGCGGGTGCGTTGGTGCTCTCCGGTTGGGTGTCGGTCATGGTTGCGATTCCTTCTCTTTCGGCTCGAATGGCTCAGTCGAGCGATTCCAGGCATGCCTCGGCCCGGCGTATCCGTTCCAGGCACACCTCGCGGCCCAGCACGGCCAGGGTCTCAAAGAGCGGTGGCGCATTGCGGCGGCCGC
>JBMFHN010000147.1:0-6017 GCA_049976805.1 Occallatibacter sp. | reverse complement strand
CAGGTCGTTCATGAAGCGCAGCTTGAGCTCGTAATCGTCAATGGCGGCGGCAAAGTTGCCGTTGAGAATCTGGAACCCATAATTGGCCGCCATGTAAAAGGCGTGCTGGATCCGCTCGATGGTGATCTCGCCGGGGGGAACGCCGTTGATCTGCTGCCAAAGTTCCTGGGTCAGGAATTTTTCCGGCCTGTCGGGCATCTCCCGGCCGAGAAGCCGCGGCGTGATCCTGCCTTTGCTGTCCAGCAGGCCGCGGGAGCGGAGCAACTCGCGTTCCGCCGCGCTCAGGCCGCTGGCTACGGTGGGCACCGGCTTGCCTTTGACCTCGACGGTTTCCTCGGGTGCATCGAGCAGCGATTGCAGCTGCTCAACCGGAATCTGCAAGGGAAGATTGCCGGCGGCGACGTAGGCCGCTTCCGGGCTGGCCACCCAGCTTTGCCGGTAGGCGTCGTAGAGCCGTCCCTTCGCCCGCCCGGCCAGAATCGCTTCGAGCGTGGGCCGTTCGGCCGGGCAGAGCGATCGGTCGGGCTCGAACATGAGTCCCAGCAGCCTTTCACGGAGCTTGTCGACGGCGATGGCACGCAACGCCAGCGGATTATAACGCGAGCGGCCGTACGGGTCCGAAGGCTGATAGATCATCACCGCTGCCATGCCGCCGATGGGTCCGCCCTGGCTCATGGAGCCGTTTTTCATGCCGGCCATGAGCATCAGCAGTGCGTTGTAGCGCTGATAGGCGATCATGTTCGGCGCGGCCATGCCGATCGACTGCGGATCGGGAAAGACGCCGTGCGGATCGTCTTTCCACATCTCGATCAGGCTGCCCAGGTAGTCCCAGCGGCCGACGTTGGTGCCCAGCAGACGGCGGCGCAGGGTCCAGATGATCGCCGGCAAGAAGCGGCCCGCGTTTCCCTCCTCGTAGAGAATCTTGATCTTGAAGGTCCCGGTGGGAAGGCCGATCAACTCTTCGAGTCGCGCCAGTAGCCGCTCGACGATGAGCGCCTCGCGCGGGGTCTGGAGCTTGGGAAAGTAAAAATAGACGCCCGTCCCGGCCCGTTTCAAGGCGTCGTAGTTGTTGAGCGTCCAAAGAACTGCGAGCACGATGGTCGCCGGCGCCGGCTGGCCGTCCACCAGAATCGAGTCGAAGCGGAGGTGAAGGCCCGGCGGACGGACAAAGCGGGTGGGCCAGGCGGCCGGGGGCCGCTCGATCTTGTAGCTGCGCTTTTGTCCCTTCTTCACCGTTTCATAGGGACGGCCGTCCCAGTGGCCTTCGAAGATCTCCCTGGCGTTCCGCAGGGCCGCAAAAATCCCCAGTGGCTGATCGGCAGGCGCGCCATCGGGGCGAAAGTGGGCGGGCGAAGCGTCCTCGAAGTCGGGCATATTCATCGGCGCCGGGCTGTTCAGGGCGTTGAAGGCCATCTCCAGCGGATTCCACGGCCCGGTCAGCTCCAGGCCGGGATGGGTCAGCGGGTGGGCGTCGGCGGGAATGGGAACCTCATCGTTCAGTCGCCAGCGCCAGCGGCCATCGCGGCCGAGAAAATTATCGATCAGGCCCTCGACGATCTGGCGGAAGGTCCAGGATTTTCCGGATGCGGGATCTTCGAATGTCTCGCTCCACTCCGGCCATGCGTACTTCTGGGCAACCGGCACGGACGACTGGAGCAGTTCACGGCGCGCCGTCATCGCCGTGGCGATCTCCGCGCGGAATTCGCGGGTCAGCTGAACAATCGTCCGCTCGACATCGATTGCGCGGCCGTTGACCGTTTTGGTTCCGAAGAGCTCAGGAAACTTCTCTAAAATTTCTTTGCGGACCATCGATCCTCCCCCATTTCCTCCAACGATCTTAGGCCGCTCCATTTGCCCCCTGCAAACGGCCGGGTCGGTCCAGACTGCGATGGCGCGCGGAGCCGGGGAGCGAAACGCTCGCGCAGTGGCATCCCGTGACAGGAGGGGTACATTTTCCCTGCGGAAGCTGACGGCAGGAAAAATCAGGCCTATATTAAAGTCTGGCGATTCTCACGACCCTGCTCGGGCGTGACCACACTCAGCAGCCATCGTAGCCGTCCCTTCGCGTGGGAAGAGACCGCGCCGGCAGAGTCGCGTGTGCGGCGTCTGGAGCCGGGCGCGCCCTTGCCCGGCATGCCGTTGGAGATGCAGGACTCGGATGAGGAAGATCCTCCCGGGTTGGGCAAGGTTCGTGGCGCGGCGATCCGTTCACACGGCAACCAGGTCAGCCATTTCCGTTCCCAGCGGTGGCGTCCGGCAAGCCGGACAGGCCTTTTTTTCTTCCTGTTCGCAGTTCTGATCGCGCTCGGTGGGCTGGTTGTCTCGGGGCGCCTGCTCAAAACCGTCGTTGAGCGCGACGCCAGCTTTCGCATTGCCGGCGCCGGCAACATCGAGATGACGGGGCTCAACCAACTCAGCCGTGACCGATTGTTGCCCGTCTTCGGCGCCGACATCGGGCGCAATATCTTTTTTGTTCCCCTGGCAGAGCGACGCCGCCAACTGGAGCAGATTCCCTGGATCGAGCAGGCTACGGTGATGCGCCTGCTCCCGGACCGGATCCGGGTCTCCGTGGTGGAACGCAAGCCCGTGGCCTTCGTGCGCGAAGGAGAGCGGATCGGACTTGTGGACGCTCACGGTGTGCTGCTTTCCATGCCCACGGCGACCATGGCTCAGCACCACTACTCGTTCCCGGTGCTGACCGGTCTGGACCCGCGCGACACGCCGGCCTCGCGCCAGCAGCGGATCGCAGTTTACCTGCGCCTCATGTCCGAGTTGGACTCGACTGGCCAGAAGCTTTCCGAACAGATCTCCGAGATCGACCTGACCGACCCGGAAGACGCCCAGGTGCTGATGCCCGAGCCGGGGGGCGACGTTCTGGTGCACTTCGGTCAGAGTGATTTTCTGCAGCGTTATCAGCGTTACGCGGCTCACATCGCGCGGTGGCGCCAGCAGTACCCGAATCTGGTGGCGGTGGATCTGCGCTACCCGCAGCAGGTGGTGCTTGAGATGGCTCCCGGCACGGACGTCGCCGCGGCGGCGGCCAGCCGGCAGAGCGCAGACCACGCCGCAGCCGCGCAGAATCCGCCATTGGCCGGCACAAAGCAGCATCAGGGAGTGGCCGCTGTGAACGGCAAGCCGGCCGCCAAGGATAAACTAGGGAGCAGAAGCAAGACGCGAGAGAGATCCCCTGCCCGGCGGACAACGGCTCGCGCAAGGGTTTTTATGCGAGAGCGCGAACTGGCGCAGGCCCGGGCAAGGCAGAGAAGGCGCGCGGCCGCAGCCCGCCGAGCCGCGCTGAACTTGACCGGGCGGAAGACGCCCCCAACCGTTTCTCCAGCTCTTTCGGCTGGCGAAGCCCAATCATCGCGATGAGCCGGACTCAGGACAAACTCATTGTCGTGCTGGACATTGGCAGCGCCTGGACCCGCATGCTGGCGGCCGACGTGAATGACGGAGCCCTGCGCTATTGCGGACACGGGATGGTGAAGTCGGCGGGAATGCGCAAGGGAATGATTGCCGAACTGGCTCCCGCGGCGCGGGCGGTGAAGGCAGCCAGCGAGCAGGCCGAGCAGTCCGCCGAGGCCAATATCGATGCCTGCGTGGTGGGCGTGGGCGGACCGCATATCCGTGGCCTGAACACGAATGGCGGCATCGAGCTGGGCGGGCGGATGCGCGAGATTGACGGCGAGGATGTGCGCAACGCAGTGGAGCGGGCGCGGGCCATCGAGCGGCCTGCGGACCGCGAGATTCTGCATCTTCTGCCCCGCCAGTTCATTCTCGACGACCAGCCCGGCATCTTCGATCCGGTGGGAATGGTGGGGAAAAAGCTGGAGGTCGACCTGCACATCGCCACCTGTTCGAGCAGTGCATTGCAAAGCACGGTGACCTGCGCCAATCGCGCCGGCATCGAGGTAACCGAGGCGGTGCTCGAGTCCATCGCATCGGCCGAGGCGACGCTTTCTGCCGACGAACGCGAACTGGGTTCCTGCCTGCTCGACATCGGCGCCCATTCGAGCGATCTGGTGGTGTTTTTCGAGGGCGCCGTGGTCTACACCGCTTCGGTTCCGATCGGCGGCCAGCACTTTACCAACGATCTGGCGGTAGGTCTGCAGATGTCGGCCGCCGAGGCGGAGGAATTGAAAATTCAACACGGACATGCCGTGGTCACAGCCGTTCCCCAGCAGGCAGAGATCGAGATTGCTTCCCCGCAGCAGCAGCGGACGCTGTCGCTGCGCGGCATCGCCGAAATACTGGAACCACGGGCCCGTGAACTGTTTTATTTTGTCCGGGAAAGCCTGCGGCAGGGTGGTGTGCTGGACGCTCTTGGCGCAGGATGCGTGCTGACCGGCGGCGGGTCCATGCTGGCCGGTCTGCTGGACATCGCCGAGAGCCTGTTGCGGGTTCCGGCGCGTGCCGGATTGCCGGTTCGCCTGTCGCAAATGCCCGCCGAGCTGGTCGATCCCGGGTTTTCGGTTGCCATCGGCATGGTTCTCTATGCTCATCGCACCCGGGCCATCCGCGCGGCGGAAGGCAATACGCTGCGCTCGAGACTGCGCACGATTTTTGCCGCCAGCTTTTAGTGAATCCGAATGTTCGAGGCCGGGAATGAGGAGGCCGGACTTCCATGGAAGAGCAGAAATACGAAGCCGGAGAGTTGCGCATTCAATATCACGAAGAGGGGGTGCGCGGAGCCCGCATCAAGGTCATTGGCGTGGGCGGCGGCGGCGGCAATGCCGTCAATCGCATGATCCAGGCGCAGATGGAGGGTGTGGAGTTCATCGCCGCCAACACGGATGTGCAGGCGCTCAAGATCTCGCAGGCCCCGGTCAAGCTCCAGCTTGGCGTCCGGCTTACTTCGGGCCTCGGTGCCGGGGCGAATCCGGATGTGGGCCGGCGCGCGGCGCTCGAGGACTCGGAAAAAATCATCGAAGCCCTTGAAGGCGCGGATATGGTTTTCGTCACGGCCGGCCTCGGAGGCGGCACCGGCACGGGGGCGGCGCCGGTGATCGCCTCCCTGTCCAGTGAGATGGGCATCCTGACCGTGGCTGTCGTCACCCGCCCCTTCAGCTTCGAGGGCAAGCGCCGCCTGATGCAGGCCGATCGCGGCATGGAGGAGTTGCTGGAAAGCGTGGACACCATGATCGTGATCCCCAACGAAAAACTTCTGGCGGTGGCCCGGGACGCTGGTTTTTTCGAGAGCTTTCGCATCGCCGATGATGTGCTGCGCCAGGGCGTGCAGGGGATCAGCGACATCATCGCCATCCCGGGCATCATCAACCGCGATTTTGCCGACGTGAAAACCACGATGGCCGGCATGGGCCATGCGGTGATGGGCACGGCCGTACGTTCCGGAGCCAATCGCGCCGTGGAAGCGGCGCAGGCGGCCATGGCGTCTCCCCTGCTGGAAGCCGGCGCCATCGACGGCGCACGGGGCATCCTCATCAACATCACCGGCTCCAGTTCGTTGAAGCTCTCCGAAGTCAACGAAGCCTCGTCGCTGATCCAGTCCGCCGCGCACGAGGACGCCAACATCATCTTCGGTGCAGTGCTCGACGAACAGATGGGCGAAGAGGTCAAGATCACCGTCATCGCCACCGGCTTCCGCGATCAGATGCCGGAACGGCGCGCGCGCATGTTGAGCGTGGAAGAATCGCCCGTGGTTTCGGTTCCCATGGATCCGGTTCCCATGGTTTCCGTGCCGCTGGTTCCGGCCGGCAATTGGCTCCCCGAATCTTCTCCCGCCGCGCCGCCCCCTCCACCCCGCTTTCTCAGTCAGGACGAGGAAGACGGAATGGGCCGGCCGAGCGCAGCGCGGGCGGCTGCCCCGGATCGGCCCGACGAGCCGGCCTTTTTCGCCTCTTCCGCCACCCGGCAGCCGGCTCAGGACATGGCCTTCGATAGCGGGGAATCAAGGGCGCCAGAGCTGCCTGCGCAGCCTAAATTTGCGGAATTGGCCGAGGAGCCGCAGTCCAGGCCGCCATCTGCCGGCTCCGCTTCAGAGATTGCCGCGGATGGGC
>JBMFHN010000146.1:0-6063 GCA_049976805.1 Occallatibacter sp. | reverse complement strand
CTTGTACTTGGGATGAGCCTTGCGCATCTCGACCTCGACCACAATGGTCTTCTGCATCTTGGTCGAAACCACCTGGCCGACCTTCTCGTTACGCCGCGTTCCAGCCGCCACCTGCGCTTGATCCTGCTTCTGAGTCTCCGTCATTTTAACGGGTCTCCTTCCTGCTTCCCGCAACTGTGGCCGTATCGGTGGAAGCGCCGCGAATCCCCATCTGGCGCTCACGCGCCACCGTCTTGATCCGGGCGATCTCCTTGCGCAGCTGGCGGAGTTTCTTCACTCCGTCGTTCTGCCCCAAGGCGACCTGAAATCGCAACCGGAAAAGCTGCTCGGAAGCAGTCCTTCCCTGGTGCGCCAGCTCCTCGTCGCTCAAACTGCGAATCTTCTCGAGTTCCATCTCTCTTCCGCTCCTAGCTTCTAGCTGCCCTGCTTGGCGACGGCCGCAACCTTCTCGGCGCCGGGGCGCACGACGAATCTGGTTCTGAGCGGCAGCTTGTGGGACGCCAGACGCATGGCCTCTTCGGCCGTCGCCAGGTCCACCCCTTCCATCTCAAAAAGGATTTTTCCCGGCCGCACCACCGCGACCCAGTGATCCAGAGCGCCCTTGCCGGAACCCATGCGGACTTCGGCTGGCTTCTTGGTGATGGGCTTGTCCGGGAAAAGGCGCAGCCAGATCTTGCCGCCGCGCTTGATGTGGCGCGTCATCGCAATTCGGCTGGCCTCGATTTGCCGGTCAGTGATGTAGCCGCACTCCATCACGCGCAGGCCGTATTCACCGAACGAAATGGAAGATCCGCGCCACGCCTTGCCGCGTCTCTTGCCCTTCTGCTGCTTGCGGAACTTCACCTTCTTTGGCATCAACATAAGAAAAATCCTCGAAATACCAGCTTGTAGCCCGGAGCGACCGGTTTCGCTCCTTCCCCGCCCAGCTCAACTCATGACCGCGCAGGCCCAACACCGCCTTCAAAAGACGGAGGGAGTGACCGGCGCTGCCAGACGGCGCTTCTGCTCGTAAATGTCGCCGCGATAGACCCAGGCCTTCACACCGATCACGCCGTAGGTGGTGTGGGCCTCGGAAAATCCATAGTCAATGTCGGCGCGCAGCGTGTGCAGGGGCAAACGCCCCTGCAAGTACCACTCCGAACGGGCGATCTCGTTCCCGTTCAGCCGGCCCGAGACCCGCACCTTGATCCCCTTGCAGCCGAAGCGCAGCGCCGAATCCACGCTCTTTCTCATCGCGCGGCGGAAACTGACTCGCTTTTCCAGTTGCAAGGCGATATTCTCTGAGACCAGTTGCGCATCCAGTTCGGGCTTATTCACCTCGATGATGTCGATGAATACTTCGCGATTGGTGCGCTTCCCCAGCTCCGCCTTGAGCTTCTCGATCTCTGCGCCCTTGCGCCCGATCACAATTCCGGGCCGGGCCGTGCGGATCAGAAAGCGCAGCTTGTTGCCTGGCCGCTCGATCTCCACCGAGCTGACTCCGGCCGCTTTCAGCTTCTCGCGCAATTCCGCCTTGAGCTTTACATCCTCGACCAGCAATTTGTCATAATCGCGCTCTGAAAACCAGCGCGAACGCCACGGCTTGTTCACTCCCAGCCGGAATCCGTATGGATGGACTTTCTGCCCCATATACTTTTCCTCAAAAACCCTTCAGGCCGACTTGGCCGCCTTTTTGCTGGTTGACTTCGCCGCTTTGGTCGCGGCCGGCCGCTCTTCCACCTTGACGGCCAGGTCCGCACCCGAGGCCCGCTCGGCCACCGAAATCACAATGTGCGCCATCCGGCGCTGATAACGGAAAGCGCGTCCCATCGGAGCGGGGCGGATCCGCTTCATGCGCGGCCCGTCATTGGCCACGGCCTGTTTGACGTAAAGGTTGTCGACGTCCAGGTCGACACCCTCCTCGCCCGCCAAAAACTTGGCGTTGTCCACCGCCGAGGTCAACAGCTTGTGGATCACCGGGGCAATGCGCTTCTTGGTGAAGGCCGTTGTCGTCATTGCCTCCTCGACTCCCCGTCCCCTGATCAGGTCGAGCACCAACCTCGCCTTTTGCGGCGATACGCGCTGGAACTTGGCCTCAGCCCGGAATTCCCTTGTTTCGACTGCCATTGGTCTGTCCTCAAATCAGCAATGAGCCATGAGCTGTACGCTTCTAGCTTGTCCCGTTCATCCAAAACCTTGTTTCGACGCTGGCCGGCAATAAGCCGGCGAACGCTTCTACCGCGGCTTGGCGGCAGCCTCAGCCTTGCTGCCACCGGTGTGCCCCTTGAAAACGCGCGTCGGAGCAAACTCGCCCAGCTTGTGGCCTACCATGTTCTCGGTCACATACACCGGAACAAACTTCTTGCCGTTGTGCACGGCGATGGTGTGTCCCACAAATTCGGGAAAGATTGTCGAGCGGCGCGACCAGGTCTTGACCACCTTTTTGTCATTGGCCTGGTTGAGCACCTCAATCTTCACCATCAGATGCGCATCCACAAACGGGCCTTTTTTTGTCGAACGTGCCATAAAAACTCTGCTCCTAGCTCTCCGCCGTCAGCTTCCAGCCCTTTCTGCCGCAAACCAACCGCAAGCAATTGCTTTTCTCTTTCGGCACCTCCCGGCCTGGGGCCGGAAACTGCTTCCCTACTTCGCCCGGCGGCTGATGATGAATGCATCCGTCCGCTTGTTGTTGCGCGTCTTGTAGCCCCTGGTCGGCTGGCCCCACGGGGTCACCGGATGCCGTCCGCCCGAAGTCTTGCCTTCGCCACCGCCGTGCGGGTGATCCACCGGATTCATGACGACGCCGCGGTTGGCGGGACGAATCCCCTTCCAGCGGTTGCGCCCGGCCTTGCCGATCGCCACGTTCTCGTGATCCGTGTTGCCCACCTGACCGATGGTCGCCATGCAGGTGATCAGGACCTTGCGGGTTTCGCCCGAAGGCAGCCGGAGCAGGGCGTAGTCCCCCTCCTTGGCCACCAGCTGCGCCTGCGCCCCGGCTGAACGCGCCATCTGCGCTCCCTTGCCCGGCCGCAGTTCGATGGCATGCACGGTCGTGCCGGCAGGAATATTTTTGAGCGGCAGAGCGTTTCCGACCAGAATGTCGGCTTCCGGTCCGGAGGTCACCGTTGCGCCCACCTGCAAACCCACCGGTTGCAGAATGTAGCGCTTCTCGCCGTCGGCGTAATGCACCAGCGCGATGCGCGCCGAGCGGCCCGGATCGTATTCGATGGTCGCCACCCGTCCGGGAACGCCGAACTTCTCGCGCTTGAAGTCGATCAGGCGCAACTTCTGCTTGTGGCCGCCGCCCAGATGGCGGATCGTCAGATCGCCCGCGTTGCGCCGCCCGCCGGTGCCCTTCTTGATGGTTAAGAGAGGCTTGTGCGGCTTGGCCGCCGTCAGGTCGTCATTGACCAGCGTGGTCTTAAAACGCAGGGTCGGCGTGATCGGTCTGTATGTCTTGATTGCCATCGTCTTTGTCCTTGACGAACTTTCAAAGGCCAGCTGCCAGCTTCCAGCTTCCAGCTCGTCCTGCTCAATAAACTTCTCTGCTGAACCTTCCAACCCCAGCTCTTTGCCGTTACGACCCGGCCAAAAACTGGACACCCATCGCCCCGTCTACAGGTTGCTCACGTATTCGGGCATCTTCTCGCCCGGCTTCAGCCGGACATAGGCCTTCTTCCAGTCGGGACGAAAACCGGTAAACTTGCCGCGGCGGCGCTCCTTGCCCAGAACATTGCTCGTGCGGACCGCGGCAACCTTCACCTTGAAGAGCATCTCAACGGCCTGCTTGACCTCGGTCTTGGTGGCTCCGGGAGCAACATCGAAGACCAGCGTTCCCTCGGTTTCTTTCACGCTCAGCCCCTTCTCGGTAATCAGAGGGCGGCGAATTACGGTGTACGGTGTCGGCATCAGGCAACCTCCGTCGCAGCGGCAAGCCCGCGCTCCGCCTTGCGCTTTGACGCGTTGTTTTCGAGCATCCCGGTCAACTGCTCAAGAGCGGCCGTCGAGAAGATGGCCCGCTCGTAGCGCAGCAGATCGTAAGGATGGACTTCGTTGTTCAGCACCAGCTCCACGCCTTTGAGATTGCGCGCACCCAGCACCAGCGCGGGAGAAAGAGTCTTGCCGTTTTCAACCAGCAAGGCGGTGCGCTTGACATCCAGCCTGCTCAGCGCCGCACGGTAGAGCTTCGTCTTGGCTTCCTTGATCTCGAGCGTATCGACCACCGTCAGCTTGCCATCGGCCAGTTTCGCGGCCAGGGCCGAACGCAGCGCGCCCAGGAGCTTCTTGCGCGGAAATGCGTACTCATAACTGCGCGGCTGCGGGCCATGCACCGTGTAGCCATGGCGCCAGAGCGCGGAGCGCACCGACCCGATGCGCGCTCTCCCCGTCCCCTTCTGCTTCCAGAGCTTCTTGCCCGAACCGGCAACTTCGGTGCGGCTCTTGGTCTTGTGCGTACCCTGGCGCAACGAGGCGCGATAGTGTTTGACCGCCTCCCACAGCAGAGCTTCGTTCACCTGGTCCGGCCCGAAGAGCGCATCGGCCAGCTCGATCGAGCCAACCTTCTCACCGTTCAGATTCACAACATCCACGTTTGCCATCGTCTTCTTCTTCTGCCGGAATCCCTCCCGGCTCCAGTCTTTGCGCGCCGCACGGCGCATCCATCCAGCCCGCGGTCCTGCCTGATGCGCCGCCTGGGTTACCCAGCCAGGCGGCACCTACTTCCTCTTGCCACTGGCCTTTTTCGAGGCCTTCAACGGATCCACCGTGCCAGCGGAGGCAAAACCGCGGCGCTCGCGCGGTGGCATCTTGGCCTTGGAGATCAACACGTAGCCCTCGCGCGACCCGGGCACCGCCCCCTCCACCATCAAAAGGTTCTCATCAAGGTCGATTCCCCGAATGCGCAGGTTTCTCACCGTCACCTGCTCGGCGCCCATGTGGCCGGGCATGCGCTGGCCGCGGAAGACCCGCGAGGGAAAGCTTGACGCCCCAATCGAACCCTGCACCTGGAACATATGCCCGTGCGATTTGGGCCCGCCGCCAAATCCGTGACGGCGCACCACACCCGCAAAACCCCGTCCCTTCGAAGTTCCGGTCACGTCTACAAACTGGGTGTCGGTGAAGATGTCCACCAGCACCCGATCGCCGGCCTTGACCGCCGAGTCTCCATCCGCGCCGCCTTCAAGCACCACTTCCCGGACCACCTTCACCGGCGGAGCCTCGGTCCGCGCCAAATGCCCCAGCTGGGCCTTGGTCAGGTTCTTGGTCTTGACGAACTCCACCAACCCGATCTGCGCGGCCTCATAGCCGTCCTTGGCCATGGTCTTCAACTGCGTCACGACGCAGGGCCCGGCAGCCAGCACCGTAATCGGATGCACATCGCCTTTTTCATCGAAGATCTGCGTCATTCCGATCTTCTTGCCCAGAATTCCTGTAACTGCCATCGCTTCCTCGCCTCATCATGCGATGTTGGATTCACCGCACTGCCGGGGCTCTTCCGAGCCTTTCTGCCACTTCGCGTGATTGCCGCAAAATCCGTGCGCCGCAAGGCGCGTTGGGCCCCGCCGCAGACGCCTATTTTTCGAACGCCTTGATTTCGACATCAACACCGGCCGGCAAATCGAGTTTCATCAGAGCATCGACCGTCTGCTGGGTCGGCTCAAGAATGTCGATCAGCCGCTTGTGCGTGCGAATCTCGAACTGTTCGCGTGACTTCTTGTCCACATGCGGCGAACGCAGCACGCAATACTTGTTCTTGATCGTCGGCAGCGGAATCGGTCCTGCCACCGTTGCCCCGGTGCGCTTGGCCGTTTCCACGATTTCGCCGGTCGACGTGTCCAGCACGCGATAATCGTATGCTTTCAACCGGATGCGAATCCTCTGTCCTACCATAACTTCCTTCCAGTATCCCGGGCCAGTTCCCGATCTCAGTCTCTGCCGTACCCTGTCCGGCCTGGGCGATCTGCTCGCCCAATCCGCAACCTTTCCCCGGCAACCGGCCCCGGCAACTTACTTGATGATCTCCGAGACGGTTCCGGCGCCCACCGTGCGGCCGCCTTCGCGGATGGCAAAGCGCAATCCCTTTTC
>JBMFHN010000145.1:0-6065 GCA_049976805.1 Occallatibacter sp. | reverse complement strand
GCATGATCATGACGGGCACCCTCGATCCGCATCCGTTTCGTCCCCTGCGCATTCTCCTGCCTGGCGGCAGCGGGCTGATCGGCCATTTGCTGGCACGCCGCTTCCTCGAGCGCGGCCATCAAGTGACTGTGCTGACCCGCGCTCCCTATACCGCGCCCTGGCTCACGGTTCGCTGGGACGGCGAGCATCCCGGCCCATGGATCGATCATTTGGAAGGCTCCGATGTCTGCATCAACCTGACCGGCCGCAGCATCAACTGCCGTCACAACACCGGCAACAGGCGGTCCATCTACGAATCGCGCATCGGCTCGACGCGCCTGCTCGGCCAGGCAATCGCCGCGCTGAACCAGCCGCCCCGCCTTTGGATGAACGCGTCGGCGGCAACGATTTATCCGCGCCTCAGCGATGAGAACGGCGTTGATCTTCCGCTTGATGAAACCACGCCCGCGATGGACGGCCGCCTGTCCTCGGAGCAGGCTGGCCCGGATACCGCCTCACGCTCCACTTCGCCGCGATGGACGGAGCGCCGCGATTTCTCCCGCCGCGTGGTCCGGGACTGGGAAGCGGAGTTTTTTGCCGCCGAGACCCCGCGAACCCGCAAGATCGCCCTGCGGACCGCCGTCGTTCTCAGTCCCGTACCCTCCAGCGCCTTTGCCGTCCTGTCTCGCCTGGTGCGCGCCGGACTGGGTGGCACGCAGGGGAACGGACGCCAGTTCGTTCCCTGGATTCATGCGGCCGATTATGCCAGCGCCGTGGAGTTCCTGATGGCCCGCGAGGATCTCGATGGCCCGTTCAATCTGGCGGCTCCCAACCCGCTGCCCAATCGCCAGTTCATGGCGGCACTGCGCGAGGCCTGGGAGATGCCCAACGGGTTGCCTGCACCGCGGCTGGCCATCGAGATCGGAGCCTTTTTCCTGCGTACCGCGCCCGAGTTGGTGCTTGGCAGTTGCCGCGCCGTTCCTGGCCGCCTGGTCGAGGCGGGTTTCGCGTTCGCGTTTCCCTTCTGGCCCGACGCCGCACAGGATCTGGTCCAGCAGTGGCGTCATCGGAACGACTGACAAGCAAGCCGGGTGAATCGGCAAAGGTTCATTCCTGCTCTCCGTCAGGCCCGCGCCCGGAAGAAGCATTCGCCCCGGGAAGGAAGCGCAGAACCAACGGAAAAACCAGGGCTACAACAAAGTAAGCACACGTAACCGCCAGGGCCAGCAAGGGCAAACCCGCTCCGCAAGCCATGCCGACCGCTGTGACCAGCCAGACGGTGGCCGCGGTGGTGAGTCCCCGCACGCGGTTCTGGCCGACAAAGATGATTCCCGCGCCGATGAATCCGATGCCGGAGACAATTTGTGCGGCTACGCGCGAAGGATCAAGAATGATGGTGTTCTGGAGCAGTACATCGGTAAATCCATACTTGGAAATCAGCAGGAAGAGAGCCGCCGCCGTGCCCACGACGGTATAGGTGCGCAGCCCCGCGCTCTTGTGGCGCAACTCGCGCTCAAGACCGATCAACGCAGAGAAAAGGAATGCCAGACCGAGCTCGATGAATTGCCGGGCGCCCTGCCCGCTGACCTCGCTGATTCCATGGACGGACATAAGAACCGCTCTCCTGCCCAGCGCGCTCGCGACTTTCGTTCGGCTTATTGATGCACAAATTCGACCACCGCCGGCCCAATCCGGGCAGCGCACTGCCGGGGAGCCAGGTGGCCACAACCAGGGAAGATTTCCAGTTCCGAGCCCGGCACCAGCCGCTGCATCGTTTCTCCCTGGCTGAGCGGAAAAATCCGGTCCTCCGCGCCCCAGACAATCAGCACCGGCATCCTGAGCTTCGGCAACAGCTGATCGGTCGTGTCCCGGCCGGTGAGCATGGTGGCCAGAGCACGATGAACGATCCAGTCGTTCCTGCGAGAAACGCGCAGGATGTCGTGGGCGACAAAGCCGGGCACCCAGGGGGGATGGGGCATCAGCAGCGCGTATAACTGATTCAACTCAGCGGGTGTGGAAGGAGTGAACAGCTGCGTATTCCAGGCCGGCGCAGCGCGAAGTCCGCCGCTATCGAAGAGCATCAGCCGCTCGATCCGCTGCGGATGCTCGAAGGCCACCAGTTGCACAATCCAGCCGCCCATCGACCAGCCCCCCAGATCGACCTTGCCGAGCCCCAGCGTGTCAAGAAATCCGGCCACCACATGGGCCTCATCCTGCACCGAGTAGGAGAAGTCCGCCGGCTTTTCACTGCGCCCATATCCGAGCAGATCGGGCATATAAACGCGGCAGCCAGCCCGGGCCAAATAGTGCGCCAGACGAAGCCAGTCCTCGGCGCTCCCGCCCAATCCATGCACCAGCACGACCACCGGTCCGGCCGCCGGCCCGTCCGCCAGGTAATGCACGCGGTATCCCTCGACCTGAACCGAGCGGCTTTCCACACCGGAAAGAAATTCCCCCGCGTACATCGTCTCGTTGAAAGAGCTGACCGGGCGCGCCCAGAAGGCAATTCCCGCGCCCAGCAGCAACAATCCAAACGCACCCAGCAGCTTTTGAATCGCTTTCATCGAAGCTCCCGCATCTGTGCCCGCTGCCATCCGGCTTCCATCACTCGCACGGTGACGGGATCGAGTTGCAGAATGCCGGGCGAGTTCCATTGTGTCCGCTCCACCCAGCAAGCATCGTCCGCGTCCGAAGCTGCCCGCAGTTCACCTCCTGCGACGCGGCAAAGGTAGTCGGCAATGACGTAATGGTAGCGAATCCGTTCCGATGCGCCCTCTTTTTGACGATCAATGCGGTCGAGCAGCTCAATCAGTTCCAATGGCTCGACGCTCAGTCCGGTCTCTTCCCGCGCCTCGCGGACCACAGCGTCGAGCACTTGCTCGCCCAGTTCCACCAAACCTCCGGGAAGCGACCAGTGGCCTTTGAGCGGTTCGGTTCCGCGCCGCACCAGCAACACCCGTCCCTTGTCGACAATCACCGCGCCCACACCCACCAGTGGCGCCAAAGGAAACTCTCTTTGCACAATTCCCTCAAAACATCTGCGTTTTTACAGTAGAACCTCGGCCGCGTGTTTAGGCAAGATCTTCTCTTGCCCGCGCAACTTTTCCTGCGGCGTATCATCAAAAAATGAAGGAGTGGAGCATGGAGGAATTCACGCTGCAAATCGACGGAATGCATTGTCCTTCCTGCGTGCGGCGCGTCCAGCAGGCGCTGGCCGCGGTGCAGGGAGTGGAAGTCAGGGAAGTGCGTGTGGGAACGGCGCGGCTGGCATCCAGCCTGCTCCCCGCTCCGGTGGACCTTGCCGTGGCTGCTCTGGCCCGGGCCGGCTACGCAGCGCGTCAGGAAGCCTGAAGCTAACCATGTCCCCGACCTCCCCGACAACTACGGAATCGCTCACGCTTCCTGTTCTCGGCATGACCTGTGCCTCCTGCCAGCACCATGTGGAGGTGGCGCTGCGCGCCACAGCCGGGGTGGAATCGGCGCGCGTCGATTTGATGGCTCACCGCGCCAGTATCGTCTTTGACCCCCGGCTTGCCGCGCCCGAGCAACTGGTCGAAGCCATTCGCGCCGCCGGTTACGAGGCGGTTCTGCCCCGCGCCGGCATGGCTGCGCAAGCCTCGCGCGACTCGTCGGACCATGAAGCCGGACGGAAGGCGCTGGCCGCCTTGCTGGCCGGAGCCGTGGCCATGCTGCTGGCCATGCCGCTCAACGCGTCGTCTTCGCACGCTTCGGTGGGCGCTCTCGATCACTTCCTGATGCGGCTGCTCCCCGGATTCTTTGCGCTGCCGGCGGAACCTGTGCGCTGGTTTTTGCTTGTGCTCACGGCTGGAATTATGACCTGGGCCGGAAGCGGAATCTACCTGAGCGCGCTGCGCGGGTTGCGCCATGGCACGACAAACATGAACACGCTGGTCAGTCTGGGAACCAGTGTGGCCTTTGTCTACTCCGCTTATGCCACCATCTGGCCAGCGGCCGGCCGGGCGATCTATTTTGACGCCGTGCTCCTGATTCTGGGTTTTCTTTTGCTGGGGAAAAGCCTGGAGGGCCGCGCCAAGCAGCGCGCCCTGGCCGCGCTCGATGCGCTCTCGCGCCTGAAGCCGGCCACTGCGCGCCGTGTCCAAAATGGAGCCGAGACCATCGTTCCGCTGGAAGAGATTCGGCCGGGCGACAGTGTGCTGGTGCTGCCCGGAGAACGGTTCCCGGTGGACGCGACGATTCTCTCCGGCCACACCACCGTGGACGAGTCCATGCTGACCGGCGAACCGACGCCGCTTGAACGCGCTGCCGGTGGCCGGGTGCTGGCCGGCTCGTTGAATTACGAAGGCGCGGTCACCTGCCGGGCCGATTCGATGGGCGAGGCCACCGTGCTCGGGCAGATCACCCGCATGGTCGAGCAGGCACAGGCCTCGCGCGCTCCCATGGAACGGCTGGCTGACCGCGCCAGTTCTATCTTCGTACCCTCCGTGCTCGTGCTGGCCGCACTCACTTTCGTGGTCTGGATCGCCGCCACGGCATCGCTGCAAACCGCGGTGGCCGTCACTGTCGCCTTACTGGTTGTCGCCTGTCCCTGCGCCATGGGGCTGGCCGTGCCCGCCGCGCTCACGGTCGCTGTGGGGCGCGGGGCGCAAATGGGCGTGCTTTTCAAAGGTGGAGAGGCGCTCGAACGGCTGGCCCGCTTGGCCCCTCCGGACGCCATCGTGATGGACAAGACCGGTACACTGACCGTGGGCCGCCCGGTGCTGACCGCTCTTCACTCTCTGGCCGGCATCCCGGAAGACGATCTGCTGCGTCAGGCTGCCGCCGCCGAAGACAGGTCCAACCATCCGCTCGCCCACGCCCTTGTCGATGCCGCGCGTTCCCGCGGACTCGGCTGGCAACCCGCCGAAGAGGTGCAGGTTCTGCCCGGGCGCGGACTGAGCGCCCAGGTCGAGGGACATGCCTGTCTGCTGGGCAATGAAGCCCTGTTGAAGGAATTCTTTCTGCCGCTGCCGGAGGGAATTGCTCCACAGGAATCCGGTGTATCGAGGCTGTGGATGGCGATCGACGGGGTGGTTGTGGGCTTTTTCGACGCCCGCGATGCGCTGCGCCCCGATGCCGCCAGAGCCGTAGCCGCGTTGCACCGGGCTGGTCTGCGGGTGCTGATGCTCACGGGGGACTCTGCTCAGGCGGCAGCGCCGATCGCTCGGCAGGCTGGAATCGACGAGGTGGAAGCCGGTCTCGATCCGGCGGGCAAGCTGGCCCGCATTCGTTCCTTGCAAAAAGACGGCCTGCGCGTGGCGATGGTGGGCGACGGCATCAACGACGCGGCCGCGCTGGCCCAGGCCGACGCCGGCATCAGCATGGGATCGGGCGCCGATCTGGCCCAGGAGGCCGGTGATGTGCTGTTGCTGCGCGCGCAGCCAGCGTCCATTCCCGCATCGCTCGACCTGGCACGCTCGACCCTGCGTGTGATGCGCCAGAATCTGGTTTGGGCCGTTGCCTACAATGCGGCTGCCATTCCGCTGGCTGCAGGCGTGCTTTATCCGCGCTTCCACATCCTGCTCAGCCCATGGCTGGCCGCCGCCGCCATGGCCCTCAGCTCAGTTTGCGTGTTGACCAACAGCCTGCGTTTGCGCGGCTGGCAGCCGGATGCCTGATCTGCCGCGATCCCGATGAATCGGCAACAGGTCTCTGGCAGGCTAACGGCCACGATGGGGAAAAGCGGCGGCAGGCTGGCAACGATATGCCCGGGCGGGAGGGCCTTGGTGGCCGGCAGCGGAAATGTTCATTTTCCGGGTTTTTGCCAGAGCCCGACCCGGAGACATGGCGCCAGGCAGGGCTTGTTTTCATGCGCGGCAATCCTTTCGGCGCGCTCTTTCCGCTCGTCGAACGCAGCAAGGGAGATTCCGATCCGCGCGCAGTCGTCTTTGCGCCTGTTCCCTGTGATCTGTTGATCTGTACTGATATGGAGTGACCTGTCAACCCCTGCACAATCGTGTTGTTGTTTTTGTCGTTGTCGTTGCTTTTGCCGTTGATCGAGGACAGAGCCAGCAGCAGCCGGGGCAGGTTTGAGCGACGATTGATCAGTCTGATATTCGCGGGTCGGA
>JBMFHN010000144.1:0-6099 GCA_049976805.1 Occallatibacter sp. | reverse complement strand
CGTCTCAGGTCTGCCCCCGGTGAAAAGCCGGGGAAAGCGCCCGTCCGTACCCAAGACAGAAGGCGGCTCCGCGGCCGGCATCAAACCCCCGACTGAGTCTGCGCGAATCTCGGCGGATGAGGCTGTTGCGGGCCGCGCCAGCAAGCCTGCGGCAAAGGAAAAGCCGGCTTCGAAGAAATCCCCTCCCCAGCCAACCCCCAGGAAACCACAGGGCAAACCCGCCCCGGCTGCCTCCAAAACACCGGCGAAGCCGCCGTCCAAGCCGTCGGCGAAGGCCTCTGCCAGGGTTCCGGGATCCAAGGTTCCAGCCGGCAGGAAGCAAACCTCATCTGCGTCGCGCCCCAGGTCGACTGTCAAGAAGTCCTCTTCCAAACCGGCCCGAAAAGGTTAGGCACGCGATAGCCGGGCTATCCACTGATTGCGTCGGCCCGGATCAATTCGTGTTCCTGGAAGCATTCCCAAACAATTCCTCTGCTGGAAGGGGTCCGCCATCTGAAGGCAAGGACCGCCCATCACCGAGGAAAGCGATCTGACCGAAGAACGGGCCGAAGCGCCGCAAACTGCGGAACAGGTCGTCGAAACGGTGGAAAGCCACGCGGAAATCACGACGGTCCGACGGGGAAAATCAACCTCAGCACGGTTGATCCTCCCCGCGGCTCAGGGAGCAATCTCTCGATGGAGTTCAGCAGATTCATTGTGAAGCGCTGCCTGATTGCGTGTTCGGTGATGTGAGGCGAGATGCGCTGGCAAAGATTTCCAGGATATGCGCTGACCGTTCCGGTGGTGGATTCGGGGAAAAAGCTGATCCCAAAAATTGCGCACAACCGCCCCAAAGCCTGTGCCGGGAAACCTAGCCCGTCCATCCGTTCCCGGCAAGCTTTGCTGGACACACAGATATCATGAAGGACAGACGGGATGCGCTCCGTCCATTCTTGCTGTGGAACAAACTACCAGCTGCGGCCGCGTTGACCGCCGCTGCCCTTCCGAGCCTGGTAGCAATCCCGGCAGAAGACCGGGCGGTCACCCCGCGGCTCGAAAGGAACCGTTGTAGGCTGGCCGCAACCCGAGCAAATCACAGGTGTTCCCTGTGCTGGAGCCGAACGGTAGCCGGATCCCCCCTGGTCGTTCTTTCTTGCCATGCGGCAATTTTTGCAACGCTTTGGGGTCGAATAACCACGTTCCTGAAAAAACGCCTGATCCGCAGCGGTGAAGGTAAAGTTCTGCCCACAATCGCTGCACTGTAATTGAATATCTCCGGCCATGGGTCTCCTCGTGAAAATTGTACCTCCCAATCGATTCTTTGGATAGAAGTATTTCTCTGAAATAAAGAAACTTATGAAGGGAGGGCTCTCCCCGCATCCCGAGCTGAATCCTGCGCCCCACTTCAGCATCGAAATGCGACCCGGTCCAGTGAGCGAGGCGATCGGCCGGGAATTGACGGCATTTCAGCAGGTGCTTTCGATCCTTCCGGACTGCTTCTGGATGCTGCGCAGAGCGCCGATGGCGGTGCGGGTCAGGGCCATCTTGTTTCTGGCCGGAGCGGTCTTGGTCTCATGCTGCTTCAGCTCGGCGTTGAGCAACTCGTCCGGGTTCAACTCCGGCGAGTCGCTGGGCAAGTAAAAGACGGCGATTGTCTCTTCGTTTTCCGCGAGCCCTTGCTTCACCGCCTGGGAATGATGCACGCGCAGGTTGTCCAGGATCAGGAAGACCCGCTTCTCGCGCTCATGCACCAGCCGCTGCATGAAGGCGATCAGGATCTTCGCATTCAGCGCGCCCGAAAAGACCTTCCAGCGCATCTGGCCTTTGTTGGTCACCGTCGAAATCACGCTCCGCCTGGATCGGTGGGCGTTGGCCAGCACCACGGGAGTCTTTCCCTTCGGCGCGAGGGCCGCGGCCCCGCACATCCTCCGAGCACATCCCTTTCTCGACGCTCCCTGAATCTCCGCGCCTTCTTGTGGGGCCTGCGCAGCGATCTTCGGGTACTCCGCGCTGCGCTACTCGACCAGCCTCTGTCTCACTCATCTTGGCACAGAGGGTTCGGAGAAGTGGCGAGCGTAAGAGTTTGCGCACCAATAAGATGAACAATTACGACTTTTGATCCCGGCCTCGCAGGAGTTGTAGGGAATGCTGCATCAGTATCGAAAAATGGTGATTGTGCAATCTAATTATGCGCGAGCCCTTAGCTCGGCAATCGACGAAACCCAGGCGACAAAGCCTTTTTCCAACTCCTCTGGATCGAGGGCGGAGAAGACCCGGTTGAAGGTGTCGTGCGATGGAATGCCGCCGGGAAGAGTGAGAAAACTCTTGAACCAAGCGTGTTTGGAGCGCGCATAGTCTTCGATCTCGTTCCATCCATTGGCCCCGCTGAGGACCGCGGCAATGGTGATCAAAAGAATCTCCTCCAAAAGATGCTCGCGCGTCCGCTCCACCCGCGGATCACGCAACTCGGCAAAGTACTTCAGGGGACTGTCCATCTCCCCATCTCAACAAGCCAAACCCGCTCTGCATATAGCAATTAAGATGCGTTTGCCCTGGAGGTTCCACGGAGGGCCATCGCATTTCAGAGAGCGGGATGATTCCGTTTTGAAAGGGCACGGCTTCAGCCGTGCCGAAGAGCGGCGCGGAAAACGGACCGGCTTGAGCCGCTGGGGGGATGCTTCGGGAATAAAACCCCATGCCTCGGGGCCTGAAGGCCGAAGATCTTCATCATGATCTGCACGCGGCACGGCGGAAGCCGTGCCCTTTCAAGACGGCTCCTGCCGGCAATGCGAAATCCAAATGCGATGGCCCCGGGGTTCCACGGAGGATGGAGACGGATCCAGGAAGAAGATCCTGCCTCCGGGCTGTTCGAGAGGGACTGTCCCGGTCCTGGGGCGAGAGATGATTTCCGCGCAGCAGGCTCTTGGGTTCAGGAACAATCCCGCCGCGGATGACCGATTGCCTCGGCACCGGGAGCAGCATGACGGCTTGCCCGCAGGCGGTCTAAACGATCCATCCTCCGCCGACGACCTCGTCTCCGTCATAAAACACCGCTGCCTGGCCGGGCGTGACGGCGCGCTGCGGTTCATCGAAGATGGCTTGTGCCGCATCTCTTCCGGAGGGCTCGAGCGTGGCCCAGGCCGGCTCGTGACGATGACGGATTTTGATCTTCACGCGCAGAGGGCGAATCAAAGCCGGAATCGAAATCCAATTCAGATCGCGAGCGCGCAGTGTGCGGGTCGCCAGTTCCTCATCCGCGCCCACGGTCACGCGGCGCGAGGCCGGATCGATCGCGAGCACGTAGAGCGGTGAAGGCGAACTGACGCCCAGACCCTTGCGCTGGCCGACGGTGAAGTTGAAAATGCCCTCGTGCTCGCCCAGCACCGCGCCGCTCGATGTGATCACTTCACCGGAGGTCTCCGGCAGCGGCCGGCCCTGCTCTTCGAGATAGGCTGTCAGAAACTGCTTGTAATCGCCTCCCGGAATGAAGCAAATCTCCTGCGAGTCGGGCTTTTCGGCCAGCGCCAGTCCGTGCTCGCGCGCCACGGCGCGCACCTCCGGCTTGGTCATCCGGCCCAGCGGAAACAGCGTGTGGGCCAGTTGTTCCTGGGTCAGGCCGAAAAGAAAATAGGTCTGGTCCTTGGCCAGGTCAGCGGGGCGCTTCAGAATCCAGCGCCCGCGCTCCGGGTCATACTCGTTCACCGCGTAGTGGCCCGTGGCGATGCAGCTGGCGCCGATCGAGCGCGCGGTCTTCAAAAGCTGGTCGAACTTCAGGTGGTTGTTGCAGAGCGAGCAGGGGATGGGCGTGCGCCCGGCCAGGTACTCGGCGACGAACGGCCGGATGACGTCGGTCTCGAAGCGCTCCTCCTGGTTGACGACATAATAGGGAATGCCCAGCCGTTCGGCCACACGGCGCGCGTCGTAAACGTCGTCGAGCGAGCAGCAGCGACCCGCACGGGGCGCATCCGGAACGCCGTTCCACCCGGCCAGCCGCGTCTGATCCCAGAGCTGCAGCGTCAGGCCCACGACCGCGTTGCCGGCGTGGACGAGCAACGCCGCCGCCGTCGAGGAGTCCACCCCTCCGGACATGGCCACGGCGATGGCGACGGGTTCAGTCATGCAGGAAATCCTTCCTTTTTCATCAAAATGCCTTTGTTCTTCGAGCATCTTTCGGCGGATGGACAGCAATTCCGCTCTGCGCTCTTCCGCCCGGCATCGCGATTTTTCACTTCATCCGGCCGTCCCCGCCTCGACCGGCGAGATTGCGCGCAGGCGCCTGACCGCCTCGGGAACGGCCTTCAGGACGTAATCCACGTCGGCTTCGGTCGCGGTTTTCAGCAGGCTGAAACGGAGGCTTGCGCGGGCGCGGCTCCTGTCGATGCCCATGGCCATCAGCACATGGCTGGGCTCGGTGGCGCCGGAGTGGCAGGCCGAGCCGCCGCTGACGGCCACTCCCTTCAGGTCGAGCGCGATGACCAGCGCCTCTCCCTCCAGATGGTCAAACCAGATGTTGGTGGTGTTGGCCACGCGGGAAATGGGCCGCCCCTGATCGAAAGCCGCGTTGACCCCGCTGGCTGGGATCTCCAGCAACCCGGCCTCCAGACGGTCGCGCAGCCTCGCCAGCCGGTCCAGGTCGCCGTTTTCAAGCGAGTGCAGGGCCAGCTCGGCAGCCTTGGCAAAGCCCACAATGCCGGGCACATTCTCGGTTCCGGCGCGGCGGCGGCGCTCCTGGCTGCCGCCCAAGATCAGCGATTCAACCGGGATTCCGCGCCGCACGAAGAGCGCCCCGGTTCCCTTCGGCCCGTGCATTTTGTGGGCGCTGACGGAGAGCAGATGGCAGCCGAAACGGCGGACATCAAGCGGCACCTTGCCGGCTCCCTGCACGGCGTCAATGTGAAAGTAGGCGCCAGCCGCGGCGGCGATCCGGCCGATCTCTTCGACAGGCTGCAGGACGCCGGTCTCGTTGTTGGCCAGCATCACGCTGACCAGCCGCGTCGCGGGGCGCAAGGCGCCGCGAATCTCCTCGGGATCGATCAGCCCGTTGGCCATCGGCGCGATCAGGGTGATCTCGATGCCGCGCTCGGCCAGCCGGTCAGCCGCCCGCAGAATGGCCGAATGCTCGATCGCCGTGGTGATGAGGTGATCGCCGGGCCGAAGCAGCCCGAAGAGGGCCGTGTTGTCGCCCTCGGTGCCTCCGGAGTTGAAGACCACCTCGGCGTCGTGGCAGTTCAGAAACTCGGCCAGCGTCGCGCGGGCGCGTTCCACGGCGGCGCGAGCCCGCTGGCCGTCCCGATGAATCGAGCTGGCGTTGCCGAACTGTTCCATCCAGTACGGGAGCATCGCTTCCAGCACCTCTGGCAGCAAGGGGGTGGTGGCGTTGGCGTCCATATAGACCCGCTGCATCGAGAAACCTCTCTCCTTCCCATTGTAGAAGCGATGAGGATTTTCACCAGGCAGCGAAGCCCCGCAGGATGGTTTCTGCCTCCGGATGGCTCAAATCGGGTGCCGGGCGGGCGCTTCAACCTGCGGCGCATTACCACCGCTCTCCGCCCGCGCCGCGCCCGCTGTAATTGCACTGGATCCAGTCCAGGTAGGCTCCGGTTCGCACACCCTCCACCCACGCCGGATGATCCAGAACCCAGCGCACGGTCTTGCGCAGCCCGCTGGCAAAGTCTTCGGCCGGACGCCAGCCGAGCTCGCGCCCGATTTTCGACGCATCCAGTGCGTAACGCCGGTCGTGGCCGGGACGGTCCTCAACGAAGGCAACAAGATGTTTGCGCGGGCCAATCGCGGGGTCGGGGCGCATCTCGTCCACCAGATCGCAGATCGCCGTGACCACGTCGAGGTTCCGGCGCTGGCAGTTGCCGCCGATATGGTAGGTTTCGCCCGCGCGGCCGCCGGCGAGCACGGCGCGCATCGCCGAGCAGTGATCGCGGACAAAGAGCCAGTCGCGCACCTGGTGTCCGTCGCCATAGACCGGCAGCGGGCGGCCTTCGAGCGCGTTCAGGATCATGAGCGGAATCAGCTTCTCGGGAAACTGGAAGGGGCCGTAGTTGTTGGAGCAATTCGTGGTGACAACGGGCAGGCCCCAGGTGCGGTGATAGGCCCGCGCCAGATGAT
>JBMFHN010000143.1:0-6146 GCA_049976805.1 Occallatibacter sp. | reverse complement strand
GTCCTCAACAACATCCGCTCCCGCCTGCTCACCCTTGAAACCATCCGCCCCTGGCAGAAAAACGCGGACGACTACTCCAGCGCCTGCGCCAACGCCGCCTTCGTCCTCATGGAGCGCAAATTCGCCTCTCTTCGTGCGGCTGACACGCGCTGTTCTCTTGCCGTCCGGGGCGGAATCCGACGCCCGCCCATGGTGCGCACACCGGGAACTGTCCGGCTTTACCGGGAGGCCAGGGCTCGGGCCTCCGAGCTGGGATTCCAACTGGAAGAAGCCGCGAGCGGCGGCGGCTCGGACGGTAATTTCACCTCCGCCCTGGGAATTCCCACCCTGGACGGCATGGGCGCGGTCGGTGAAGGCGCGCACGCCCGTCACGAATCCATCTTCGTTGAGCATCTGAGTCCACGGACCGCCCTGCTGGCTGGCCTGCTGGCCGAGTGAGCCGGATCGGGAGCGCCTGATACACTTTTCCCAGAAATCCTCTGGAGTCCGAACACGCCATGAAACCAGCCATTTTGATCCTGTTGTTGGCGGCCAGCACTGCGGCCGTAAGTGCTCAAACTTCCGCGCCGTCCTCCACCTTCAGCCAGCCCGCCACCGCAAAGGCGGAGGTGCTACCCGGCGGCATTCCTTCCGTTCCCGGAACTCCGAAGACCCTTTTTTCCCTGCGTTACCAGGAGATCAAGATCGGCACCGGCGCAGTGGCTGAGCCCTATAAGCTCTATACGGTCGAGTACACGGGCTGGCTGGCCGCCAGCGGCCGCAAGTTCGATTCCTCCTACGACCACCCCCGTTCCCCGCTGCTCGGTTCCGATGGCAAGCCGCTGCTCGGTTCCGACGGCAAGCCGGTGCTCGGACCGCCTCCGCCCTTTCGTTTTCCTCAGGGGTTTGGCCGCGTGATTCCCGGCTTTGATCAGGGTTTTGCCGGAATGCGTGTTGGTGGTGAACGCCGGCTTTTTGTGCCCTGGCAGCTGGCCTATGGAGCCATGGGACATCCCGGATACGACGCTGCGCATCCCGGCATTCCGCCCAAGGCCGATCTGATCTTCGACGTCAAGCTGGTTGACGTAACCGACCTGCAATTGCCGCCTCATCACCCCGCGATCACGAACGGAACGCGCCCGGCGCCCGCTGCCTCGTCCGCGCCGAAGGGCGCCTCCCCCGCGCAGCCGCAGCCCAAGTAGCCCATCCGGCCGGCAGCCGGTGGAATCCGAGAGGGAAGGCCGCGCGCAAAGGGAATCAGGAGAAAGGGCCGTCTTCCGTGCGGCTGCCTGCCGTTCAGACTGCGGGGAGACGCTCCCCGCGATCTGGTTTCTGCCTTTGTGCGGATGTCAGCGCGTAGGCCACTCTTCGACGACAATGCCCAGATCGTTCAGCTGCTGGATCACGGATTCCACGTTGCGGCGGACCCTGAGCCGGTCCTTTGCGTGAGCCTGTGGCGCCTCGGCCACGGCGATCACACGGCCATAAGGCCAAGCGCCGGGAGGCAAGGCGACCAGATCTGGGGCCAGATCCGCGGGATGCAACTGGATCTCGCGGAAATGGACGGGGCGAGGATGCCGCCCCGCAGCCGTGTCCATGCTGTTGATGGCTGTGCGCAGGCTGAAGCTTGCCGGGCCGACGGAAAGAAAGGGATTCATCCAGGCCGAGGCGGTCTTCACATTGGCATAGAGGCTCTTGGTAGGCAGCGGAATCCGATCGATGGCGGCGCCTTCGCGATCTTGCTCGCTTGCCGCAGCCTGCGCATTGTGCTCGGCTTGAACGGCGTTTTCAGCCGCTCCGGCCACAGCCCGCTCTTCCTTGTGGCAGGCGGTCAGACAGAACACGAGCAGGCAGGCCATAACGGAAAAACACCGGAGGAGTGCGCGTCCCATCACGATTCCTAGAATAACAAGGACGGCCCCCTGCCCGTCATTCGCCTTTCCATGCGGGCGGCCGTTTTTCAAGGAAGGCCTGCGTTCCCTCGTGCTTGTCGGCGGTGCCGCAGAGATGGCCGAAGTGCGCAGCCTCACGCAGCAAGGCCAGGTCGAGCGGCAAATCGATCCCTTCATCGACGGCGAGAAGGGTTTCAGCCACGGCCAGCGGGGCGTTGGCTGCGATTTCCCGCGCCAGGGCCTCGGCGCGGGGCATCAGTTCGGCGGCGGGCAGAACTTCATCGACCAATCCAATGCGCAGAGCTTCGCGCGCTTCGATGATGGCGCCGGTGAGCAGCAGTTTGAGTCCCGTGCCGCGGCCCACCAGACGCGGTAACCGCTGCGTGCCGCCGTAGCCGGCCATGATGCCGAGCTTGACCTCGGGCTGTCCCAGACGGGCGTCTTCGGAGGCCAGACGCAGCGAGCAGGCCATGGCCAGCTCGCAACCCCCACCCAGGGCAAAGCCCCGGATGCAGGCGATCACCGGTTTTCCCATCGTCTCCAGGCGGCGGAAAAGTTCCTGTCCACGCAGAGCAAAGGCCCGTCCCTCTTCACTGGTCAGTTCTGCCAGTTCGCGGATGTCGGCGCCGGCGACAAAGGCCCGCTCTCCGGCGCCGGTCAGAAGGATGACGCGGATGGCCGCCTCGGCGGACAGATCTTCGCAGGCGGCTGAGAGTTCAACGAGGGTGGCGGCGTTCAGAGCGTTGAGGACTTGAGGCCGGTCGATGGTGAGGATGGCCAGCGGAGGTCGTTTCACGATGCGGAGATTGGCGAATTCCATGCGATTGAGAGGGTAACAGAACGTGCGGCCCTTTGGCACGGCGACCTGTGCGCACTGTGAAAAAGAGTCTGGAGACCGCGCTGCGGGCTTCCGCGCGGCTTCTCGGTCCGCGCGGAGCGTCAGCCCGCCTGGAAACCCTATGGCCTCCGGCTTTGGGCAGATTCTTCTCGCGGCCTGAGAGTATGATGAAAGGCAAGACTGCGCATTGCGCAACCATCTTCCACGAAAAAATTATCCACCCAGAGGAGCGTTCATCCATTGAATCAGACGCCCAAGGTCGAACTTTTCGATACCAGCCTGCGGGATGGCCTGCAGCAGCCGAATATCGACATCTCTGTGCCGAACGCCATTGGCCTGCTGCGGCGCATGGACGCTTTTGGGGTCCGCTACGCGGAGATCGGCTTTGCCGGCGCCAATCAGTTTGTGGCCGATCTGGCGGGTGCCCTCGGCGCGGTGGACACAGGAGCCATGAAACTGGCCCTCTTCGGCAGGACGCGCGGCCGCGGCACGAATGTCCGGCAATGGCCCGATGTGCAGTTCATCCTTGCCCACAGGCAGCGTGTTCCCGCGGCAGTGGTGGTTGTCAAATCCCGTCTGCTCGACGTGATGCGCTCGCTCGAGACGACGCCCGAGGAAAATCTGCTGATGGCCTACGAAACCATCGCGTGTCTTCAGGACAACGGTCTGGAAATCATCGTGGACCTGGAGCACTCCATGGATGCTGTTTGCGGACGCTGCGAAAACGGCGCCCCCTGCGCGGCCGATTTCAGCCAGCGCAGCCGGGAGTACTTCCATCAGATGGTGGATCAGTGCGCCCGCCAGAAGGTGGACCGAATCGTGGTCTGCGACACCAACGGCGGAGCCAGCCCGGAGGAAGTCGCCCAGTTGATCGGTGGTCTGCGGCGGGATTATCCCGGCGCCGGTTTTGGATTTCACGGCCATACGGACCGTGGTCTGGGAGTGGCCAATACCCGGGCCGCGATTCTGGCGGGAGCGATTCACGTGCAGGGCACGCTGGTGGGAACGGGCGAGCGGTGCGGCAACGTGAACCTTTCGACGGTGGTTGGCGGAATGCAACTGCGCGGCGAGGCCGAGTTCGTCAAGCCCGAGTCGCTGAGCGGGCTGACCGGCCTGGCGCATGCGGCCTATGCGGCTTTCGGGCTGGAGCCGCCGCATGGCGCGCCCATCGTCGGAACCGGAGCCTTCGGGACCTGGGCCGGGATGCACGGATCAAGTGAGCGCAAGAACCCTGGAGCCTACCTCTGGTGCGATCCCGCCCAGGTCGGCGCCGCTCCGGTGATCGGTGTCAGCGGTCAGTCGGGCCGGGCCAATATCGTTCTGCTCTCCAGCTCGCTCGGCGTTCCGCTCGATTCCGCGCAGGCGCAGCAATTGATCGATGCCAACCAGGCGATGATCGAAGGTGGCGGTTTCACGGCCAGCGAGGTTTCTTTCCGGCTGGCCTGCATGAAGGTGCTCGGGAGTCTGCACAACCGCTTCACCGTCCGAAGCTGGAGAGTGCTGGACGAGTCGGACGAAACCCGCAGCCGCTATGTGCAGGCTTCGATGCTGCTGTCGATCGGAGACTCGACCATCGCCGTCACCCGGGCCGAGGGCGCCGGACCGGTCGATGCCCTGACCAAGGCCATGCGGTGCGAGCTGGAAAAATGGTACCCGGCACTGGCGCTGATGCGCCTGGGCACCTTCAGCGTGGCCGCCCTCGACGTTTCCGCCCATGATACGGCAGCTCATGTCCGCGTGACGGTCAGCTTTCACGCCAACGGCCACGAACCCTGGGTCACTGCCGGGGTCAGCAGCGATTTGAACCAGGCGGCCCTGATGGCCATCGTCGATGGTTTCCACTATTGGCTGCTGGAGAACGAGGTAAAAGAGCCGGGGTAATCAGCGGGAGCCGCTGCTTTGCCTGCCCATCAGCTCACGCGCAATCGCGTCCAGCATTCCATTGAGGAAGTTGATGGATTCGGGCGCGGAGTAGCGGCGGCCAATCTCCAGGGCTTCATTGATGACGATGGGAAACGGCGTCATCCTGAAGTCCAGCATTTCACCCACGGCCATGCGCAGCAGGTTGCGGTCCACGGCGGACATGCGTTCGAGGCGCCAGTGCCTGGAGTTGGCCACGATCAACTCGTCAATTTCCTCCTGATGGGCCTGGACCGCACGAAACAGATCTTCGGCAAAGCCGCGAACCTCGGGTTCGACCTCGCCGCCAGCCTTCCAGAACGTGGCCCGCACCTGTTCCGGCGCCTGCCTGCCGATGTCGGCCTGAAAGAGCATCTGCATGGCCAGCTCGCGCGACTTGCGTCGCCCCGAGCCGTGATGCGGTGCGGCGTTCAAGCGGGACCGCCTGCGCCGCCGGGCTGGAGTTTCCGGGTCAGGCTGACCATCTCGATGGCCGCCGTCGCCGCTTCGAAGCCCTTGTTGCCGGCCTTGATGCCGGCACGGTTGAGAGCCTGCTCGAGGGTTTCGCAGGTGAGCACGCCGAAACTGTGCGGAACGCCAGTCTCCTGCTGCGATTGGCCGATACCGTGCGCCACCTCGTTGTAGATGGCTTCGTAATGGGCGGTTTCCCCGCGCAGCAGGCAGCCGAGCGTGATGATGGCGTCCACCCGGCTTGCGCCATGACCGCGGCTGGCTACCGTGCGGGCAGCGGCGGGAATCTCCCACGAACCGGGAACCCGCACAATTTCGATGTCCGCCCGTTTTGCCCCGCTGCGCAACAGGGCGTCCAGAGCGCCCTCCAGCAGCCGTTCGGTAATCACCGCGTTCCAGCGGGCGACGACGATGGCGAATTTCATCCCTTCAGCCGACAAATCGCCTTCGACGGCCACCGGCTTGCCCTTGAGCGGGTCAGTCCACGCCCAGAAGCTGAAAGAGAAACCGGTTTCCGGCGCGACGGTGAACAGGCGCGCATTCCAGTGTGTTTCCGCGATGGGAGAAAGGCGCGCCGCCGCCTCGTCGCCTTCCGCGCGCAGCCAGGCTGCGGCGGCCTGGTAAACGGCGTCCAGTTCCGTCACCTCGACCAGGATGTCGGCTGTGCCGGGCATCTGCCCATCGACAAACTCGAGATTGCCCAGCGGTGCCAGAAACGACACACCGCGGCTGTTTTCTTCGCTCCATCCCTTGCCGGAAGCAAAACCCAGCGCGGAGAAGAAGCTTGCCAGCCGGTCCGAGGCGGTCCGGTTACCCACGGGACGAAGAAAGGAAATTCCCTTGATCATGCTTCGATTCTATCGTGCGCGGACGGAATTCAGGGCATCGGAAAGCCGGATTGTGCTTCCGCCTGCGCGGATATCCCGCTCACCCGCCCGCGCAAGGATCAGCACAAAGGCGATGGGCCGCATCGCCGGAGGGCAGGGCCGGCATGCGGCCGGCCTTGTCCTCCCGGGGGCATGACTGGGTGCATTATGTGGTCGAACGCGGCTTGATGACAATCACGG
>JBMFHN010000142.1:0-6158 GCA_049976805.1 Occallatibacter sp. | reverse complement strand
GGCCGCAAGATCATCGTCGATACCTACGGCGGCGCGGGCCGTCACGGAGGCGGCGCATTCAGTGGCAAGGATCCGACAAAAGTCGACCGGTCCGCTGCATACATGGCGCGCTACATCGCCAAGAACATCGTGGCTGCCGGGCTGGCCAGTCGCGCCGAAGTCGCGCTCGCCTATGCCATCGGCGTTGCCGACCCGGTCAGTGTGCGGGTGGAAACCTTCGGCACGGGCAAGATCAGCGAGGCCGAGCTGACCGATCTGGTGCGCGCGAACTTCGCGCTCCAGCCCAAGCAGATCATCGAGAGCCTGAAGCTGCGCCGGCCCATCTACCAGATGACCGCCGCTTACGGCCACTTCGGCCGCACCGAGCCGGAGTTCACCTGGGAGGCGACCGACAAGGCCGCAGCGCTGGCCGAGCAGGCCGGTCTGAAAGCCGCGGCCCAATAAACCACCGGAAACTGTCTTTGAGGGGGGCGGCTGCCCGCGCAGTCGCCCCTCGCTTGTTGGATCGGATTTTTTCTTTCCTTGCCGAATACCCCGGGGCCCCGTGGCCGTCTCTTCTTCGGCGAACCCTGGCAATGATTCCGCCACCCTCAATGGGTGAAAACGGGTGGATAATTGGAAACGAGGCACGGCGATGATCGACACCATATACCGATGTGAGATTTGCGGCGCCGAGAGCGACAACCCGATACGGTGGATCGTGATCCACTGCACCGAAAATCAAATGACTCTGTTCAAGTGGACAAAGGAAGCCGCCGACGCGCCCAACGCGCGCCACTATTGCGGCGAATCCCATGCGCAGGTGTTCATCAGCCGCTGGTTTGAATCCTCCGCGAAAACCTCCAGAAGCGAGCCTGGCGAAGTGATCGAGTTTACGAACCGGTCGATTGCGGGAGTCAAGCAGCAGGCAGTGCCCAAGCCCTGACCGGCCCTGAATCGACCGGAAGATTCCCGGCTTCGAGGCGGATTCCTGCGTGCCGTTCTGCTCGTCTTCCCGGTCAGGCTTTGAGCCTGGCAGCCCGGCCGGTCCCAAGCCCGTGCATGGGCCTACAATCGTCCCATGCACGAGGTTGTGGTTTATTCACGGAAGGGCTGCCATCTTTGCGACGTCGTGAAAGAGACGCTGGCCAAACTGCAGGGCGACGCCGACTTCCAGTGGCGCGAGATCGACATCGACGCCGATCCTCAGCTGCGGCAGAAGTACAACGATGAGATTCCCGTCGTGTTCGTTGATGGACGCAAGGCATTCAAGTACCGCATGGACGGGCTTCGCTTTCTGCAGGCGCTGGCAGAAGGATCATAGTCTGCAAGACGGCATCTGCCCCGGGGGCTGCATCCGGCAGCCGGGATCGTACACACCCTGGCTGGCCATGCGCCGGGCGCACGGCCGTGGGTTGTGCGGGCTGGTGGCTCTGGGTTTCCGGGCCTGCCGGCCTTTCCGGCGGAGCGCCGTGGAGAGAACCGCGCATCGGATCTTCGCACGGCTTCCGGATCGCTTCTCAGACAGGGGAACGAGGCTCTAGCTCTTCAGCGCGACTCGGATGTGCAACTCCTTCAACTGCTGTTCGCTGACCGTGGTCGGCGCGTCCACCATCAGGTCGATGGCCTTGGCGGTCTTGGGGAAGGCGATCACCTCGCGCAGGCTGGGCGCGCCAGCCAGCAGCATCACAATGCGGTCCAGGCCCAGCGCAATGCCGCCATGGGGCGGCGTGCCGTACTCGAGTGCGTCCAGAAAGAAACCGAAGCGGGCGCGAGCCTCCTCGTCGCTGATGCCGAGCGAAGCGAAGATCTGCTGCTGCACATCCTTGCGGTGGATGCGGATCGATCCCGACCCAAGTTCCAGGCCATTCATCGCCAGATCGTAGCAGTTGGCGCGGACGCTGGCCGGATCGCTGAGCAGATTGGCCATATCGGCCTCGTGAGGCGAGGTGAAGGGGTGGTGCGCCGGCATCCACTTGCCGAGGGCCGCGTCGTACTCGAACATGGGAAAATCCGTGATCCAGATCGGCCGAAAAGCCGCCGTCCCATCGACCGCAGAGACCGGGCGCTGGGCGGCCTCCTCGACAACTTTCCCGGTCACGGCGAAAGCCCCATGACGGTCCGCGTACTTCCTGGCCAGTTCGGTACGGAAGTTGCCGGCGGCCGAGTAGACGTTGATCTCGCGCTCTGAGAGCCGGCCTTCGAATTTGGTATCGCTGGCCTTGACCGGATGGGCCGGGTCGCCGGCCACAAGAATCACGAAATCGGCCTCGGAGGCTCCCGACAGCGCGCGCACTTTGGCGGCCTGATCCGGGAAACCCTTGGCCAGCCGCTTGAAATCGTCGATAAACTTGGCTCCCTTTTTCAGGTCGAAGAGCGGATGATTGTCCTCGCGCTCCTTGCGGCTCATCTCTCCCACCCCGGGGATGCGCAGCGCGACGACGGGCAGCGCCGGATCGATCTGGAGCGCAGCCAGATCCTGGTCGGCAAACGCCTGACGCACGTCCGTCAGCCCGGGCAGCCGCAGGTCCGGCTTGTCGGTGCCGTAGCGCCGCATCGCCTCGTCGTAGCTGATGCGCGGGAAGGGCGCCGGCAAGGCGACGCCCGCGGCGGCAAAGCCGGCCGCCAGAAACTCTTCCACGACGGCAAAGACCGACTCCTGACGCGGAAAGCTCATCTCCAGGTCGATCTGCGTAAACTCCAGTTGCCGGTCGGCGCGCAGGTCCTCGTCGCGGAAACAGCGGGCAATCTGGAAATATTTGTCGAAGCCGGAGATCATGAGAATTTGTTTGAAGATCTGCGGCGACTGCGGCAGCGCGTAGAACTCGCCCGGATGCACGCGGCTGGGCACCAGGAAATCCCGCGCTCCCTCGGGCGTCGATTTGGTCAGAATCGGCGTTTCGATCTCCAGAAAACCCTGCTGGCTGAGGTTGTCGCGGATGGCCAGCGTAATCTCGTGGCGCAGGCGGAAATTGTGCTGCATCTCGGGCCGCCGCAGGTCCACGTAGCGGTACTTGAGCCGCACTTCCTCATTCTGAATCGCATCTTCCGAGGGCGAAAACGGCGCCAGGCGGGTGTCGTTGAGCACGCGCAGCTCGGAGGCCTCGATCTCGATCTCGCCCGTCGCCATCCGGGGGTTGATGGCGTCGCTGGCGCGCAGCCGCACCCGGCCCACGGCGGCCACCACGTACTCCGGCCGCACCTGTTCGCCCTTGGCGTGGCCTTCGGGCACCAGTTCCTTGTCCAGCACGATCTGCGTGATGCCAGAGCGGTCGCGCAGATCCAGGAAGATCAGGTTGCCGTGGTCGCGGCGCCGGTTCACCCAGCCCATCAGAACCACTTGCTGGCCGGCATGCGCGGCGCGCAGTTCGCCGCAATAATGCGTTCGTTCGAGATTGCCTAAAAAGTCGAGTGCCATGCTCTCTCGATTGTAATGGAGAGGGTTCGCAAAGATCTCTGAATCGAACGGTAAATCCAGGATTTGCCTATTCCTTTTCGATTTGCACCGCACTATGATGGGCACAAGGAGAGACGAGATGGCAACCGCGCCGGTTTTTGTGCCCGTCGAAGAATATCTCCGAAGCTCCTACTCGCCTGACGCAGAGTATATCGACGGCCAGATTGTGGAGAGAGAGAGCACGATGGGAGATAACGAACACTCCGCATGGCAGGAAGCGATCTGCGCCTGGTTTCGCACGCAGGCCGTGAGCGCTGGCATCCGGGTGCGTCCGGAACTGCGTGTGCAGGTGGATGCCTGCAGCTTTCTGATTCCTGACGTCACGCTGTTGGACCGCAACCTTCCGGCCGAATCCATCGCCACACATCCGCCGGTCGCCGTGATCGAGGTTCTCTCGCCTGCCGACCAGGTCGGACGCGTAATGAAAAAAGGAGAACGCTACGAGAAGATGGGAATCCGCACGATTTTAATCGTCGATCCCGAGGGGCCAGCGTATCGGTATCGCGAGGGCAAGCTTGAAGCGCTGGCTGAGAGGGCGTTTACACTCGAAGGCAGCAAAGCCCGCTTCGATCTGGACGAGATCGCCAAGCTGGTGGATTGAGCAGAGCAGCATCCTGCGGTTTGATTAGTTGAGTTCCTTCCATTCGGATCGACACACGTCGATGTATCGCCTGGCCAAATCCCATTCCTGAGCGTCGAGCGCCCTTCGTTGTTTCACCACCTGATTTCGAAAAGAATTCAAATGGAGCATTTTGGCGGAAAGTAACGAAGAGATGAGCCCTCCACGCCTGAGTCGAGAAACGCGAGCTGCAAAGGGTTCTTCCAGGGAATATGACAAGTTCTCGATCCGGTCCATGTACTTCGCGGCATCGAATATCCAATTCGATAGAGTGGTCGTTTGTTCTTCCAGACTCGATGGCCTCTGCGGAGGTTCGGGCAAAACAGGTGGTTTTACACCGGTATCCGCCGCAAAGTTAAGTATCTTTTCGTGTCCGTGATTTCTGTAGGAGCATATCCCGCTCCGTCTGACAACTTCACCGCTCCGCTGAAACCCGCGGCAGACTTGATTGACCGTCTGCCTGGGGTGAATACCAAGGACTTATGACAAGCAATCGTCGCAGATACCCTTTCCTCGTGCTTGCGTGCTGATGTATCCGCGAATTTTATCGGCGTTTGTCATTGAAATGCCAACCTCTGTGGGCCTGCAGATTATGCCAGAAACGTCGCCAGTTCCGCGCGCGGAACCTTGGTTTGCACGCCGGTGGAGAAGTTCTTCACGGTCAGAATACCGGATTTCAGCTCGTCCTCGCCCAGAATGACGATCTGGCGCGCGGTCTTTTCCGCCGCGTCGAAGGATTTCTTCAGCCGGAAGCCGCCTTCGCCCAGTTCGATCCACAGCCCCTGGTGGCGCAGTTCGCGGGCCAGGTTGAGCGCGGCCGCGTTGAGACTCTCGCCGAGCGGCGCCACAAATGCGTCCGCCTTCTGCTGCGCGGCTGAACTCTGATCGGATTGCGCCTGCAGCGTCAGCGCCAGCCGATCCTCGCCCATGGCGAAGCCGATCCCCGGCGCGCGCGGCCCGCCCAGCATCTCCGAGAGCCCGTCGTAGCGCCCGCCGCCCAGCAGCGCATTCTGCGCCCCCAATCCTCCATGCGTGAACTCGAAGGTCGTCCGCGTGTAGTAGTCCAGCCCGCGCACCAGCCGGTGGTTGCGCGTGTAGGGCACGCCGGCCGCGTCCAGCGCCGCCGTCACCGCGGCAAAGTGCCTCTTCGACTCTTCGTCCAGATGGTCGGCGACCCGGGGCAGCGCGTCGATGATCGGCTGGTCCTCGGGCACCTTGCAGTCCAGCACCCGCAGCGGATTGGTCTCCGCCCGCCGCTGGCAATCTCCGCACATCTGCGAAACCACGGGTGCCAGAGCGGCCCGAAGAGCTTCGTTGTAGCGCGCCCGGTCCGCCGCCGACCCGACGGAGTTCAAGTGCAGTGTCCAGCCGCGAATGCCCAGCTCGTCGAGCAGCGTGGCCAGCATCTCCAGCACTTCGGCATCGCGCAGCGGCGATTCGCTGCCTGCGGAAGGCGGGCCGATGACCTCCGCGCCGATCTGGAAAAACTGGCGGTAACGGCCCTTCTGTGGCCGTTCGCGACGAAACTGCGGGCCAATGTAGTAGAGCTTCTGCAGTTGGCCCGACTCGCCCAACTTGTGCTCGATATAGGCGCGCACCACGCCGGCCGTGTTTTCCGGCCGCAGCGTGAGCGATTGCGCCTTCTCCGACTGCGCCCGTGCGCGATCCTCCCAGGTGTACATCTCTTTCGAGACGATGTCGGTCTCCTCGCCCACGCCGCGGGCGAAGAGCGCCGTGTCCTCGAAGATCGGCGTGCGAATCTCGCCGAAGTTGTAGCGGGCAAAAACCGCGCGCGCGGTCTGCTCGATCCGGTTCCAAAGCGCCGTCTCCGGCGGCAGCAGGTCGCGCGTCCCGCGCACGGCTTTCAGTGTCTGGCTCATCATGGCAACCTTGGGGACAACTTTCTAGGATACAAGGTAGGAGCGCTGACCGTGCATGCCGTCTCGATCGCCGCAATTTCTGCGATCCCGGTTCGCCAGTCGCCGGCCGTGAGCGCGCGGTCCCCTCTTCGGCAAGAGTAAAAATGGCCTCCTCAGCAGAATCTGTGGGCGGTCTCCGGTTCGGGTAGTCGTCCAAGTGCATGATATAGAGCCATTTCTATCG
>JBMFHN010000141.1:0-6254 GCA_049976805.1 Occallatibacter sp. | reverse complement strand
GGCAGCAACACCTCGTTCTGATAGCCGAAGTCCATCAGCGGTCCCAGCGGCAGCCGCTGTGGAGCCGGGAACTGGATCGGTCCGGCCGTCACGCCCGGAGGCAGTTTCCACTGGACCTGCGGCGGCTCGCCGGCATCGCCCGGATTCTTCCAGTAGATGTGCCAGCCCGGGTCCAGCTTGAAATAGAATCCCGCGTCGTTGCGCGGGCTGCCGGGGTAGAAATCCTCCTCGGGAGCCACCAGTTCAACGCGCACATGGGGGGCAGCGGCGGAACTTGCCACGGCCCAGGCTGGCAGCCCCCCCGCGAGCAGCAGCAGGAGCAGCCAAATTCCTGGCGCCTTCAGCCGGGCCGAAAGAGTCCGCTTCCTTTCCCTCAAGTTTTTCCGGAAAGCGGAAGATGGCTGCTTGCAGAGCATCACTACTCTCCGCGCCTGCTCATCCAGGCGGCATGCTCACGGAAGATGCAGTCGTTCTGGACAGCGCGAACGCCCGCGGCCCGGGCGCGGGCCACGGCCTCTTCATGAATGACCTCGTCCTGCAACCAGAGATAGGGAATTCCCAGGCGGATCACATCGTCGACGATGGGTGGAACGTGCTCGGGGGCGCGGAAGACATCCACCAAATCGATTCCGGAACCGGTCTGCGAACGGGCCGCTTCCTGCGCTGATTCGAGATTCGGGAAACAGGCAAGCCCGAGCACCTCGGTCAGGACCGGGTTGATTGGAAAAACGCGGTAGCCGTTGGCTGCCAGGTAACGGGCGATGTTGTAGCTGGCGCGGTCAGGCTTTCTGCTGATGCCCACAACGGCAATGTTGCGCGCCTTGGCAAGCATCTCTTCGATAACTACGGGGTCGTTCGCTGCGGGATCGTTCACTGCGGGATCGTTCATTCTTGACCTCTCTTGTTGTCTTTTCAGACAGGGAATCCATCTCCTGATTGATTGAGGACGCTGCACGCCGCGCTCTCACCGAGCTTTGATGGCCAGCGGGCAGCCCCTTGCCGGCTCACACATTCATGTCATCGTCGGCGCCCGCCGCCACGGCCGTGCCGCGCCGTCTGGCCAGCAGGTAGCCGCGCAAAAACGGATCGAGATAGCCGTCCAGAACCCTGTCCACGTCGCCCACCTCGACCTTGGTGCGATGGTCCTTGGCCATGCGGTACGGCTGCAAGACGTAGGAACGAATCTGCGAGCCGAAGTTGATGTCGAGCTTCGAGTCTTCCCGCTCCCTGCTGGCCGCGCGCTTTTTTTCGAGTTCATATTCGTAGAGCCGCGAGCGCATCATCTTCATGGCCCGGTCGCGGTTCTTGTGCTGCGAGCGTTCGTTCTGGCACTGGACGACAATGCCCGTCGGCAGGTGGGTCATGCGCACGGCAGAGTCCGTTGTGTTCACGTGCTGGCCGCCCTTGCCGCCCGAGCGGTAGGTGTCGATGCGCAGATCCTCGGGCTTCAGGTCCACATGAATCGTCTCGTCAATCTCCGGCGAAACGTAAACCGAAGCGAACGAGGTGTGACGCCGTTTGGCCGCATCGAAAGGCGAGATACGCACGAGCCGATGCACGCCACTCTCTCCGGCCAGCATCCCGAAGGCGTACTCGCCGGTGATGGTAAAGGTGACCGACTTGATGCCCGCCTCCTCGCCGTCCTGAAGGTCGTTGATTTCGGTTTTGAATCCCTGTTGCTCGGCCCAGCGCAGATACATGCGCATGAGCATCTCGGCCCAGTCCTGGCTCTCGGTGCCGCCCGCTCCGGGGTGGACCGTGACAATCGCGTTCAACGCGTCGGCCTCGCCGGAGAGCATGGTGCGCGCCTCCAGTTCCTCGGCAAAGGCGGCCAGGGCAGCGATGTCGCGATCGAGATCCGCCAGCAGATCGGCGGGCACTTCTTCGCCTTCGCGAGCCAGCTCGAAGCAGGCTTCGATGTCGCCTGAGCGGCGCTCCAGTTGCTCATCGTCGGCCAGCAACTCTTCCAGGCGCTTCTTCTCGCGCATCAGCGGCCTGGTTGCATTGGGATCGTTCCACAGCGCCGGATCGGCCAGCCTGGTTTCAATTGCCGCTAATTCCCTGCGGATGCGAGCGGGGTCAAAGATACTCCCGCAGGTCGCGCACCTGATCGCGCACGGGAGCAAAAGCGAATTCGAGGTCGTTCCATGACATAGCTTGGCTCTCTCTGGACCTGACTTGATTGGAACTGCAAAACACCGTTCGATCGACGCTACCAGAATATCACTGCGCCGTTCCTGCCAGGGGAACACCCGCAGCGCGCCTGCCTCCCGGCTCGATTCATCGCGCCGCCGAGGCTCGTCCGCGGCCGATTTCCGGAAGGCGATACGCCGCGGTCTTCTGCTGTTTTCCGGACGCTTGCGACGAACAAAGCGCTTCACCCGTCAGAGCCGGATCCGCAACCGGACCAGGAAAAGGGCGCCGGCAAAAGATGGGTGCGGCCCACGCCCCCGGCTTCGCATCAGGCGGCGTGATCGATGTCGGGATTGTCGAAGCGGGTAAAGCGGGAGATGAAGTTGAGATGAACCGTGCCGGTGGGTCCGTTGCGCTGCTTGGCGAGGATGATCTCGGATTTGGCGCGATCGGCTTCGGACTGTTCCTCGTCGCGATTGTAGTAGGCTTCGCGGTGGATGAAGGCCACCACGTCGGCGTCCTGCTCGATCGAACCGGACTCGCGCAGGTCGCTCAGCAGCGGGCGCTTGTCGTCGCCGCGGCGCTCGCTGGCGCGGGAGAGCTGCGAAAGGGCCACGACCGGCACGTCCAGTTCCTTGGCCAGAGCCTTGAGGCCGCGCGAGATGGCGGAAACCTCCTGGGTGCGGTTCTCGTAGCGCCGTCCGCCGGAGGAAGGCAGAGTGGCCGACATCAATTGCAAATAATCCACGACAATCAGATCCAGGCCGCCGGCGTTTTGCCGCAGGCGGCGCGCCTTGGCGCGCACCTCGGAAAGCGAGATGCCAGCCGTATCGTCGATGAACAGGCGGGATTCGACCAGTTGCCCCAGGGCGTTTTCCAGCTTCGCCTGATCCTCGCGCGCAATGAACCCGGTTTGCAGCCGGCGCTGATCGACCCAGGCCTGCGAAGCCAGCATGCGGCGCAGCAGCGATTCCTTGCTCATTTCGAGGCTGAAGATGGCCACGATGGCGGCGTGGTTGACCGCCGCATTCTGGGCCAGGTTGATGGCCAGCGCGGTCTTTCCCATCGAGGGCCGGGCGGCGATGATGATCAGCTCGCCCTTCTGCAAGCCGCTGGTCATGCGGTCGAACTCGGTGAAGTCGGTGGCCAGACCGGTGACTTCGCGGCTTTGCTTGAAGAGATTGTCGATGGTGCCGAAGGAGTACTGGACAATCTGGTCAAGCGATTGAAGGCCCTGGCTGATGCCCTTTTCACTGACTTCAAGCAGTTGCGTCTCGGTGGCGTCGATGACGTCGAGAGCGTTTTCGCTCTGGTCCGCGGCGCGCGCAATGGCCGTCGAGCAGATCGCCATCAACCGGCGCAACTGGCTCTTGTCCTTGACGATGCGAATGTACTCCTCGATGACCGGACGGCGCGGCAACCCCTCGGTCAGCGAGGCCAGATAAGCCACCCCGCCGACCGCTTCGATTTCCTTGAAGCGAGCCAGCTCATTCGACAGGGTGACGATGTCCACGGCCCGCTGGGCGTTGATCAGCTCGCTCATGCGCAGGAAGATGCGGCGATGCGAATCGAGGGAAAAATCCTCGGCTTCAAGCTTTTCCGCAGCCTCGGCGTGGGCCGCGTTGTCCAGCAGGATCGCGCCGAGGATGGTCCGTTCGGCGTCCACATTGGCCGGCAATCCGGCGTCGAATGCCAGGGTAGGAAGAGTGGCCATATCCATCGAGTTTAGGCCCGTGCCAGGCTGTGCGGAAGACGGCCTGAATTTGGAAAATGAGGAAAAAAGAGATCCGGGAGGCAAAGGACCACGGAAAAGCGCGTTCCGGTGCCAGGCGTCGGCTCGCTGTGGCGTTCTGCCCCCGCGGCGGCACCCGGATGCCGCTGTCCCGGCTCGGATCTGCCCTGTTCCTCACCGGAAGAATCCACCGGGATGAAAAGCGCGCCGCGGTTGCGAGCCCGCACATGGGCAAAAGATCGAGGATCGCCTCCGCAGATGCCCGAGGCGGGAGCAATACCGTATCCTGAAGAGACAGCAAGGAGAAGAAAAAGCGCGTGGCCAATGTAACCTTAAGTAACGCCAAAGTGAAGAAAGTTCTGGCCGCCCTCGAAGGGAACTGGCAGGCCGAAATGGCGGGCTACCACACCTACCAGGCCATGGCTGACCGGGACAACGATCCGGTGCGCGCCCAGGTGCTGCGCCATCTGGCCCAGGCAGAAATGGAACACGCCATACTCTGGCAAGGCCGCATCCGCGAACTGGGCGGAGCCGATCCGGTCTACCGCGGCAGCCCCGGCGGCGATGCGGATTCGCTGGCCAACCGGGCAGGCGGCATGCGCATGGCTTTGCGCCGTGTCGAGATTGACGAAAGCCGCGACATCGCCCGTTATGGAACTCAGTTGAAGGAATTGGGCGACGAGGACTCGATCGCCATTCTGCAGCACGTCATCGAGGACGAAAAGGAACACTACCGCGAGCTGGGCGCGCTGCTGCGCGGCCACTATACGGCCCCTGCCGGTGCCCCCCGAATCGACCCCAAGGCGGTCCTCGAGGAACTGCTCTCCAAGCGCAACCAGGGACGCAGCCAGCCGGGCTCGTGGATCGGCGACGCCATCTATGGCGTCAACGACGGGCTGGGAGCCATCTTCGGCATCGTCTCGGGCGTCAGCGGCGCCACCCTGGGCGACCCGGCCCAGACCAGCCATTATGTGCTGCTGGCCGGCCTGACCGGATTGATCGCCTCCGCGCTCTCCATGGGCTCCGGCGCTTACCTGGCCGCCAAGAGCGAACGCGAGATCTACACGGCCGAGATCGCCCGCGAGCGCGAGGCCATCCGGATGAACGGCCCCGAGGCCCGCGAACTGCTCTCGCTCTACTACCAGGTCAAGGGGTTGCCCGAGGCCGACGCCGAACAGATGGTGAACCATATCGCCCGCGACCCCGAGCAGATGCTCCGAGCCCTGGCCTCGGAGCGACTCGGTTCCAGCGAGGAGGCACTCTCGAATCCGTGGGTCTCCGCCAGCTCGGGCGCGCTTTCGACCGCGATCGGCGCCGCCATTCCGGTCATTCCGTTCTTCTTCCTGAACGGCATGACGGCCGTCATCGTTGCGGCCATCGTCTCGCTGGCCGCTCACTTTGCCGTCGGCGCTGCCAAATCGCTGATTACGGTGCGCAGCTGGTGGTCGTCCGGGCTCGAAATGACCCTTGTCGGGGCTCTCGAAGGCGCGGTGACGTACGGCATCGGCATTCTGCTCGGCAAGGGAGGCATGTAGTTCGCCGCCGAGGCAAGTGCTTGCGGTGATGGCGGTGTCAGCGCGGTAGCGCGGCTCACCGGCATTGCGCGCAGCACGATCGCGCGCGGCATGGCGGAGCTCGGGAAAAGGCCTCGCGCCGAGAGCGGGCGGATACGCCGGCCCGGGGGTGGACGCAAGGCCAGGCGCGTTTCCAATGCCTCCCTGTTATCCGATCTCAAAAGGCTGGTTGCTCCCGCTACCGGCCTTCGCGCCAGCGAACTTCTTGCCTTGCGATGGGAGGACGTAGACTTCAAGACTCTTGAGGTGCGTGCGGACCGATCCATCTGACATCAGGTAGTCGGCGAATACAAGACCGAGGCTTCAGCGAAACCGGTTCCTCTGGACAGCTACATGGCGGAGGATCTTCTGCGCTGGCGCCGGATGACGCCGTACCCGATGCCGGGAGACTGGGTCTTCGCCAGCCCGGCGATGAAAGGCAAGCAGCCGTATTGGCCGGACAATTTGATGAGACGGTACATTCGGCCGGCAGCCCGACTCGCTGGCATTCACAAGCAGATCGGCTGGCACACCTTCCGCCATACCTTCGGTACGTTGCTGAAGGACAACGGCGAGGATGTGAAGACGGTTCAGGAACTCCTGCGGCACGCGAACAGTCGCATCACGCTTGAGGTTTATACCCAGGCGGTGACCAAGACGAAGCGCGAAGCGCAGAGCAGGGTGGTGCAGATGATGCTCGACCGGCCTGGTTCACACCGGGAGGAAGAAACAATTCAGGCCGCAGGATAAAGGACGGTCTGAATCAACGAAATAAGGCTGTCGATGGAAACCAAAGGTAGGGCAGAGGTCGTGGGTAAAACGAGTAATTTTTACAC
>JBMFHN010000140.1:0-6408 GCA_049976805.1 Occallatibacter sp. | reverse complement strand
CCTCTGAGGCTGTTTCGGTCTTCGCCGTCTGTTTGAGGCAGAGGATCGAGCAGGAATGCGGCCAGGGCCATGCCCACGGGCACAAAGAGGTTCATGTGCGCGGTCAGATGCAGCACACGGTAGCCGAAGGCGGCCAGGATGCGCACCGGTTCCAGATTGGCCTGGGCGTTGTAGCGCAGGAACTCGGGATTGCCGAAAAGAAAGCCGGTCTTGAAATCGTGGAAAGCGTACCAGGCGGCCAGGGGCAGGGCGCAACTGCCCAGCCAGGCGGCCTCGCGCCAGAGCCGGATGCGGGCGTTGCCCGGAGCGCGGCGGCTCTCGGCCAGACAGATGACCGCCAGCGTAAGCGGCAGAACAATGGCCGTCTCTTTCGCAAGTGCCGCGGCTGCAAACCACGCTGCAGCCGCCCGGGGGTTTCGGTCGCGCGCCGGCAGGGCGTACACCAGTCCCCAGAGCGCCAGAGAAGCGGCAAAGATGTCGGCCTGCGCCAAGGTGCTCTGGACAAACCAGACAGGGTAGAGAGCCGTGAGCGCGACCGTCCAGAAAGCAACCGCGGGCGAGCCCACCAGGCGCATCGCCAGCCGGGCGACCGCCGTCAAGCCCAGCGAGGCCGCCGCCACGACGGCCATGCGCGTCACCACGGGATGAAAGCCGGCGATCTTCCACCATAGCGCCAGATAGAGGCTGGGCAGCGGCGGATGGGCATTGGTCAGCGTGGTGATGGGAATCAGCGATCCGGTGCGGAAAAAATCCCAGGCCGCGGGAATGTAATAACCGGCTTCGTCCCAGTAGTAAGGCAGGCCGAGAAGCGTGAAATGGCTGACGAAGAGCGCCGTGAAGATCACCGGAAAGATCATCGCGGCAGGATACGGAGCCTCCCGCGGCGGTGCGAAAAGTTTCGTCAGGCGCAACCGATCGCTCCTTCTGCTAGTTGACAGGCCCCTGCGGAAAATTGAGATTCTGCGGTTCCAGGTTGAGCGCGCCGAAGGCCTGCTCGTACTGGGCCAGATTTTGCCCCAGCATGTTCCATAGCGCCTTGGCCTGTTGCGGGCTCAGGAAGACGGCGCTCTGATTGCGGATGGTGATCTGGTCGGGCGACTCGCTGGACGCCAGGCCGAAAACCAGTTGAAAATCCCAAACGCTGACGCGGATGTGGACGCTGTTGGCATAAATCTCGCGGTAGCCGGGCTCCTGAAGGAAGTTCATTTGCGGTTGCTGTGCGGATGGGTTCATGGCGTCTCCGGATGATCCCGGCTGGAGCGGGAACGGCGCGCGCTCATCCCTGCGCCTGGGAACAAAGCAAATCGGGAGTTGGTGCGAAAGGAGGGACTCGAACCCTCATGGGTTACCCCGCCAGATCCTAAGTCTGGTGCGTCTGCCAATTCCGCCACTTTCGCAGGGTACGGATCAGAGACCAGTGTAACCTGAAGCGCGAATTTTCCGGCGCCCTTTGCCGGCCGGCTCAGTCCGCCTCCTGCTTCGATGTGAACGCGCAGTGAAGAACGCCGGGGAAACCTTCCGCGGGATCCGGCCGGCCGCGGCCGCCGGCACGGCCTATTCTGCCTTCTTCGCGGCGGCTTAGCTGAACAATTCCTTCATTTTTTCAAGCAGGCCATGCGTGGCCGGCTTGTTCTCTGCCGGAAATGACTCGGCCAGTTTGCTGATCAGTTCGCGCTGGGCGCGGGTGAGCTTTCGGGGAATCTCGACCACGACCTTTACGATCAGGTCGCCCGTTCCCCTTTCGTTCAGGAAGGGAATGCCACGGCCGCGCACGCGCAATTCCTTACCGCTCTGCGTGCCTTCGGGAATCTTCAGCGTGACATCGCCGTCGATGCCGGCAATCTCGATCTCGGCGCCCAGCGCGGCCTGGGGAAAACTGATGGGAATGACGCAGCGCAGGTTATAGCCATCGCGCTCGAAGAACTCATGGCGGCGGATGGAAAGCACTACGTAGAGGTCGCCCGCCGGGCCGCCGAAGCGGCCGACGTCCCCCTCGCCGGCGTAGCGGATACGGGTTCCATCCTCGACGCCGGGCGGTACCTTGACGTTGAGTTTCCGCTCTCTGCTGGCGCGGCCTTCACCCCGGCAAGCCGGGCAGGGATCGGGAATCATCTGACCGCTGCCGCCACAGGCGCCGCAGGTACGGGCCACGGTGAAAAATCCCTGCTGAAAACGGACCTGTCCCCGGCCCTGACACTGGTTGCAGACAGCCGGTCCGCGTCCGGATGCGCTGCCGCTGCCTTTGCAGGCGTCACAGATCTCCAGACGGCGAATTTTCACTTCGGTTTCGTGACCGAAAATGGCGGCTTCGAAGTCAACCGTCAGGTCGAAACGCAGATCGTCGCCGCGCTGCTGCCGGCTGACGCGGCGCCCGGATCCACCCATCGAAAACATCTCGCCGAACAGGTCGCCGAAGATGTCGCCCAGATCCACTCCCGCGGCGAACGGACCGCCAAATCCCGGGCCGCCGCCGCTCACGCCGGCGTGGCCGTATCGGTCGTAGGCGGCGCGCTTTTCGGCGTCGCTCAGCACCTGGTAGGCTTCGCTGGCCTGCTTGAACTTCTCTTCGGCCATGTGGTCGCCCGGATTGCGGTCAGGATGAAACTTGAGCGCCTGCTTCCGGTAAGCGCTCTTCAGTTCCTGCTCACTGGCGTCGCGAGAGACGCCCAGAACTTCGTAATAATCTGCTTTGTCCACTCTCGTATTAGAACTCATTCGCCTTCCTGTTTGGGGTTGGAAACCACGCGCACCAGCGCCGGACGCAGAAGCCGCTCGCGCAACCGGTAGCCGCGGCGAATTTCCTCGGCCACATACTGGTCAGGCAGATCGTCGCGCTCCACCTTGCCGAGCGCCTCATGGTGGCGAGGGTCGAACTCCGCTCCCACGGCGGGAACCGCCGTCACCTGCAACTGGCGCAAAACGTCCTCCATCTGCTTGACGATCAACTCGACGCCGGAGCGCAACTGCTCGGCTGAGCCGGCCGATTTCAAAGCCAGTTCGAAGTTGTCCAGAACGGGCAAGAACTTCTCCACCACCTGGCCGACCGCATAGTCGCGAAACTCCAACCGCTCGCGCTCGGAGCGCTTGCGGGCGTTTTCAAACTCGGCCTGCAGGCGGGCCAGCCTGTCAAGCAACTGGTCGCGTTCGGCGGCAAGCTGGTCAAACTCCGCGCGGCTCACCGTCTGTCCTTCAGCTTCCGCCCGCTCCGCAACCGGTTCCCCAACCGGCATTTCAGTCGCGGAGGTTTCCGAGACAACGCCATCTGCGGTGGTTGCTTGCTCCGATACGATCAACTCTGTTTCCTGTTCTGGCATGATATGAGGTGTTCTCCTGAAATTTTTCCTGTCTCTTGCAAAGGCGATCTCCATCTCGCGGACGAATCCATCTGGAACGCCGAGGCGATACCTTTCCCGCCGGGAGCGCAGTGGATTTTCAGCACGGCTCGCCGGTATTCTCTGTCCTCAATCGGCGGGAACTTCCAGCAGGCGTTCGGAAAGTTGCGCAACGTAACGTACCGCCTGAATCATCTCCTGATATTGGATGCGGGTGGGCGCAATCACGGCTACCGTTCCCAGGCTGGTACCGCCCAGCCACGCCGGGGCGCCGATCAGCACCAGATCCTGCATGGCCTGGGATAACTCGGTCTGACCCGCCAGATCCGGTTCCACCACCACACGGACCTCCTGCTTGCTCTCGTCCACATACGCAGTCAACAACTCGACCAGCCGTTGCTTGGCTTCCAGAGCCAGCAGCATCTGGCGCAGCCGTTCGCGGTCTGCTTCCGCGGCAATCAGATTGGAGATGCCATCGACGAACAGTGCCGGGCCCGCCTCGCCGCCAGCCAGCGCTCCCTTGCGGCAGAGTTCTTCGACCGAGCGAAGCATCTGGTGGTAGGCTTCGCGTTCCATCTTCACGCGCCGGTCCACCTCGGCGCGAATGCGCTCAATGGGCCAGCCGCGGAAGTTCTCGTTCAAATACCGGGCCGCTGTCTCCAGCTCCAGATGGGTCAGCTCGCGGTCCAGGATCAGGACGCGATCCTGGACCGTGCCCGATTGCGTGACCAGCACCGCCAGCACGCGGCCGGTGGCCAGCCGGGAAAAATGAATGTGCTCCAGAATCTGCGCCGCCGTGGAACTGGCCAGAGCCACCCCCAGCCCGCGGGACAAAAGCGCAAGCACATGGGACGTACGTTCCAGGTAATCATTTCCGCTGATCACGCCGGAAAAGCTGTCTTCGATCTGCCCACGCCGGGCCTCGCTCAGTGGCGCGGCCCCCTGCCGCAGGGATCTTAAACCGCCTGTCTGAGGGTTTGAGGCCGTTTTCCCCGGCTGAAGAATCTGTTCGACGTAGTAGCGGAAAGCAGCTGCTGTCGGTACCCGCCCGGCTGAGGTGTGCGGTTGTTCGAGCAGGCCATCCTCGCCGAGCGCCGCCATCACGTTGCGCACGGTCGCCGAACTCAGGCCGCCCTGAGAAACAAAAAAATGAGCAACCGCCTGAGAGGCCACCGGCTCGCCGGTGGCGATGTAGAGTTCGATGACAGCCATCAGCACCATCCGCTCTCGCGGACTGAGGCGCGCATCCGACATCTTCCCAGCTCTCCGCCCAGGCTCGTCTCCACTCTCGGCAGTCCTGCTGACCCAACCTGGACAAAACCAGTAGCAATTTCAATAAGTGCCTGATTTTTCTTGGGCTTAACCAGAAAAATCACAATCTATTCTTCTTTATTCTAGGAAGACGGCAAGGCAGATGTCAACTGATGGAGAACCACCGGCAAGCGGACTGCAAAGGTCTTTCCGCCCGCGATGGCAAGAGAAAATTCAGCAGATGCGCCAGGCCGGACGCGCAATCCAACTGGTCTACAGAGCGCATCCGTTAAAGTGAAGAGTATGTTTGTGCGCAAACTCTCTGTTCGGCGGATCAATTCGAGCGGTGACGGAAGCCCATGTCCCATTCGCTGGATCGATAATTTTGCCATGCGCAACTTCACCAACGACCCGGCCTTCGACGACACGCTGCCCATCGCCGATGGACGGCTCGAAGCCGGCACGCGGGTTCCGCTCTCGCGTCTGCAACCGGCCATGGAGGATTGGTTTCGCCGCAAGGGGTATCTCAGTCCCGGGGACAGGCTGGAAGTGACGGAAGATGGCAGCAAGAGAGTGGGGACGGGCAATCTCAGGCAACCGGCTGTTGCGCGGTTGGCTGCTGGCGCCACATCGCCGCCTCAGCCTCGCGACGGGCCTTCAACCCAGGATTGACCTGCCCGTCCACATGGTCCCAGCGCAATAGCTGATCGAGCGCCTCGTCGTACTTTTTTTCGTTGAGGTCCTGGAGCAGTGTCGAATCCGCCAGCCGCCCGTAACCCAGGTTGAAACAGAAGTCTACCAGCGCGTCGAACTGTCCCTGAGTTAACGGAACCCTGACCAGGTATTCGACTTCGTGCTCGGCTACGCGCACATCGTCGTCCAAAAGCAGAGTGGCCTGCGCCTTGCTGATTCCGTTCGGGAACGACTCGGGATGAACCAGTCGGTGGCCATAGCCGATGGTGGGGAATCCCGACGGATCCAGATAGACGTGGCTGCGAAACCCCTCCGACTGCTTGATCAATTCCATCCCGGCTGCGCTGATTTCCATTCTCTCCTCCGCCTGCTGTACCCATCCGTTTTTACGCTAGCAAGAGGGGAGAATTAATCTGCAAGCTGCCGGGGTGGGGACTGGAATGGAGCCGCTCATGGCGGAGAGGCAGATGGATGCACGATTGCCGCAACGGGGAACGGCAGAGGGGATGAGTCCATGAGAGAAAACCGGGCTCTTCCGCAGAATCTGTGGGTAAGACGAGCCGTAGAAGCTGATGCTGAGGAGGCGAAAACCCGGAGTCGCTACAATTTCCGCGCGATGGCCTTTACGCTTCTCTCTTGCGAATGCGCCAAGTTGTTGAAAGAAGCGAGGCGCGGGCCGTGATCGAACCCGCGCATTCCGTCTCTGCCGCGTTCACTCCGAAGTTCACTTTCAGCGGGAAGGCGGTGGTGGATTACAACGTCGCCGGCTTTGATTCCACGCGGCACGTCAACAGTTGGCGAACGGCATGGCAGACCTGGACGAAAGCGGCAGGGCTGCCCGGCTTCCGGTTCCACGATCTGCGGCACTGTGCGATTACGTCTCTTGCCGAAAGCGGGGCATCCGATTCAACCATCATGGCGATTGCCGGAGACCTCAGCCGCCGGATGCTGGAGCGGTATTTGACCTTGCCCTCAGAATGCGTATCTCTTAACGGGCCGGGTTTTGAGGAAACATATTCATCCTCGTCGTAGTCGTCGTGGCGGTGGAAATGCGGGAATCGGCTTCATTGATTTCCGCCTCCTCAGCAGAATCTGTGGGCGGTCTCCGGTTCGGGTAGTCGTCCAAGTGCAT
>JBMFHN010000139.1:0-6464 GCA_049976805.1 Occallatibacter sp. | reverse complement strand
CGCGACAACGCGGCCCTGCAGGCCGTGGTCGAATCCGTCAATCGCTACTCGCTCACTGTTTACGACATCAACATCGGCGACAGCCAGTCGAATACACTGCTCAGCACCAATCCCGAAAACGAAGACAAGCCGCTGCCGGTGCGTCCCAACTATCGCCAGCTTGTCGACGCGAATCCAGTCCAGCTGATGCGCGAGGTCTTCGGTCCGCCCAAGGTTTTCGATCTGGAGGTGCCGCTCGATCGCAACGGCAAGCCTTTCGTCACGGTCCATGTCGGCGTACGCACCACACTGTTGCGCGCCGTTTACGCTCCCTGGCTGACCGAGTCTCTCACCCTGATGGGGTTTGCGCTGCTCACCGCCCTGGTGGTGGCCTTCCTGCTGGGCAATCTGGCCCTGCATCCCCTTGAAGAGATCAGTCTGCAACTCGACTACTGGACCGGGGCGGGCGAGGCGGCGAACGAAGCCAGCAGCGGAGAGAAACCGGCGGACCATGCCGATACGGCGACCCGCGTCTCCAACAAAATCGAGAGGATCGGTCAGAGGATGCGCAACGTGGAAGAGGTTTTTTCCGCGTTGAAAGAGAATCTGGATCAGGTGCTTCTCAAGCTGCAGGATGGAATTCTGCTCTTCACCGGAGACGGACGCGCCGTTCTGGTTTCTGAAGCCGCGCGGCGCTTTCTGGCGATCGAAAAGGGCGCCATCCTGGGCCTGCACGCGCGGGAAATCTTCGATTCCGCAACGGTGCTCGGCGGGACTCTGCGCGAGGCTTTCGAAACCGGACGGAGTCTTCAACAGAAGGAGATTCGCACCGAAACGGGCCGGCGCATTCAGGTTACGCTGGATTTCATCCGCGACCAGCGGGCGGGAGTGGGACTGGGCACGCTGGTCACGCTGCACGACCTGGAATCGGTTGAGGAGATCGAATCGGAGCTGGAGCTGTCACGGCGCATGGCCTCGATCGGCCGGCTTACCTCCGGCGTGGGCCACGAGGTGAAGAATCCCATCAACGCCATTGTGGTGCATCTGGAACTGCTGAGGACCAAGCTCGGGGATCCCGATCACCCGGCGGCACGCCATCTGGAGGTGATCGACGCCGAAATTCATCGCCTCGACCGGGTGGTGCAGACGCTGGTCGATTTCACCCGGCCGGTGGAGCTCGAACTGCGCGAGCAGGATCTGCGTCCGGTGATTGGAGACGTGCTGGCGCTGGCCGCCGAAGAGTTTTCCACCCGCAATGTAACCCTGGTCAGCCACATGCCGCCGTGGCCGCTGATGGCCAATCTCGACGCCGACCTGTTCAAGCAGGCGGTGCTGAACGTGATCCAGAATGGCGCTCAGGCCATGCAGGGCGGCGGCCGGCTGGAAGTGACGCTCGAGGAAGAGCACAAATCAGCCGTTCTCTGCATCGCCGACGAAGGCCCGGGCATTCCGGAAGAGATCCGGGAGAAAATCTTCGACCTCTATTTCACCACCAAAAGCGGCGGCAGCGGCATTGGCCTGGCCATGACCTACCGGATCCTGCAGTTGCATCACGGCAGCGTGGAAGTACAATCGAGGAAGGAACGTGGCGCGGAGTTCCGGTTGCGAATTCCACTCACCGCCGCGGAATGGGGACGCCGGCATCTGCAGCCGGCGGGCGTGGCAAGCAAGGAAGGGATTGCGGGATGAAGTTTCCTGCCAGAGGTGTGGTGTGGCTGCTGCCTTTGTTGCTGACGGGCTGTTTTCATAAGACCCATCCGGCCCAGGTTCCCTCCCTTGCGCCGCCCATTGTGAATATTCCCCCGCCCAGGCCCACTCCTGTTCCGGTACCGGCGCAACTTTCCCCGCAGGTTCTGACCACTCCCGAGCAAGCGCCCCGGCCTGTGGCCAAGGTCGAACCGAAGCCGGCGCCCAGAACACCGGCGAAACGCATCCGGCGCAGACCCGGTAATAGTCAGCAGGCAGCCTCCAACGAAATATCCGCGGTGAGCGCCATCGGCGAACTTTCGCTCGGCGATCCTTCCAGCCGGCGGCAGCCGACGATGGATTTGATTGCGTCCGTCGAACGCGGGCTTGACGGCATCCACCGCAAACTCGGCGCGCCGGAACAAAAAACCGCCGCGCAGATCCGCGAGTTTCTCAAGCAGGCCCGGGAGGCGCTCGCTTCCGGCGACGTCTACGGAGCGCACACGCTGGCGCTCAAGGCCAAGGTGCTGCTGGGCGAGCTGAGCCGCTAGAAATCCCGTCCACTCACCGCTCGCCCCAGCTCAGCTTGTTGCGCAGCGCTTCAAAGAATCCGCTCTCGTTGACCCGGACCAGATTGACGGTATGTTCCGACCTGTGACAGCGCAACTCGTCGCCTGAACGCAATTCGACCACCCTTTGTCCGTCCATGGTAAGCAGCGCACAGTTGGCGGAGTCCTCGATCCGGACGGTCAGCGAGGCGTCGCCACGCACGACGATGGGCCGGAGCGTCAGCAGATGGGGGCAGATGGGCGTGACCACCAGAGCATCCACGTCAGGCGTGAGAATGGGTCCGTTGGCGGCCAGCGTGTAGGCCGTCGAGCCGGTAGGTGTGGAGACAATCACGCCGTCGGCGCGGAAGCGCGCCACACGCTTGCCGTCCAGCCCGACGGCGAATTCGCCCATGCGGGCAATGTCGCCCTTGGAAACCACCGCCTCGTTCAGCGCTTCGTAGCTTGCCTGGAGCGCACCCTCGCGCCACAGTTCGGCGCGCAGCAGAACGCGTACATCCAGGCCGTGGCATCCCGCGCACCAGCTCTCCAGCGTCGAGTAGAGGTCGCCGAGGCGGATCTCGGTCAGAAAACCGAGTGAACCGAGATTGACGCCGAGGATCGGAGTGCCCGATGCGGCGAAAATTCGCGCCACCGAGAGCAGGGTTCCGTCGCCGCCGAGAACGATCACCAGTCCCGTTGCCAGCCCCGGCATGGAGGTGCGATCGACAACCGGTGCATCCGATGTGTAACAGCCCCCTTCGCGGTCCACCAGCGGCTCATAGCCATGCAGGCGCAGCCAGGCAATCAGTTCTGGCAGAAGCCTGGCCAGCTCTTCCTTGTGCGGCTTCGAGACGATCGCGACTCGGGTCATGTGGATTCAGTGTAACGAACCGGCAGCCGCAAAGCCAATCATGCGTATTCTTTCTGGCCGCGCCGGGCATGGAGCAGAAACTCGCGGTTGCCCTCCATGCCGGTGATGGGCGAGGGAATCGTCCCGGCCACCTCCCAGCCCAGACCGCGCACGCAATCGGCGACCTTGTCGATGGCCAGCCTGTGCGCCTCGGGGTCGCGGACAATGCCCCCCTTGCCGACGTGTTCGCGCCCCGCCTCGAACTGCGGTTTGACGAGTATCACCGCCTCATTCAGCCGCGGCGCAGCGGCCAGCACCGGCGCGAGCAGCAAGGTTGCGGAGATGAATGAGACGTCCATCACCAGCAGCGTAAGATCCAGGCCTGCCTGCGGTTCTGCCAGCGTCTCCGGGGCCAGGAGCCGCGCATTGGTCCGTTCCAGAAGCCTCACGCGCGGGTCGTCGCGCAGCTTGAGGGCGATCTGGCCAAACCCGGTGTCAACGGCGGTGACGTGACGGGCGCCGTGTTGCAGCAGGCAATCGGTGAATCCGCCGGTCGAAGCGCCCACATCCAGGCAGGCGCGGTCCCGGACGGCGATCGACCAGTAATCCAGCGCTCGAGCCAGCTTGAGGCCGCCACGGCTGACGAAAGGATGATCCTCGCCCAGCAGGCGGACAGGAGCCTCGGCGGCCACTGCCGTGCCCGGCTTGTCCACCTTCTGCTCCCGCACCATCACCCGGCCGGCCAGAATCAGCGCACGCGCCCGCTCCCGGCTGGGAACCAGACCGCGATCGACCAGAAGAAGGTCCAGACGCATTTTGGCCGTACCCGTCATCTTCCCATCGTTGCACACGCCGGGCCGAAGACCCTCCCGCGCCTGTCTGCCGAACGCAAAAACAGCCAAAGAAGTCTTCCTTCGCGGAAAAATCCCCTGGCTGTTCAAAACCATTCCGAACTCGCCGGTTGCAATAAGCCACTTCCAGCGCGGCCGGGCTTACGGTTGAGATTGTCCTGTGAGCAACGAGGGATCCTGCACCCGGCAATTGGCCAGCGTCGGACTGGAACTCGTGGCTGGATTGAAATCGCTGAGAGGCAGGTTGCAGGGCTCGCCATAGCCGGGCATCCGGCTGGTGGTGTTGCTGTTGCCGCTTTGGGCGTTCTGGGCGCTCACCCGCACGTCGAGGATGTTGCCCGAAGCCAGGTTGAGCGTCGTGTCCACCGTATCCGGATCAGTCCCGCCAGTGTTGATGATGGTCATGTCGGGACTGTCTGGCGAAGCCACATAAACCTTGCCGTATTCGGAATTCTGCACAGAAACCACGGTGCGGGGATGACCCGTGACCGCCAGGGTCTTTTCCACTGTGTGGCTGCTGGACATATAGACAATCGATACGCTGCTGTCGGACTGGTTGGCGGCGTAGGCTCGGCTTCCATCCACCAGCGCGGTGACGCTGGCCGGGTTATTCCCTACCTTGACCGTGTAGGTCGTGCCGAAGGTCGAGCTGTCGTTGCCATACTCGTCCAGACTCACGTCAATGATGCTGACCGTTCCGCCGTCGTAGTCGGCGATCACCAGTTGGCTGGTTGCGGCGTTATATTCGGCATACACCGGGCCGGCAATCGCGGGCATGCCCGTCGTACCATTCGGCGGGCCGGTGTAGGAGGGGTCGGCCGCCTCCATCGCGCTGACCGCTGTGGTTGACAGCGGCAGGGTGGGATGGCAAGTGTAGGTTTCGCCGCTGCGGTTCACGCAACCCGTCGGCGGGCAGGTGCAACTGTCCAGCGCATCGGTGATCACGTTGATGACCGAAACCGTGTCGCTGCCCCGGTTGAGCACGAACAGGCGCTGGCCGTCGCTGCTTTCGACGCCATAAACCGGGCACCGGCCTACCGGGATCGGCGTATCGGGTGTGTAGCTGGAGGTGGAAACTTCAATTCCGGTTACCTCCCCGTACGGCTGTGCCGTGGGGGAAATATTGCAATCCATGCCGGTCGGATTGGAAATATTCTGGCTGATCGCAAAATCGCGCGTGGCGCCGGAAGGCGCGCCGACGACCGTGACCGGCGAGGGCGCCACCGGAACCGACATCACATAGGTTTTCGGACTCCCGGAGAAGGCGTCCGCGACATCCCCGTTCAGGTCGGCGCCCCACATTCCGGAGGCCGGGACCGGCGAAAACAGGTTCACCAGTTTCGCGCTCGGAGGTGGAGTCGAGTAGGTAATCTGCAGTTCCTGCAACGTGGTGGAAACCGGAAAGTTGGTCAAGGTTCCATCGCTATTGATGGTATAGCCGTTGCCGCCGTTGGCGTCTACGGTAAAGGCAAGTGGGTTCAGGCCGATCGGTTGCGTCGCCATGACCGAATCGCCGGAATAGTCAAGGATTGTGGCGATGCCGTCCGAGGTCGGCGAAGGGTCTGAAACCACCGCCACGAGCGACTCCGGCTGCGCCGCCGGTCCGCTGGGACTGCTGGGCGTCACCACGGGCCGGTAAATATTGCCGCAGCCGGCGACCAGGATGGCGGCTGCCAGCGTTGCACCCAACCGAACAAACCGCCCACGCGCGCGGCCAAAATTCATGCGAAAGACCTCACTTCGTTCTTGTCTGCTTGCCGTGATTGTAAATCAGGAGCTTCGGATTCGATGCGGACACTGCGGAAAGGCGCCGCTGAATTCAGGCCCCTCCGCGGAACTGGACGATCCGCCGGCGATCGCGTTTGGACGGCCGGTGGGCCGGCACGGGGGCGAACTCGCGCGTTGCCTGGCGCTCTGCGGCCCGTCTGGAGCGCTCAGCCACGCTCTCCTCGCTTTCGCGGTACAGCGTCTGCGCCACCGCCGCCGGGCCGCGCATCAGGCTGAGCCCGAGGACTTCGATCTGGAAATCGCCGCCATCGTTCTTCACTTCCAGCCGGTCGCCCGCGCGCACCTCGCGGGCCGGCTTGGCCACTGCGCCGTTCATGAGGATACGCCCCAGATCGCAGGCCTTCGATGCCAGCGCGCGCGTCTTGAAAAAGCGCGCCGCCCAAAGCCATTTGTCGATGCGCATGGATTCCATGAGATCCCTTCCCTCCTCATTATCTTATGAACGGCCAGTTCCTTGGCGGGCGCCCGCCGGACGGAGTCCGCCCAGCCAACCCGGCTTGAACCCCGAAGCGGTTTTGCGCTCCGTTCCCATGGAGATTCGCCCCACCCGCACGCTACACTGGTTGCAGACGTCTTGCGGAAGCCGATCATGTCAGGTCTCTGGGCCAGAACGCGGATCACACTGGAGATGATCAAGTGGGAACACTCGATCTTCGCGCTGCCCTTTGCCCTGACGGCCATGCTGCTGGCAGCCCGCGGGCTGCCAAGTCGGGCAACCGTGGCCTGGATTCTGGTCGCCATGGTTTCGGCCCGTTCGGC
>JBMFHN010000138.1:0-6545 GCA_049976805.1 Occallatibacter sp. | reverse complement strand
GGGCGATCTCCTCCTCGGCCATGGCGCGCATCTCGGGGTCGCTTTCGGCCGCGAGGGCGCGGGCTTCGGCCAGCCCCGCGCGGACCTTCTTCAGCTCGCGGAACTTCTCCACCGGAATTTCCAGATCGCTGAGCGCCTTGCTCGCCTTCTGATATGCTTCGCGGTCGTTGACCACCTCGGGCAACGCGAGCCGGGCAGAGAGTTCTTCGTAGCGCTGCTCCATCTGTTCCAAACGATCGATCACGGTTCTGCCTCACGCGCCCCGCGCCGGGGCCGGTTTCCAGACGCCCTGTCGGGCCGGTTTCGCATCTTCTTGGGGAATATCCAGGGAATGAGCGGAAAACGAATCTCGGCGGCGGGCGCCGCTAGAAAAGGGCCGGAATGGGTTCGTGGAGAGCCATTCTTTTCTTATTTTAGCGCGAAATCGGCCACCCGGCTTCGAGGCGGTCGCGAATCTTCTGGTTCAGGCGCTCGCCCGCGGCACGGAGCCTTTCCCGATCCCGCGCGACAGCCTGCTCGTCGATGGCGAAAGCGATACTCACAAACACAGTTTACGTGCGCACATGGAATGAACTGTGTCATTCCTGTCCGTGCCCATGACCGGGTGGGTGGCTGTGGCTGGATCCGGCCGCGCCGGAGACCAGTTCCAGAGGAACAACGCAACCCTCGGACCGGCCGCAGCAGGTGTGCTCGAACTGGATCGTGGTGTGGCTGATGCGGAAGTGTTCGCAAAGCAGGTGGTTGAGCCGGACCAGGATGCAGTTGCTCTCCGAGGGAGGAATGTCGGCAATGGTCACGTGGCAGGCCAGGGCGCTGGAGTTGGAGCCGAGGCTCCAGACGTGCAGGTCATGCACATCGACGACGCCCTCGACGGCTTCCATGCCGGAGCGAATCTCGGATAGCGAGAGGCCGCGGGGCGTTCCCTCGAGCAGAATATTGAAGGTCTCGCGAACGATATCCAAGCTGGTCCAGAAGATGAGCGCGGCGATCAGCAACGAGAGGACCGGATCGATCCAGTTTTTTCCGGTCAGGAGGATCCCCGCGCCGCCGGCGATGACCGCGGCGGTCGAAAGGGTGTCGCCGGCCATGTGGAGGAAGACCGAACGGAGGTTGACATCGCGTGCGACGCGCCAGAGCAGGAGCGCGATCGCGCCGTTCATCGCCACGCCGGCGGCGGCGACGACGATCATCAGCCGGGGCTCAACCGCGACCGGAGCGTAAAACCTGCGGAGAGCATCGAGAGCAATCCAGAGAGAGATCGCGAGCAGGGTGCCGGCGTTGACGAAGGCAGCCACGACGCCTGCGCGCTGATAGCCGAAGGTCCGCGCATGGTCAGCGGGGCGGGACTGAAAATGGACGGCGACGAAGCTGAGCAGCAGGGCCAGAAAGTCGGAGGCGTTGTGACCGGCCTCGGAGAGAAGGGCGAGCGAGTGCGCGCGCAATCCGGCCAGGAAGGCCAGTACGACGTAGGCCAGGGTAAGCGCCATGGAAAAGCGCAGCACCATCCTGGTTTGCGTGGTTCCGGCCGAGGGCTCGGTGTGGAAATGCATGTTGATAGTATACCGGGGGTAGGTATAAAAATCCACCGAAAATCCGGTTTCCGGGCAAGGCCGCCCGGCGATTGGCGCGGTGGTTTACCCCACATGGAGGGAACCCCGCGGCGGGAAAACGACCCTTTTCCCGCCGCGGCTGCAGAGGCGGATTCCGTTCCATGGAGCGAGGGAAGGATGCGCCGATCCGTCCCGTGTCTTCTGCCAAAGAGCCTGCTATTCGCTGGCGTCAATGCGCCGTCCGTGTGGATCCTGCAGGCTGCGCGTGTTCATCGGAAACAATTCCGCGAAGGTCTGCCATTGCCACCGGCTCAGGCCCACCGTTTGCTGGAAAACATACCACCGCACCCCTTCGGTGCAGGGCGGAGTGACCAGCGAGCCCATGTAGGTCCAGTAGCCGCGATCGACGGGCAGCAGGCCACCAGGATTCACCATCTCCTTGACCTCCTTGCTGGAGCCGGCCGTCACGGGCAGATTTTCCCACAGCGTGGCCAGGGTGGCGTTCGGGTGGGTCATGTCCTCCCGCATGCGCACAGCCAGGATGACCAGCTTGCCGTCGGCGCTTTTGTGCAGCAGGTCCACTTCGAGCTCGGTCAGCCGGCCCTTGACAGCCGTCTCGCTGGGATGATGGAAGCTGAATTCGACCAGGTTATAGTGCACGCCGCCGGCCACAATGTAGCTGCCCGGAAGCACACGGGCCACGATTCCGTTGCCGTCGTTGGAGAGCTTGATCGGCCCGGCGAGGTAGTGGAACTCGATGGGCCGAAGGGCGGTGTTCAGGCGGGCGCCACGGATGTCGATGGGAGATTGTTCCTCGCCTTTCGAGCAGGTCCGGTAGGCGGGATCCAGCTTGCCCCAGTTCAGCGGGCCGGTTTTGCCGAAGTAACTCCAGGGGGCGGAGGCGGGAACGGGGGTTTGCGCCGCGGCCAAGGTGGCCAACGCCAGGAAAAGCGCGGCAAACGCGGAAGAACGCATGGTCTTCTCCTCCATCGGGGTCAGGGAAAGCTGCAATCATTTTAGAGGAGAACCGGGAGGCTGTGTCCTTGCCCATCGGGAGAAGATGCGCGGGACAGCCTATCATTCTTCGGAAAGGCTGTCCCCGCCGGATGGTGCTTCCCGGAATGGCCGCTTGGCGCCCGGCAACCCAGGCGCCAGCCAGAGGAGAACTACCAGCGCACGCCGAAGGTGACGGGGACCAGTTTGGTTCCGGCCGCAACGCGCGTCAGCCCCAGACCGTTCGGCTCGGATTCCACCGCAGGCGTCTCCACATCCAGATAACGCGCTTCGGCGAACAGCTTGATCCGGCCGTTGTCGTAGTCGCTGGCGATGGTGTGGCTATAGCCGGCGCCGATGTTCCAGCCGCCCTGATTGCTGGAGAAGTGGCCCACAACAACATTGCTTACGCCCACGCCACAATAAAAGTAATCGCACCAGTCGACCAGCCCTGGATCGGTGAAATTGGTCATCTTGCGATAGAAGCCGCCGCCGCCGGTGATATAAAAGTCGTTTGCGCGCTTGGGAAAGAGGTCAACGACCGGGTCGAGGGTAAACGACCAGATGTGGGCATTGGCGCCGTTCGAGCCGGCCTCGGCGGCCAACATGCCAGGCAGTTTGTCGTCGATGATCTGATACTCGAGCATCATGCTCAGATAGGAATTGAATCGGTAGCCGGCGCCGGCGGTGAAGTTGCCGCCCCAGGTGATGTAGGGCGACGAACCGCGGGAGGGGGCATTGAAGCCGCCACCCACCTCAAAGGCGAGATGGTGGTAGAAGGTATTTCCCCGGGACTGATAGGGGTTTACCTGAGAAGGGTAGCCGCCCATCTGTCCGCCACCGGCCGGCTGCGGAGCCGAAGGAAGAATCGCCGCGCTGGCCGCGCTGTTGTCCGCCAGGAACTGAAGCGAACTGGATCCGGAAGCCGGAGAAGCGACTGGCTGAGCCGACGCAACCGCGGAAGGAGACTGGGCGCTTGCCGTACCCAGCGCGAGAGCAACCGCGGCGGAAAGCGTGGCGATCTGACGGACGAACCACAGCGAAGAAAGAGAAGACATCTCTGCACCTCACAAACAGGGGTCTGATGTGCCGCGGGAGTGCGGACGCAAATTTCCTAGCAGGATAGACACGGCATCATCGGAAAAGTCGCGTGTGGCGATAAGACGGGCAAGGCCCGGAGTCTCGGCTCCGGGCCTTGCCTGCCCCTGCCAGCCTGCTTAACCCTGAATGTCGAATTGCTCGGGGTGAAGCGTGGGATCGCTTTTGATCAGAACATTCCTGCCGACCAGCTCCTCGAATTCGGTGAGCCAGCTTCCGTTGTTGGCCTTGAGCGCCTTGACGGTCTCGGGGTTCACGCGCAGAAGCACACTGTCATTTTCGAAATGCTTTTTCATCTTGCGCAGTTCGATGTAAATCTCGTTGCAGACCGTGGTCGGACCCTTCACCATGCCGGTAGCCTGGCAGGTGGGACAGGGCACCGAGAGGGTCCGCTCAAGGGATTGTTTAACCCGCTTGCGGGTGATGGCCACCAGACCAAAGTCGTTGAACTGCAATACCTTGGTCGGGGCGCGGTCGGCCTTCAGAGCCTCCTCGAGCGCGGCCATTACCTTATAACGATTCTTGCGATCGTCCATATCGATGAAGTCGATCACGATGATCCCACCCAGGTCGCGCAGGCGGATCTGGCGGACGATCTCCGGCACGGCGTCGAGGTTGGTCTTGACGATGGTGTCCTCAAGGCGCGCCGACTTGCCAACGTACTTGCCGGTGTTGATGTCGATGGCCACCAGAGCCTCGGTCTGGTTGATGACGATCGAGCCGCCACTCTTGAGCCAGACCTTGGAGCGCAGAGCTTTCGAGATTTCGTCCTGAATGCCGAAGTGCTCGAAGAGCGGGGTTTCCTTGGTGTAGAGCTTGACGCGGCGCACCAGCGAGGGCGAAAAGCGGTTCAGGAAGCGCACGATGCGTTCGTAGTCGGCCTCGGAATCGACCCAGATCGAGGAAAAGTTGCTGCTCACCTGGTCGCGCAGGATGCGCTCGATCAGCGAGAGGTCGTGATAGATCAGCGCCGGCGACTTGGAGGAGTCGGAGCGCTGCTTGATCTCGCTCCAGAGGTTGAGCAGGAAGCGCAGGTCAAGGCGCAACTCTTCTTCCGAAGCGCCTTCGGCGGCGGTGCGGACGATGAAGCCTCCGGCGGCCTCGCCCCGCTCGTGGAGCAGGATCCGTTTGAGGCGATGCCGCTCCTCGTCGGAGGCGATTTTACGGCTGACGCCGATGTGCGAAACGGTGGGCATGAAGACCAGGAAGCGGCCGGGCAGGGCGATGTGGGAGGTGATGCGCGCGCCCTTCTTGGCAATCGGCTCCTTGGCGATCTGAACCAGGATCTCCTGGCCCGGCTTCAGCAAATCGCTGATGATCGGCAGGTCGGAGAGCTGCGCGGAGCGGCGCGAAGGGCCACGGCCCCGCGTGCCCGGCGCGGCCGCACCGCCGCGCCCGCGCCGGCTGCGAACTCCGCGCTCACGGTGGTGCGGTTCGGTGATACTCGACTCCGGCTGTTCCTCGGCCGCTGTTTCTTCCTCGTCTTCGGCCTCCTCCAGGCTTTCCTCGTCGCCGTTCTTCGCGTCAAAGTCCATCTGGATGCGGTGATCGAGATGTGCCTCCTGGAGCATCTCGCCCAGGTCGCCAGAGCGCATCTGCGGAGGCAGCGTTTCCTCTTCCAGATCGTCCAGGTCATGATCTCCGCCTCGGTTCGGGTGATGGAGATGGCGGGGAACATCCGTTTCTTCTCCTTCGATGACCTCTTCTTCGATCACTCCCTCGCCGGGAGCATAAGCCGAAACCGAGGGCACGGAAACGGGCTCGGCCGAAGGCTTCTGCGCTTCTTCGCCGGACTTTTTCTTGCCTCCCAGGCCAAAGAGACGGAATCCGGAGGGCGGCAGCGGGTCCAGATTGTGAGAGGCCGCGGCGTCAGGCTCCGGCTCGGTGAAAACGGTATCGCGAGCAGCACTCTGATGGCCGGCCGCTGCGGCAAAACCTTCCTCGGGCTGAATCGCCGGGAGCGCCATCTCCTCCCCGGCCAAGGATTCCTCGGCAACCGCTCCCAGACTCTGCTCGGCCGTCGTCGCGGCGGGGGCCGCAACATCGCGCGGCTCCGGCGCGGCCTCGGGCATGGACGCATCCGTCACCGCCGCCGCTCCCATCCGAACCGGATCTTCGCCGGCCGGGGGATTTTCCTCCATCCCGGCGGCGCCGGATTCAGGCCCGGACTCTGCCGTTGGGTCAATGAAACTCGGCGCCGCGCCGGCATCCGGCTTCACGGTATCTGTTTCCTGGGCGGCTCCGGCGGGACGGTTGCCACGTTTGGCGATGGACTCGCCCGGCAACAGACCACTTCCGTCCCAGGCAATCGGCGTTTCAATCAGCGTGGATGGTTTGAACCGGTGCGCAGGCTGAGCCATCGGCGCGCTTTCCCGGATGGCCCGGCTGGCAGTGTCCGCCGGCGCGCCGGCTGTGGCGGGGCCGCCGTACTTCGAAAGCGACTCTCCGGGCAGAACAAACGGAACCGGAGAAGGCCCAGCAAACGGGGCGCTGGCCTCTACCGCCGGCAAAGACTGGCCGCTGGCCTGGGCCGCTGCGGCATGAATCTCCGGCGCAATCTCGGATTCGGTCTCCACCAATTCTTCAGCAAAGGCGCCAGAGGCAACACCGCCCTCCATGGGTTCTTCCGTCGCGCTTGGAGCGCCGCGGCTGCTGCGGCGGCGGCGGCGTCCGCGCCAGCGTCTGGCGCCCGAAGCGTTGCCGGAACCTGTTTCGGAATCGGCGGCCGGCTCGGAAGCGACTCCGTCGTCCGTCTCAGGCGAAACTTCTACCGAAAGACGGAGATCCCGCGCCGGTTTTTCCGCGACAGGGTGGTCCTCGGCGCTGGGCGCTTCCTGTTTCTGTTCGGATCTCTGGCTGGAGCGGCCGTTGCGCGTCTCGCCCCGGCCGCCGGCTCCCTCGGCC
>JBMFHN010000137.1:0-6572 GCA_049976805.1 Occallatibacter sp. | reverse complement strand
AACGGCGGTGGACGGGGTGGATATGGGTCTGTCTTTTGGCCCCAGCAGCGGTTCGGCACAGCACTCTTCCGGACGCGGCGCGTTGGGACAAGGCGGCCCGGAACCGGCCGGAATGGCGCGTGTCGGAATCGGCGGGCACGGACTTACGCTGAATGAAACGGCGGTCCGCCGGGTCCGGATAGAAGCCGGCAACGCGGAAGCCGCAGTCGGCGGGGCAGCGGGCGGACGCCTGGAGGTGGAGACGCAGTCCGGAGGCAATCAGTTGCATGGGCAGGGTTTCCTTTTCAGCCGCCAGAATCTCTGGGGCGCACAGAACCCGTTCAGCCAGTGGGTGACGGAGACCGCTCCCGCCACCCTGACTTCCATTCCCGTCTTTGGCAATGGTCCGTTCGGGCCGCCGGAATCCTATACGCCGCCGGACCGCGAGACGACCTGGAGTGTCGGCGCAGGCAGTCCGATTCTGCGCAACAAGCTGTTCTGGTTCGCCGCTGTCGGGAACTCCGAACGCGACAATCCTGGACTTTCCATGGCCAAACATCCTTACCTGGTGAAGCCGACCAGCGGGTGCGTAACCTCTCCGTGCCCGCCCCAGGTCACGGGATTTTTTGCGCAGCCCAGCAATGACGAGCTGCAGGTATTGAGTGCGCGACTGGGGCTTTCCAGCAACAACCCCGTGGCTGCGGCTCTGCTGCCCTACTCCGGCATGCTGGAAACCCTGGATGGGCTGCTCGGCCCTGCTCAACGCACCGCCACACAGTGGACCGGCTTCGGGCGAATTGACTGGAAGGCCTCTGCGCGGCAGAGTTTCACGCTGGAGGGGAGCGGCGCCTATTGGAATTCGCCAGGAGGAGGGCTGACGCGGGTTTCAGAGAACTATGGCAATCACAGCTATGGATCCACCCGGGCCACGGATCAATGGCTGCTGGGCCGCTGGCAGACTTTTCTGACCCCCAATCTGATGTCCGTGACTCAGGTTGCAGCAGGACACACCGAACAGCAGGCGCGGCCCTCGGCGCCTTCGGCCTTCGAGCAGACGCTTCTCCAGGGCAGTGCATGGGGGCAGTTGCCGCAGATCGTCGTGGATTCGCGCTACGGCTTCACCATCGGCAATCCGTCGCGCTTTGGAAGGGGAGTCTATCCGGACGAGCACGTCTACCAGGAGCAGGAACAGCTGGATTGGGTGCATGGCCGACTGCTCGTGAAGGCTGGTTTTCAGGCCAGTCACAACACCGATGCGACCAGCCTGCTGCGCAACCAGACCGGAACCTATCACTACGCCAGCGTGGAAAACTTCATCTCCGATGCGCTGGTATTTCAGAAATTCGGGCTTTCGGGCGAACTGAATCCCGACGACCAGCACAATTGCGATCAGACGGGTACGGTGTGGACCGATTCCGGGGGAAACCTGCGTGGGCTTGGCGCTCTGCCCTGCTACTCCTACTACTCGCAGACCATGGGTCCGGCCGACTGGCGCCTGAGCACCAACGAGTGGGCCGGCTACGCGAGCGCTCTCTGGACGACGGGCAAAGGCATTGCAGTTTCCGCCGGGCTGCGCTGGGAGCGGGAGCAGTTGCCGCCGCCGATCGCCGCGGTTGATAATCCGCAGCTTCCGCCGACTGAAAGGCTGCCCCGGCTGGGCAACGAGTGGGCTCCACGCCTGAGCCTGGCCGCAGGCAGTGGCCAGGGACGCTGGCCGATGCTGCAACTGGGGTACGGAATGTACTACGGGCGCACCAGCAATCTGGCTGTGGAGACGGTGCTGACCCAGACGGGTTCTCTTCAGGGCGACCTGAACTTCTTTCTGAGGCCCACCGATGATTTGCCGAATTATGGCGGCGGCGCGCCTCCGTTTCCTTACGTGCTGAGCGGAGAGCCGGGCACCGTGGTGAAGCCGGGAGCGGTCCAATTCGCACCCCGCTTCCGCAATCCCGAAGTGCATCAGGCGGTAGCCGCCATTGAAAAGTTTCTGCCCGGCCATGTGGTGGTGAATGCCAGCGCGGTGCTGAGTCTGGGCCGCCGGCTGCCGATCTCAATTGACACCAATCTCGATGCTCCGACCGCCGCCGAGACCATCACATATAACGTCGTGGATCCAACCGGCGCCGGGCCCATCAAAGCCACCCAGATCACCGTTCCCTTCTATGCTTCCTGGCCGTCGAGCCAGGGAAGCTGTCCGTACTATCAGCCGCAATCGGCAGGTATCGCCGAGCCCGGGCGGCCTTGCCCGGACTACCAGCAAATTACCCAGGTCGAAAGCCGGGCCAACTCGACCTACGAGGCGGGAGTCCTTCGCATTGCCCATTATGGCCGCCGGGGGCTGTCTCTGATCGCCCGCTACACCTACGCACACGCCATGGACTGGAATCCCAACGGGGGCGGGCAGATGGCGGGCAACGACGTGCTGGATCCGTCGAACTTCGGCCTGGAATACGGCACCAGCAATCTGGATGTGCGCCATTCGGCGGTCTTCATGACGATCTACAATACGCCGTGGAAGCTCACCGGCATGGCCGGAAAACTGGGCAACGGCTGGATGATCTCCGCCGTGGGGATGGTTCACAGCGGATTGCCCTACACCATGCGCACTTCCGGATGGTTGCCCGAAGAGTTTGCCAGCGGCGGAATGACGCTTGTCGGGCTGGGTCCGGGAATGAATGGTTCGGGGGGCGATAACCGGGTCTACGGTCAGGGCAACGATGGGCGGTTTTATAACATCGGCCGCAATACCTACCGCTATCCGCCCGTTTGGAAGGCAGACCTGCGCCTGGGCAAACGTTTCTACCTGGGAGAGGCGCGCGAGCTGGAATTGCTGGCCGAGAGCTTCAATCTTTTCAATCATCAGAACGTGACCGAGCTGGAAACCAACGGGTATTTCATCAAGTCCGGCAACGCCTTGACCCCGCCCACGCTCAACTTCATGAGCGGTCCCGTGATCGCAACCGCGTCGAACGGCACCATTGAGAAGGCCAGCAGCACCGCCTTCGGCCAGCCGCTGGACATCAACGCGACCAATTTTTATCGCGAGCGGCAATTCGAGTTTGGCCTGAGGATGAGTTTCTGAGGCGTTTCTTCTCCGCGAATCCGGCAGGCAAACCCGCCCGGCGGAGACCTTCCGGGAAAAAGCGCATCTCCGGCACCGGCAGATCGATCTCCGGCTCCGTTTCGAATCCTGTGCCGCAGAGCGCATGAATCGGCGCACTTCATCCTCCACAAGCGCGCGAGCGAGTACACTGAAAGGTTCCCCCATCTTGCACGCACCCCGAGGAGACGCCATGGCACCGATCCTTTCTTCCACCGTTCCATCCGAAGCGCGGCCCGGGCGGTTTGGCGTTTACGGAGGCCGCTACGTGCCGGAGACGCTGGTGGCCGCGCTCGACGAATTGGAGCGCGAGTACGATCTGGCCAAGGCCGACGCGGCCTTTCAGGCGGAGCTGGCCGGGATGCTCCGAGACTACGCCGGCCGGCCGACGCCCCTTACCTACTGCAAGCGGCTGACCGAGCAATTGGGCGGAGCCAAAATTTATCTGAAACGCGAAGACCTGCTGCACACCGGAGCCCACAAGATCAACAACGCGCTCGGCCAGGGATTGCTGGCGCGGCGAATGGGGAAAAAGCGCATCATTGCCGAAACCGGCGCCGGACAGCATGGCGTGGCCACGGCCACCGTCTGCGCGTTGCTGGGCATGGAATGCGTCATCTACATGGGTGACGTGGACATGGAGCGCCAGGAACTCAATGTTCTGCGCATGCGCCTGCTGGGCGCCGAGGTGCGCGGGGTTTCCTCGGGATCGAAGACGCTGAAAGACGCCATCAGCGAGGCCATGCGCGACTGGGTCACCAACGTCCGGACGAGCTATTACCTGCTCGGCTCGGCGCTCGGCTCCCATCCTTACCCGACCATGGTGCGCGATTTTCAGCGCTGCATCGGCCGCGAGATCAAACAGCAGATCCTCGCCAAAGAGGGACGACTGCCTCAGGCAGTGATTGCCTGCGTAGGTGGCGGATCGAACGCTATCGGCGCGTTCTACGAATTCATCCCCGAGCAGAGCGTCCGTCTCATCGGCGTCGAGGCCGGCGGGCGCGGCGCGGCGCTCGGCGAGCACGCAGCGCGTTTCCGCGGCGGCGCGCCGGGCGTCTTGCAGGGAACCTATTCCTACGTTTTGCAGGATGAGAACGGCCAGATCGCGCTGACGCATTCGGTCTCGGCCGGTCTCGATTACGCTTCGATCGGCCCGGAACACGCCCTGCTGCACGATACCGGCCGCGCCGAGTACGTGGCGCAGGACGATGTGGCCGCGCTTGATGCGGTCGTGAAGCTCTCCCGCACCGAGGGAATTCTGCCCGCGCTCGAAAGCGCGCACGCGGTGGCCGAGGCTCTGCGCATCGCCCCCGCCATGGCCGCTCATGACATACTGGTGGTGAACCTCTCCGGGCGCGGCGACAAGGACATGGGCATTCTGGCCCGCGAACTGAAGATTCAAGGAGCGTGAAAGCGAGACGCGGATGGCGATTCGTTTTAACCACAAACCCGGCCTGGTGGTTTATCTGACGGCAGGCGACGCCGGCCTCGAGGCCGGCAGGATCAGCGCCCGGGAGGGTCTGGAGGTTACGCGCGCCATCGCCATCGCAGCGCTCGATGCAGGCGCCGACGTGATCGAGCTGGGCGTTCCCTTCAGCGATCCGCTGGCCGACGGGCCGGTGATCCAGCGCGCCAGCGAACGCGCCTTGGCGCACGGCACGCGGCTCGCGGACGTGCTCGCCCTGGCCGGCGAGATTCGCGCGGCGCGTCCGGCGGCGGGCCTGGTCATTTTCAGCTACCTGAATCCGATTCTGCGTTATGGATTGACCCGGTTTGCCGATGCCGTGGCTCGGTCGGGCGCCGACGGCGTGCTGGCAACCGATTTGATCGTCGAAGAAGCGGGCGAGTACCTGGAAGAAATGACCCGCACCGGCCTGGCACCGATCTTCCTGGCCGCGCCCACCAGCCCCGACAGGCGGCTTGAAGCCATCGCTTCCCACTCCAGGGGATTTATCTACGCCATCTCCCGGGTCGGCGTCACCGGAACCCGGCACAGTCTGGCTTCCGACGCAGCCCCGCTGGTGGAGCGGATCCGGCAATATACCAGCCTGCCGGTGGCCGTAGGCTTTGGCGTCTCGACAGGCGAGCATGTCGCCCAGGTGGGTCAGTTCGCGGATGCGGCCGTTATCGGCAGCGCGATCGTCGAGCTGATTGAGCGCTCGACCCCGGAAACCGCGCCCGGCGTGGTGGCTCGATTTATCAAGGGCCTTCGCCTGCCATAGCTGGCGCTGGCCCGGTAACTCTCCTGATTTGCGGCGCTTGCGCCGCAGGCATCTGTTCAACTCCTGACTTCCCGGAACCGGCACACCCGATCCCTCTCCATCGGAGCCGGCGACGGAACGGAACGCGAGGATGAGATGACGCTGGAAGAATTGCGAGCCCGAATCGATGTTCTTGACCGCCAGCTTGTGGAACTTCTGAGCGAGCGCGCCCGCGCCGCTCAGATGATCGGCCACCTGAAGGCAGCCACGTCGCTGCCGGTCTACGAGCCGGCGCGCGAAAAGGTGATCTATGCCAACGTGCGCGCCGCCAACAAGGGGCCGCTGCCGGACATCGAGCTGACGCACATTTACGAGCGCATCATCGACGTGATGCGGGCGTTGCAGAAGAATGAGTTGGCATCCGAGAAAAATGCCCCGGCCCAGGCGCCGGGCCATGGCGCGGACGCTCCGGCTGCACCGGACGCGCCCGAGACAGGAAACAAACCATGATCGTGTCCATGCAGGAGAAAGCAACCGAAGAACAGATTGATGCCGTCATCGAAGCCATGATGGAGGCCGGCGTGAGCGTGCATCGGACCACCGGCGCAAGCCAGACCGTGCTGGCCGGCGTCGGCCCCACCGCCAACGTGGACCTGAGCAAGTTTGAAGTCTTGCCGGGCGTGCTTCATGTTCACCGTATCAGCTCTCCCTACAAGCTGGCTGGCCGCGCCTTTCGCCCCGAAGGCACGGTGGTCGAGTTCGCCAATGGCGTCAAGGTGGGCGGCGAGCGGGTCGTGGTGATGGCCGGTCCGTGCGCGATCGAGAGCCGCGAGCAGATCTTCACGACCGCCGCGCGGGTCAAGGCCGCCGGCGCCAGCTTTCTGCGCGGCGGCGCCTTCAAGCCGCGCAGCTCGCCCTACGCCTTCCAGGGACTCGGCATTCCCGGGCTCGAACTGATGCACGCCGCCGCGCGGGAACACGGCTTGCTCACGGTCAGCGAGGTGATGGAGATCGCCCAGATCGAGCCCATGCTGCCGTATGTCGACCTCTTCCAGGTGGGCGCGCGCAACATGCAGAATTTCAACCTGTTGCGCGAACTGGGTCAGGCGCCGAAGCCGGTGCTGCTCAAGCGCGGCATCGCCGCCACCATCGAGGAGCTGCTGCTGTCGGCCGAGTACATCATGGCGGGCGGCAACTACGACGTGATCCTCTGCGAGCGCGGCATCCGCACCTACGAAACCGCCACCCGCAACACCATGGACATCGCGGCCATTCCGGTCGTCAAGAAACTC
>JBMFHN010000136.1:0-6660 GCA_049976805.1 Occallatibacter sp. | reverse complement strand
GCGTCGACCGCGTTGATGAAATCTGCCTTCACCGCGAGCGCTACACATTGCCCGCCGCGGCTGCCGAGGCGATCAACCGCGCTGCCAGCGAGGGCCGCCGCATCGTCGCCGTCGGAACCACGGTTGTGCGTGCGCTCGAACACTGCAAGCGCGAGGCGGCCGGCTATCCTCTTCAACCACACTCCGGCGCGACCGAGATTTTCATCTCTCCCGGCTTTGAATTTCGCCTGGTGGGCGCCTTGCTCACCAACTTTCACCTGCCGCAATCGAGCCTGCTGATGCTGGTCAGCGCTTTCGCGGGGCGCACGCGCGTGCTGGCCGCCTACGCCCACGCCGTCCAGCAAAAATACCGCTTCTTCAGCTACGGAGACTGTATGTTGATCGCCTGAATCAGCCGTGTAAGATGGGAGCCCCAAGTCCCCCTTTTGGAACCTGGGACGCTACGAGCCTGAATCAGCCTTCTCCATGAGACCTGAAGAGCCCTTTTACGGTTTAGTCGCCAAAATGAGCGGCGACGGCCCATGAGTCGCCAGAGTGCGCGCATCGGTGAATCCGGCTTCGCGCAGCCAGCCGCTGATTTCTTCAAAGGAAAATGTATCTCCGCAGTCGGTGTTTACCAGCATATTGATGGCAAAAGTGAGACCGTTCAGTGGGCCGGTTCTCTCCGCATTCACCAGGAACTCGGCGATGGCGATGACGCCGCCAGAGGCCAGCGCATAAAAAGTCTTTTTGAGCAGCGCCCGGCTGCGTTCAACGCCTTCGCTGTGCAGGATGTGGCCGAGCGTCGCCACGTTGTGGCCGCTGCCAAAGTCAGCTTCCAACAGGTCTCCCTCGTGGAAGGTGAAGCGCTCCGTCAATCCAAAGCGGGCCACGGTCGAACGTGTAACGGGAATCACGCCCGGCCAGTCGACGGCGGTTACGCGCACCTGTTCCGAACTCTGCGCCAGTGCGACGCCCCAGACGCCCGAACCGGCAGCAAGATCCAGGACGCGGACCGAGCCCGTCAGCGCAAGATGCCGCGCCAACTCCTGCGCCACTGAATAGCTCACGGGAAAGATGTCGTTGACGAACTGCTGAAAGAACTCGCTGCCCGGACCTTGCTGATTGACGGACTTTGCCGGTCGACCGGTGGCGACCACTTCATTCAGTTGAAGCCAGTTGGGCAGCAGTTGCTCGCTGGTATGCCGAATGAGGCCGCCCTGGAAGCCAGGTTTTGTGCTGACCAGGAAGGCCGCGCTCTCCGGCGCAAGGGAATAATTGCCGCCGTCCTTGCGCAAAAAATCGAAACCGACAAGGAAGTTCAGAATCGTGCTCAGGCCGCGATTCGAAGCGCCGGTCGCCGCCTGAATTTCGCTGAGAGATTTTGGGCCGCTGTCCAGCACGTCAAAAACATGGTGGCGGATGGCCGCCTCAAGAACCAGCGGCGGAGCATAGCCGAAGGCAAATTGATAGATGCGCTCGGGCGTTACCGGAGCGCCAACTTCTGCTGGCATTTTTTGACCTCGATTTTGGGATCGGCAGGGGAATACCGTTGCCAGATCATAGCAGAGCCAGGGCTTGCCGTGACATGAATTCCTGTCTTCTATCTGTCAACCCGCCGGGTGCCTCAGGTCCCGTTTTTGGGATCTGGGAAGCTGACAACTGTTCACTGACAACTGCTAAACTCGAACCGTGACAGATCAATCCAAGCCGCCCGTTTTCCTGCTCGACACGATGAGTTTCATCTTCCGCGCATACCATGCGATGCAGCGCTCGCGGCCGATGACCACACGCGCCGGGATGCCCACCGCCGCGGTCTTTGTTTTCGTGAACATGATCCGCAAGCTGCGCCAGGATTTCGAGCCGCGCTACCTTGCCGCCGTCTTCGACATGAGTGGAGAAGTCTTCCGCGACGAACGGGCGCGCGAGTTGACCACGCTGCGCAAGTGGAACGCGAAGACGCAGCGTTTCGACGAGGTTGGCTACGAAGGGTACAAGGCCAACCGTGCCGAGACTCCCGAAGAACTGCGCCGCCAGATTCCTTACATTCGCCGCGCGCTCGAAGCCCTGCGCATTCCCATTCTCGAAGCCGAGGGCTTCGAGGCCGACGACGTGATCGGAACCCTGGCTCGCCAGGCCGCCGAACGCGGGCACGAGGTTTTCATCGTCTCTGGCGACAAGGACATGATGCAGCTGGTCACGCCCGCCGTGAAGATCCTGAACCCGCAGAAGGACAACCTGATTCTCAATCCGGCCAAGGTTGAGGAAGTGCTCGGCGTGCCGCCGGAAAAGGTCGTCGACGTGATGGCCCTGCGCGGCGATGCGGTCGATAACATCCCCGGCGCGCCGGGAATCGGCGACATCGGCAGCGTCAAGCTGATCAGGAAATTCGGCAGCGTGGAGGCAGTTCTGGACGGCGCTGCGGAAATCGGAGGCAAGGTGGGCGAGTCGCTGCGGCAAAACCGCGAAGCCGTCCTCCTTTCGAAAGAGCTGGTCACCATCGATTGCCATGTGCCCCTGGCGCTCGATCTGGCCGCGATGGAGCCGCAGCCTCCCGACCTCGAGGCCTGTCGCGAATTGTTCACGGAGCTTGAGTTCACCTCCATGCTGCGCGAGATGAAGCCGTCCGCGGCAGCGCCGGCCACGGAACTGATCGACGAGCCGACGGGCGAACAGAGGGAGGCTTTCTACGCCGCGGCGCGCGCCGAGGGGTTCGCCTTTGCGCTCGCCGCCGTTCAGCCAGCTCCGCCCGAGGCCGGGGACGAGCCAGCGCGCGCGCCTTCGCTGCTCGACGCGGCCGAAGCCCTCGAAAAACAGGAGAACGACCGGCGAACCGGTTTCCGGCTGGGCGTTTGCGCGACTCCCGGGCGCGCTCTGCGGCTGCCGCTCACGCCCGAGTTGAGCGCGCTGCTCGAAGACCCGGCCGTACCCAAGCAGACCCACGACTGGAAATCGGCGCTCCATCTGCTCGGAGAGCAGAACGCGAAGCTCGGCGGCGCCATCGACGACACGATGCTGCTCTCTTACGCGCTCAATCCCACCCACGCCACGCAGTCGCTGGCCGATGTGGCCGCGCGCCACGCGCAGCCGGCTCCCTCCTCGCTGGCCGCAGGCGCGGCGGCGATCCGCTCACTGGTGCCGGTGCTGAAGGCGGAGGCGGAAAAATCCGGCGTCGCACGGATCTATGCGGAGATCGATCTGCCGCTTGCGCCCGTATTGTTTCGTATGGAGCGGGCCGGCGTGCGTATCGATCTGGGCGTGCTCGAGGGGCTTTCCAAGCGCTTCGCCACGGAGATGGAGCGCGTGGGAGAGAGCATCTTCGCGCTCGCCGGCCGCCGCTTCAACATCAACTCTCCCAAGCAGCTCGGCGAAGTGCTCTTCCGGGATCTGGGCCTGCCCGCGCCCTCGGGACGGGGAAAATCGAAGGCCGTCTCCACGGCGCAGGATGTGCTCGAATTCCTGGCGGAAAAGCACGAAGTTCCCCGCCTGGTCCTCGAATATCGCCATCTCTCCAAGCTCAAATCAACCTACATCGACGCTCTGCCGCAGCTGGCCGACGCCGAGGGGCGCGTCCACACCACCTTCCAGGCCGCTGCCGTGGCGACCGGGCGGCTGTCGTCGGTCAATCCCAACCTGCAGAACATTCCCGCCCGCACCGAGCTGGGCCGGGAGATTCGCGCCGCCTTCATTGCCGCGCCGGGAACGCGGCTGCTCTCGGCCGATTATTCGCAGATCGAGCTGCGGCTGCTGGCTCACTTCAGCGGCGACCCGCTTCTGCTCCGCGCCTACCGGAATAACGAGGACATCCACACGCTGACCGCCAGCGAGGTCTTCGGCGTCTCTGCCGAGCGGATGGACAAGGAGACGCGCAACCGCGCCAAGGCGGTGAACTTCGGCATCGTCTACGGCATTTCTCCCTTTGGCCTGGCCGCGCAGCTGGGAATTCCACAGGCCGAGGCGCGCTCCTATATCGAGCGCTACTTCGCGCGCTACCGGGGCGTGGCGGCGTTCATTGAAAAGACGCTCGAAGAAACGCGCCGGACGGGCCTGGCGCGCACTCTCTTCGGCCGTCTCCGCCCCATTCCCGACATCGAAAGCCGCAACCCCAGCCAGCGCGGCTTCGCCGAGCGCACGGCCGTCAATACGCCCTTGCAGGGCACCGCGGCCGACCTCATCAAGCTGGCCATGATCGCGATCGACCGCCAACTGGCCGGGCGCGGACTGAAGACGCGCATGGTCCTGCAGGTTCACGACGAACTGCTCTTCGAAGTGCCCGCCGAGGAGAGCGCCGAAGTCGAAGAGTTGGTCCGCGCGGAGATGGAAGGCGTGGTGAAGCTCGACGTGCCGCTGGTTGCCGACCTGGCGCTGGGAGCAAACTGGCGGGATATGGAATGAGGAAGGAAGAAGGGAATACGAATCGGGAGAGGTATTCTGCTTCGGCAGGGATGGAAGAAAATGCCGCTGCATGAGCTGGGCAAAGCGATTCTGGGCATTGGGTTGCTGCTGGTGCTGCTGGGAGCCTTGCTGCTGATTGCCGGACGCATCGGGCTGCCGCTGGGACGGCTTCCGGGCGACGTGGCGTACAAAGGCAAGCACGTAACGGTCTTTTTCCCCATCATCACCTGCATTCTGATCAGCGTGGTTGCCTCGGTGGTCGTTTATCTGCTTTCGCGCTTTCGCTGAAACCGGATCGAGCATTTTTCACGGATTCTGCCCTGCGGTTCTGGTGCGATTCCATCCTTGCGCCAGAGAAGATGCGCAAGGATAGGGGCCTGATTGCTATGGCCGCGCGTGACCGTGCTCTGCTGCCGGCGCCGCCCCGATCTCGGCGCGGATCGCACCCGCGATTGCCTCGGCGTGGCGGCGCATCGAGGACTCGTCCTCGGCTTCGATCATCACGCGCGCCAGGGCCTCGGTGCCGCTATATCGAATCACCACGCGTCCCCTGTCTCTCAACTCTTCCTCGGCGGCGCGGATGGCGTGCGCAACGGTGGGGATCGTGTCAAGCGGTTTTTTCTCGCGCACCTTCACATTGACGATCACCTGCGGGAAGACCTTCAAATCGGCGGTCAGCTCCTCGATGGATTTGCCCGTGCGGGCGATCAGATCGAGAACCACCAGCGCCGTGAGAAGGCCGTCGCCGGTGGTGGCCAGATGAGGCAACAGAATATGGCCGGATTGCTCGCCGCCGAGCGCCGCGTCCTGCTTCTGCATCTCTTCAAGCACGTAACGGTCGCCGACCGGAGCGCGCAGCATGCGGATGCCGGAGCGCTTGAGCGCCGCTTCCAGGCCCATGTTTGACATGGTGGTGGCGACGACCAGATCGCCGCTCAGCAGACCGCGGGATTTCAGGTCGCGACCGGCCACAAGCAGGATGGCATCGCCGTCGATGACACTGCCGCTGGCTCCGGCCAGCATGCAGCGGTCGGCGTCGCCATCGAAACTCAGGCCCAGATCCGCCCCCCGCGCCTTCACCTCCTGCGCCACATATTCCGGATGCAGCGCTCCACAGCCCTGGTTGATGTTGCGGCCATCCGGCGCGATGTTCAGCAGGGTCGCGCTGCCGCCCAGGCGCCGGAACAGTTCCGGCGCGATCGCTGCCGCGGCGCCGTTGGCGCAATCGGCGATTATGTGCAGCCCGGCAAGCGAAAGTCCCGGCACACAGCCGAGAAGAAACCGGATGTAATCGGTCTGGAGCGCGGTCCTGTCCTCGACTGCAGGCAGATTCGCCGGATCAGGCGCCACGGAGTTGGCGGCGTGATGGAAGATCTCTTCCTCGATGGCCAGTTCAACGGCGTCCGGCAGCTTGTATCCGTCGCTGCCGAAGAGCTTGATGCCATTGTCGCGCCAGGGATTGTGGGAGGCGGAGATGACCACGCCGGCCTGGTAGCCGTGGGTGCGCGCGAGGAAGGCGACGGCTGGCGTGGTCACAACGCCCGCGCTGTGGACCTGCGTGCCTGCCTGGCGCAGACCGGCCGCGAGTGTGGCCGCGATCCAGACGCTCGATTCGCGCGTGTCGCGGCCAAGGATCACCTTCGGCTCGACCGGGGCGCCGGGTTGGGCAATCGCCTTGCGCAGCGAGTGGCCCAGCGCCAGCCCACAGGCAAAGACAGTGTTGGCGTCCAGCGGATATTCGCCGGCGACGGCGCGAATGCCATCGGTTCCGAAAAGTTTGCGGGCGTCGGTGGTGCTCATCGTTTCACTTCCTTGATGGAGGATTCGCCGCGGATTCCACGCGGCTGATGAAGGTGCCGTCGGCCAGACGCGTCATCAGCCGGTCACCGGGCGCGATTTGTCTGGCCGACCGCACGAGACTGCCTGCTGCATCGAGCACCAGCGCATAGCCGCGATCGAGAACAGCCAGCGGCGAAAGCGAGTGCAGCCGCGCCTCAAGAGCGCCGAGCCGGGCCTTGGAGACGCCGGCCATACGTTCCGGAACGCGGTCGAGGCGGGCGCGGCAGACGGCCAGCCGCTCCCGCGCCCGGCCAAGATTCCGATGCGGATCGTGGCGCAGAACGGCTGCGGTGAGTTCGGCGGCGCGGCGCTGACGCAGGCGAAGCTGGCTGCTCACTGCAGCCTCGCGGCGGAAGCTGAGATCGTCCAGGCGCTGCTGCAGCCGGCGCAACAGGGCATTCATGCGCCCCTCAGCGCGGGCGAGAGGCAGCCGGATCAGCCGCTGGC
>JBMFHN010000135.1:0-6669 GCA_049976805.1 Occallatibacter sp. | reverse complement strand
CAACGCGCTCAAGGCTGCGGTGGAAGGGCTGCTGGAGGCGGCTCTCGGCTCTGGCCCGAGCGACGCCGCGCTGAAGGCCGAGGCGATCGACATCACGCTGCCGGGCACGCGGCGTTTGAGCGGAGCCGAGCACCCGATCACGCGCACGATGAACGAGATTGTCTCGGTCTTTGCCGCGCTGGGCTACTCGACGGGCGTGGGGCCGGAGGTCGAAACCGACTACTACAACTTCGAGTGCATGAACTTTCCGCCGGGCCACCCGGCGCGCGACACCCAGGACACGCTGGTCGTCGCGGGCCAGGAGCGCCGCCCGCAGCGCGACCGGCTGCTCTTGCGCACGCACACCTCGCCCGTGCAGATGCGCACGATGGAATCGCAACCGCCGCCGGTGCGCATCGTGATCCCCGGCAAGGTGCATCGCAACGACGCGGCCGACGCCACCCACTCGCCCATCTTCCACCAGGTCGAGGGCCTTTGCGTGGACACCAACATCACCTTCAGCGATCTGAAGGGCACGCTCGACCACGCCATGAAGGCGCTCTTCGGTTCCTCCGTGAAGACGCGCTTTTTCCCCTCGTTCTTTCCCTTCACCGAGCCATCGGCCGACGTGCAGATCAGCTGCATCTTTTGTGGAGGCAAGGGCTGCCGCAAGTGCAAGGACTCGGGCTGGATCGAGCTGCTGGGCTGCGGCATGGTGGACCCGGCGGTCTTCGCCTTCGCGGCCGAAAAGCAGCCCGCCTACGACGCGAAGAAGATCTCCGGCTTCGCCTTCGGCATGGGCGTGGAGCGGATTGCGATGATGAAGTACGGGATCAGCGAGATTGGGCAGTTCTACGCGGGGGACATGAGATTTTTGGGGCAGTTTGCGTGAAGCGGGTCAGCAAGTCAGCAAGTCGGCGGGTCAGCGGGGGAGCGAGATGACTGGGAAAGAGCAAAATGCTCCAGCGCATGGCAGAACTCGGCACTATCGGGAGCTTCTGGTATGGCAGAAGGCTATGGAGCTTGCCCGTCATGTTTATCGCGAAACGGAAGCGCTGCCGAAGACGGAAAACTATGGTTTGTTGTTGCAGATGAGGCGTGCAGCCGTCTCGATTCCCAGCAATATCGCGGAAGGGCATGGAAGGTTGAAGGATGGATACCTGCGGCAATTTCTAGGAACCGCGCGCGGTTCTCTTTTTGAGCTGCAAACACAGATGGAGTTGGCCGGAGATATGCGCTATCTGAGCGAGGATGCAACGGCGCAATTGATGGAGCAGTCGGAAGAAGTGGCCCGATGGATCAACGGCTTGCCGGCAAAGCTGGAGTCATGAGTGTGGCATTGAACCCGCTGACCCGCTAACCCGCTGACCCGCTGACTTGCTGACTTGCTGACTTGCTGACTCGCTGACAAAGGAATTCACGCACGATGAAGATACTTACCAAATGGCTGAGAGCCTACCTTCCGGAACTGCCGGTGGACGATGCGCAACTGGCCGAGGATTTGACGTTGCGCGGCATTGCCGTGGAGGGCATTTACAATCCCGGTCCCGGCAACGGCTCACTCTACGAGATGGACATCACCACCAACCGCGTGGACGCGATGAACCACTACGGCGTGGCGCGCGAGGCGGCGGCGATCTATGGCCTGCCGCTGTCGCAACTGGACTTCAAGCTGCCCGCCGCCCGGCCCGCCGCCCGGCCGTTTTCCGTCCGCATCGAGGCCGAGGACGGTTGCGGGCGCTTCACGGCGCGTCTCCTGCGCGGCGTGAAGATCGGCGAATCGCGGGACTGGTTTGCGGGCGCGGAAGTTGCAACCTATTTTGAACTCCTCGACCAGAAGAAAATCTCGAATGCCGTGGACGCGACGAACTTCGCGTGGCTGGCGATGGGACAGCCGACGCACGCCTTCGATCTGGACAAGATCGAGGGCGGCATCGTGGTGCGCCGCGCGCGCAGGGGCGAAAAGCTGAAGACGCTGGACGGCGTGGAGCGCGTGCTGGATGCCGAAGACCTGGTCGTGGCCGACGGCCGCAAGCCGCTGGCCCTGGCCGGGGTGATGGGCGGCTGGGAGACGATGATTACGCCGGCGACGACGAATGTGCTGGTCGAGGCGGCCTGGTTTGACCCGGTCGCGGTGCGGCGGATGGCACGGCGGCATGGGCTGCACACCGACGCCAGCCACCGCTTCGAACGCGGCGCGGACTTCAACGCCGCGCCGGTGGCTTCGGCGCTGGTGAGCGCGATACTGCTGGCCAGCGGCGGCTGGATCGAGGGCGATCTGGTGGATGTGCGCGTCGCCGCCCTCGAAGCGCGCACGGCGCGGCGCGAGCCGGTCGAGTTGAAGCTGAGCGAGGTGTGCAGGATTCTGGGCAGGACCGTGGATCAGGAAGGAATTACCGCAGCGGCCGTCGAAGAGTTGCTCGCGGCGCTGGGATGCGAGTTAGCAAGTCAGCGAGCCAGCGGGTTAGCAAGCCAGCGCGAGGACGATGTGGTCTGGCGGGTGACGCTGCCCAGTTGGCGGCTCGATCTGGAGCGCGAGATCGACCTGATCGAAGAGGTTGCGCGGGTTTACGGCTACAACCGCTTTCAGAACACGCTGCCGGCCTTCGGCGAGGGAGTGCGTGCGCTGGCGTGGGCGGACAAGGAAGCGGCCGTCCGGCGCACGCTGCTTGCCGGCGGCTTCCACGAGGCGATTGCCAGCACCTTCTGCTCCGCATCCGAGGCCGCGCTGACGGCGCCTCAGCCGGGACTTGCCGTTCCGCTCGGCAATCCCTTGAGCGAGGAGGCCGGCATGCTGCGCCCTTCGCTGATTCCGGGCATGCTGGGGATGATCGCCGGCAATCTGCACCGTGACGTGAGCGATGTGCGGCTGTTCGAACTGGGCACGGTCTTCGCGGGTGCGGCGGTGAACGGCACCGTGGAGCGGGTGGACGAGCGGCCTGCGCTGGCCTTCGGTGCGGCGGGCAGCCTGCCGGAGCAGGGCGCGCTGCATCCGGCGCGAGCAATCGAGTTTCACGATTTGAAGGGCGTGGTTGAGCAGATCGTCGAGCGGTTCCAGTCGCGGGCCGTCTACTTCGACCGTTTTCCGCCCGAGGCCGGCCTGATGCCGCAGTGGCTGCATCCGTATCGCGCCGCGCGGGTGGCAGTCGACGGCTTTACCGTGGGCTGGCTGGGCCAACTGCATCCCCGCGAGGCTGCGGCGCGCAAGTTGAAAGAAACGGTGCTGGTGGGCGAGATCGACCTTGATCGGCTCTACCAGCTTCCCTTGCGCAAGCCGGTGGCCAGGGAAATCTCGCGCTTTCAGCCGGTGCGGCGCGATTTTTCCCTTGTGCTGGACGAGAGTGTCGCCTGGGAGCGGATCGACCGGGCGATCGCCGGTCTCGGCATTCCCGAACTGGTGGAGTGGCGTGCGCGGGAGGTTTTTCATGATGCCAGGCTGGGCGAAGGCGAGTACGCGCTGTTGCTAGGGGCGACCTTCCAGGCCGCCGACCGAACCTTGCGCGAGGAGGAACTGCAGAGCTTTCAGGCGCGTCTGGTGGAGGCGGTAGGCAGGGCTGGGGCGCGGTTGCGGAGTTAAAGCCGGAACGCTTCCCATCGGCGTTATACTTGCACGGAAACATTGCATGTGGGTGGAGGTCTTCGATGTCGCAGTCTTTTTGGGAACCGGAGGTGGTTGCCGATCCACAGTCCGAAGCGGCCGCATCCAGGCTGGCCAGTGGGGAACAGGCAGCCGAGCCAGCCGTCCTGGCGCTGAGCATGGATGATTTTGCGGCGCTAGAAGAACGGATTCTGCGTGCAGTGAACGGATTGAAGCGGGAGCGGACAGCCCGCGCAACCGCCGAGGAGCGCGCAGCCGCGGCCGAAGCCCGGCTGGGCGAACAGACGGCACTCGTAGAGAACCTGCAGAAGGAGGCGTTCGCGCTCCGCGCGGAGCGCGAACAGGTGCGGCAACGGGTGGAGCGGCTACTAGCGCAACTGGACGCGCTGGAACTGTGAGGCGAATCTTGACGCAGAATCAATCCAGCGCGCGGCCCGGCTATGTTACCGTTCAGATCTACGACCAGATGTACCATCTCTCCGGGCATGACCCGGAGCGCATACGCGCACTGGCTGCGCTGGTGGACGCCCGCATGCGCGCCGTCTCGGAGCAGGGCCGCACGGTGGATTCTCTGCGTGTGGCCGTGTTGGCGGCGCTGAATCTGGCCGACGAACTGGCGCAGGCCCGAGAAGCCGCCGGAGCCGACACGCAACTGCTGGCGCACGAGCGCGCAGCCAGCCTGCGCGGTCTGCTCGACGAGGTGCTCGAGGAAGAGCGCAAAACCGGATCGTAGGCGGCGGGTTCTCCTTCGGGGCGCGCCGTCTGAGCGCGGCGGGCGGAAACGATAGCACACCGCGCGCGCTGCGCACAAGACTTGTAATTTCGCCGCGCTCCCACTACGATCCACAATAGAAACCGGCCTGCAAAGCAGGTGGGCGATCAACGCTGGTTGAACCTACATTCATTGAACAGGGGCTTTACTCGACAATCGGTTCTGTGTGCCGTGTCCGCCAGTCCGGAATGCCTAATGAACCGCGGAGAGCTCCACCGTCTTAGGACGGGTTCACCGGCGCATCCACCACGGCCCCGCGGGCCGGATTCTGTTTTTTTGGAGTACACTTTCCGCGGCGCGGTGCGTGCGCCGAGCAGGTCACGGAAAGGAATGGATCGAAGGAATGGGCACGAGCGCGCCCACCTTGGATCCCCACCGTCAGCTGCGGCTTGATTGGGAATCAGATGATCCATCTCAAGGCGGATTCTTCGCGAGTTTCCGCCGGCCTACGGGACGCGAAGTGAGACTACCCCGGCAGAGCCGGGGGAACTCCCGTTACATTAGCAGGCGTGGTTGGTTGCCGTAAGTAAGCCTGAACAAGCACAAAGAGGTTGGCAGAGTTCTTGAATTGGGTTGGTTTTGGGGTGAAGCCTCACCCCTGCGGTCGCCCACACCGCGCGGCTCGTCCAATGCGTAAAAAGCCGGATCAGTAAGAGCGGATGTTGAACAACCGCTTGTCGTATTCGACCAAAAGGCAATCGATTATTTGCACTTGCGCGGCGTCCGGATGGAGCGGATTGAACAAATAGTTCATGGACTGCGGCGACGGGAAGGACGGCACTAGCGCGAAGGCAGATTTCTTCGATTTAAGCCAGGAATCCCCCTCTTTTTGCGTCCACGACAGGGGCTGGGTTAATGAGGGCACGCCGCCATCCTCACCACAAATAAAGGTGGGTGCAAGATCCTCCGGCGCTTGGACGCAAAGCATCTGGAATTTCTCAGGGAAAAGAGCCGGATTACCTTTCAGGTTGGCCAGATTCTCGATCAGGGCCAGCGCAGGATGCTCGGACAGGTAGACGATGCGTTTCCCTCGTCCGGCAGTGTGCCAGCGGCCATCAGCCTTCTCTCCGCCCAGCCCGTTCAAATCGGAGTGATTGCTGATTCGCCAAAGTTTGATCACGAGTAAATTCCCTCATCGATCTGCCAGAGCATATTTTCCACGAGGCGCCCGCCAGATTCGGTGACGAGCATCTTTATCGGGGTGCGGTTATCCAGGCGGTCGTCGGCTGTACGTAGCCAAATGAAGGCCTTTTCGCGCGAAGCGAACACGTCTTCCGCCAGGGCTAGAATCCGAGCTACCCGAACAACCCGGTCGCTCTCCTCATTGGACAAGGGTTCTTGGCGCGCACGACGGTGCTTGAGCGTGCGCGGCGAAACAATGATTTCAGAAATTTCGGTGAAGGTTAGCCCCTTTGCTTTTAGCACTCCCAGGCTATCCGGCGATATGCCGTTCTCCGTGATTTTTGCCAGATCGAACTCAGACTGGGGCGGCAAGCCGATCAACTCGAAAATTTGTGGAGTGGCAGCCATATAACACCTCTGGTACATTATGCCACAATGCGCACTGGCATAGTGCCCTCATTTTTGACCGATCTACCGTCTGCGGTTTGTCGTGGCGCTGGCCACGCACTCTCGTACTGGGTTCACTTGCGTTACGGCCCGGCGACTCGCTCACGCCTGGTTCCTCACCACAAACGGGCAGGGGATGCTACCGATGGTGGATCTGATTGAGCAGAGCAGAATAGCCTGCGACCAACTGATCGATGTCACAGGCCGTACGGTCTTGCAGGCCGTGTTGCAACTTTCCGACGCCCAGGTGGCGGGAGGACCGCCGCAGCAGGGCAATCGCCGCCCAGCCAGCGTGGTTTTCTATGGCCGGCAATCGGGCCAGGTGAAACTCAGCGACCGCAAGCTACGCTGGAACGGCCGCGGATGCGCAGCAAGGGCCAGGTTATGGATCTGTTCCCGGATCGGAGCGCGGAGAGTTGAGAACAATGGCTGCGCCAAATATTCTGCCAACTGTTCACTCATCCTCTGTCCTCCGCCGGGTTTCATTCAGGAGTTGCTTGGCTCGTCCAAATTGATGTTCATTCGCCGTGCCACGTCGAGAATCGTATCGCTTAATTGGAACCCTAACCCGGCATAGCCGGAACCAAACGGGAGATAGAGTATTCTTTTCCGGTGGACATTGAACTTCTGGCTCTTCGGCAGAATCTGTGGGTAGTCGAGGCCATAAAAGCATGTATGGATGCGGCTTCGCCGCGTCAGGATGGATGAGTGTTCTGAGGCATGGCGAACTCTCCCCCCGATGTACCAGGCA
>JBMFHN010000134.1:0-6749 GCA_049976805.1 Occallatibacter sp. | reverse complement strand
CCGGGACATGCCAACCTGTGGAACGAGCCGGCGGCAGCGCTGCTCGATCCGGCGCGCGTCTTTGATCCTGCCGACCGCTCGAGCGGCGAAATGAACTATCCGCTTCCCTTTTGGTCACGCCATCTGCCCGGATCAGTCCAACATTGGATGGAAGAAAACCAGCGCAGGAAGGCCAACCAGACCATCCTGCGGCTCTGGAACATCAACGAGACGCTGTTTTCCGCCTATCCCCATTATCTGGCCGCATCCGGCGCGCCGGTCGAGGGCGCATTGCCCGGCATCTCGATCCACACCGAGATGGAGCTGCTGGTTCGTCTGGGGCTGAGCCCGCGCGAGGCGCTGGCCGCGGCCACGAACAACTATTGCCTGCAGTTCGGCTGGCGCGAACTGGGCCAGGTTGCACCCGGCCGGCGCGCCGACATCCTGGTTATCGATGGCGACCCCACGCAGAATATCTGGAATGCGCGCCGGATTTCCACGCTGATTCTGGATGGCAACGTGATGGACCGCGCCGCGCTGATCGAGAAACGGCGCTGAGGAGCCGAGGCCGGTCTTGATTCTCCTTCGCCTGTCCGGACGGGCAAGAAACGGGGCGCGTCGGTTAACGTAAAAGAAAGCGGCAGTGAAGGGCGGATTTCCCCGAGATCATGAGCAGCCCCCCATTCCATCTCGCGCCCAGACAACGGCGGCATGACACCTGGTTGCTGCTGATTGCAGCTTACAAGTTCATGCAGTCGCTGCTCTTCATCGCCATCGGATTCGGGGCCGTGCATCTGCTGCACAAAGATGTCGGCGACCTGCTGGCCCAACTGGCCGACCGCTTGCGCTTCAATCCTGAATCGCGCTTTGTGAACTTCGTTCTCGACAAGGCATCGCTGGTCGATGATCCGCTGCTGCGGAGGATCGGCGTGGTGGCCTTTTCCTATGCGGCTGTTGGAATGCTCGAAGGTGCCGGTCTGTATCTGGAAAAGGCCTGGGGCGAGTACCTGACACTGGCGATTACCGCTTCGTTTCTGCCGTGGGAGATCTTTGAGGTGCTGCGCAAGACGACCTGGCCGCGCGTCGGGTTGCTGGCGGCCAACATTCTGGTCTTCCTGTATCTGCTGAAACTGGTGGTGAACCGCGGGAAAAAAGAAACCGGCCCATCCGAGCCTTCAGCCGGGGGCCCGCGGGACTTTTGACGGTTGCGCCCCCAGGCGGGCAAGAGCCCTGTTCGCCTTTTCGTGCTTCCGGTATACCTTTCCCGGATTCCGCGCAAAGGGAAAGTGGGACGCGGAACCACAGCAGTCAACACTAGATATAGGCTTGCCGCAGAATGGGAATCAATTCGTAGTTGTTCCCAAAAGCGTCTCAGCCTGTGCCCTGAATTCGCAGAAATTCTATTGGTTGCTTTTGAGGTTCTGCGGTATGATTGCCTCTTAAGTGGAGTGAAAGGGAGTAAAGTGGAGCAGAAGGAAGATTCTCCAACTGCTCTCAGGTAGATTACTCCTGATTTTCTCCGGCGGCACGGAATCCGGATTTTTTACGGATGGAAGGAATCCGCCTGGGAAACCGGTGGAAGGCAGGGTGGCCGGAGGGTCCGGCAGCGGAGCGGGAACGGGCAGGCACGGAAAGGCAACGAGGCGTGGCGATGTTCAGGGGCAATCATCCGGCGAAGGTGGACGAAAAAGGGCGGTTGAAATTGCCGTCCGCTTTCAAGCAGTTGCTGGATGCCCAGAATGTGACCCAGTTCTACATCACCAGCGTGGACGGCAGGAGCGCGGAGATCTGGCCTTTGCCGGAGTGGGAGAAACGGGAAGAGCAGTTGGCCGCATCGAGCACGCTGGACGATGCGGTGCAGAAGTATCTGACGCTGACCAGTTATTACGGCCAGCAGGTGGAGATGGACGCGCAGGCGCGGCTGCTGCTGCCGGCGATTCTGCGCAGCACGGCCAGGCTGAATGCCGAGGTTGCGGTCTTTGGCAAGACGAGCTACATCGAGGTTCACAACCGCGAGGAGTTCGAACGCAACCTGCCGGCCAGCGAATTGACGGCCGAGGATCGCAAGGCGATGGCGGCGATCTTCAGCCGGCGGAGTTGAGGGCCCAAACCCCCCAGGGGGAGCGCATGACGAATGCGGATGTGCGGCATGCGCCGGTTCTTTTCAAGGAAGCGATGGATCTTCTCCGGCTGCGGTCCGGGGCCACGGTGGTGGACTGCACGCTGGGACTGGGAGGACATGCCTCGGGGATTGTCCGGCAGCTGGGGCCCGAGGGGCATCTGATTGGCTTTGACCGGGATCCGGAGGCGCTCGAACTGGCCCGGGAACGGCTGGATCGAATCTGCCGGGAGCTGGGCAGCCAGGCGCCGCGGGTGACGCTGGTCGGCGAGGCCTTCAGTTCGGTTCCACGGCATCTGGCTCCGGCCTCAGTCGACGGCCTGCTGGCCGATTTTGGCGTCAGCAGCCTGCAACTGGACGAGCCGAGGAGAGGATTCAGTTTCATGGCGGATGGTCCGCTCGATGCGCGCATGGATACGCGTTCGGGGATCACCGCCGCACAGGTGGTAAACGAGGCGAGCGAGCAGGAGCTGGCAAACCTCATTTACGAATACGGAGAAGAAAGGAGGTCGCGGAGAATCGCCAGAGCCATTGTCCGCGGGCGGCCGGTGACGACGACAGGGCAGTTGGCCCGGATTGTCGCCACCGCCGCCCCGGCAATGAAAGCGGAGCGGATTCATCCGGCGACCCGGACGTTTCAGGCCCTCCGTATTTACGTGAATCGCGAGCTGGAAGAGATTCAGGCATTGCTGGCAGCCGCGCCTGGTCTGCTGAAACCCTCCGGGCGGCTGGTGGTCATCAGCTTCCACTCGCTCGAGGATCGCATCGCCAAGGACAGCCTGCGCGAGGGCGCGCGGCAGGCGATCTGGCGGATCCTCACCCGGAAGCCGGTGACGGCCGGCGAGGAAGAGTTGGAGCGCAACCCGCGCGCGCGCAGCGCCAAGCTGAGGGCGGCGGAAAAATCAGGGATCAGGGATCGGGAACCAGGGGATTGAGGAGACGCCATGGCGGCATGCACAACGACCTATTACGAAGCGGGCAGAAGCTGGAGCGCGCGCGTGGCCGAGCACAATGCTGCGCTCATGGCGCAACAGCCTCAGCGGCGGCGCGGCATGCGCACGCCAGAGCTTCCCCTTCGCAAGAACTTTGACAACAGTCGATTGGTCAAGGCTCCCGATCCGGTGCGGGCGCGGGAGATGCGCCTGTTCTCGGTGGCCATGAGCCTTCTTTTCTCGCTGACGATGATTTACGGCTTGCAGCATTTCAGCGCCATCGAGAGCGGCTACCGCATCGAAGCGGAAAAGCAGATGTGCAACCAGTTGCGCGAGCAGAACCGCGAGCTGCTGCTGACCGAGGCAGAGCTGACGCAGCCGGACCGTATCGACCGGCTGGCCCGCGGATTGGGCCTGGCCGCGCCGCAACCGGGCCAGATTGTTCACCCCACCGCTGTTCCTGACGCCGGCACGCCGGTTCTGGCGCAGGCCGCGCCTCCGGCGCTGGCAAAAGAGGGCGATTAGGCTTCGGCCGTTCGTTTTTGCGCTTTCGGCTTTTCCTGTCAGCGGCGCAGGAAGGATTCCGGCGGGGCGATTGCGTCCAGCGGGGCAGAGTTTCGGTGTGCAAAAGCAGTCGAGCCGGAGGCGATAAGCTAAGAATTTGGCATTGAGCTGCCGCACTTGGAGCGATTCCCCATGCCTTCTCCGTCCCGGCCCAGCTGGAACCGCAACCCGGCGCCGCGCGTTCTGCCTCTGAAGTTGGGGCGTTTCTGGCTGATCTGCCTTTTTTTCCTGGTTTGGGCTGGGGCGATCGTCTTTCGGCTTTTCTGGCTTCAGGTTCTGCATCATCAGGAGTACGTGGCGCGCGCTGCCCGGCAGCAGGACCGCACCTTCGAGGTGGCTCCGCGCCGCGGCGAGCTCTATGACCGCAACCTGCGCGAGCTGGCGACGACGGTGCAGGTGGACTCGATTTTCGCTGTTCCCAGCGAGATTGACGACAAGCAGGCCGAGGCCCGCGCGCTGGCCGCGGTGGTGCATGTGGATCCGGAGGATACGCGGACCACCGAGGCCGAGATTGCCCGGCGGCTGGAGGATGGGCACGACTTTGCCTGGGTGGCGCGGCGTGTGAAGCCGCAGGTGGCAGACCAGGTGCGCTCGCTCATCAAGAGCGGAGCCGTGAAGGGCATCTATTTTCAAAAGGAGTTTCAGCGCTTTTACCCGGACAACGATCTGTCTGCGCAGGTGTTGGGTTATGTGGGGTTGGACGATATGGGACTGGGGGGAATCGAGCAGAAGTTTGAGCGGGAACTGCACGGCGTTCCGGGGCACATGTTTGCCGCCATGGACGCGCGCCGTCATATTCTGGGCTCGACGGAGAGCGATCCCCAGCCGGGGCGCAGCCTGCAACTGACCATTGACGCCAACATCGAGTTTATCGCCGAACAGGCGCTGGATCACGCCATGGAGCGTACCCATGCGCTGAACGGCACAGTGGTCGTGCAGGATGTGCACACGGGTCAGATTCTGGCTCTGGCCATCCGCCCCACCTTCGATCCCAACGACTTCCGCCACACCACGCCAGCCTTGCTGCGCAACCACGCGGTCAGCGACATCTATGAACCGGGATCGGTTTTCAAGCTGGTGACTTACTCGGCGGCGCTGAACCAGAACGTGACCACGCCGGACTCGATGATCGACTGTCTGGGGGGGAAGATCACGCTGGCCGGTCGCGTGATTCACGACAACCAGGGCGAGCACTACGGCGTGATTCCCCTCCGCCAGGCGCTCGAGGTATCGAGCGACGTGGCCGCCGTCAAGCTGGCGCTGGCCGTCGGGCCGGAGCGCTTTTACCACTACATCCGGGACTTCGGATTCGGCCAGCGCACGGGCGTCGAACTGCCCGGCGAGACGCGCGGGCTGCTGCGCCCGGTGGACAAGTGGAGCGGGTCGTCGATTGGCTCGCTGGCCATCGGTCAGGAGATCGGCGTCACGCCCCTGCAACTGGTTTCCATGGTGTCGACAATCGCCAACGGGGGCGTCTATCTGCCGCCGCGGGTGCTGATGCCGGGCCAGACGAACAAGAACCAGCCGGAGCCTCCCTTGCAGGCCCATCCCTTCAAGCTGGATGAAGAGTTGCCCAACCCGCTTCCTCCGGGCGCGCACCGCGTGATCTCCACGCTGACGGCGGCCGAGATGCGGCAGATGATGGAGGATGTGGTGCTCTATGGCACGGGGAAGCCCGCGCAACTGGACGGCTACTCGTCGGGAGGCAAGACAGGCACCGCGCAGAAGATCGACCCGGCGACACACCGATATTCCAAGACCATGCACGTCGCCTCATTCGCCGGCATTGCCCCGGTGAACAATCCGGTCATCGCCGTCGCCGTGGTGATCGACGATCCCAAGGGCGCCTACTACGGATCGGAGGTTTCGGCGCCGGTCTTTGCCGAGGTCGCGCAGCAGACACTCGAATACCTGGGCGTGCCGCACGACATCGATCTGCTTCCGCCCCGCTCCACGGCCCAGAGCCTTCCGCCTGCGGCCGAAGATGACGAGGACGACGTCAACGAGAGCAGCGACGACATCAAGGCTCTTTACGAGGCGGCCAACGATCTGCCCAGCGACGATCCGCAGAGCGCCGCCGGGCACCCTGCGGAGGCCAGCAGCCAATCTGCCTCGATCCAGGCCGCGGCGGAGCATCCTGTTGCCGGCCCCTCTGCCGCCGGAGCACAACTGCCATCGGGCGCGGCCCAGGCCGCGGCGCAGGCGCCTGCGCAGTCTTCCGCAACCGAGGTGATCGTGCGCGACGGCAAGCTGGTGCGTGTTCCCTCGTTGATCGGCCTGCGGATGCGCAACGCGATCGAGCAGGCCGCCGCCGCCGGGTTGCAGATCGAGATCACCGGCAGCGGCAGGACGCGTGAACAGGCTCCCGCTCCGGGAACGATGGTCCCGCCCGGAACCAGGGTCGTGGTTCGCTGCGCGCGATGACGTGCGCGGCGGGCCGGTCAGCTGCGCCACTCAAGGCCATCTACAATGGAACCGGTATGGACTGGAAAAAACTGATCGAGGAAGTGGCGGCGACCGGGGTGGGCGGCGACGAGAACCGGATCGTGACGGGCATCGAGTATGACTCACGGCGGGTGCGGCCGGGCGCAGTGTTTGTTGCCATGAAAGGCGGCACGACCGACGGCAACCGCTATGTCGAGAAGGCCATCGCTGCCGGCGCAGCGGGCATCATCACCGACTCGGCGCAGATCTTCGACCACCTGCTGGTCTTTTCGCCGGGGTTGCCGGTGCTCGAGGTCGAGCACGGACGGCGGGCGCTGGCCGAGGCCTCGGCAGCCTTTTTCGGGCACCCGGAACGCAGGCTGTCCGCGACCGGGATCACGGGCACGAATGGCAAGACGACGACGGCGTTTCTGGCCGAGGCGCTGTTGAACCGGGCCGGACGCAAGACGGTTCTGGTGGGTACCATCGAGTATCACGTGGCGGGCGAAACGCGTCCCTCGCCGCACACCACGCCGGAATCGCGGGATCTCTTCGAGCTGATGGCGGCCGGCGCCGCCGCCGGCGCGACCGAGCTGGTCACCGAGGTTTCCAGCCACGCCCTCGACCAGGGCCGCGCTGCCGGCATCGGCTTCGACGTGGCCGTTTTCACCAACTTCACGCGCGACCACCTGGACTACCACGGCACGATGGAGAATTATTTTCGCGCCAAG
>JBMFHN010000133.1:0-6800 GCA_049976805.1 Occallatibacter sp. | reverse complement strand
GTCACGCAAGCTTACCGGAAGGACACAATTTACACAGAAACCCTGACGGTGTGCCCCACAGGTTCCGCGAGCGGTCCTCGTAAAAGATGCTGAGCGCGACGCCTGAGATGTCGAAATCAAACAGCGGCACCCGGTCGAAGGTCGAGTCGCCGTGCATCGAGTACTCGTCCCCGCTGCAGTCGATCATCAGCGTGTCTTCGCGCGAGAGCCTCTCCGGGTGGGTCAGCAGCAGGCAACCCACCGCAAAGGCGCCCAGGCCGAACTCGTTGCCGGCCATTCTCTGTCGGGCGCGGCGCGCCGAGCAGCCCCGGTGCCGCATCCCGGCCTGCGCCGCCACCACCAGAATGTCGTTCCGCGGCTGCTGATCGGCCAGAATCTTTTCCGCCATCCGGGAACGATCGGACGAACGCAGATACTCCGGCCCCAGGCGGCCGGGAATGCGGTTCTGAAATTTGCGCCGCGCGGCCAGCACGTCCAGAACCCTTTCGAGCGCTTCGCCATAACTCGGAGCCAGCACCTCCCAGCGGGGAATGGCAAACCACTCTTCGGCGCCTTCCGGCAGCGGCTTGCGCGCCAACTTCTCCTGGCAACTGCCCAGCGCGGGAAAACAGGTACGCAACTCAGTCACCTGCGCCTCGATGGGCCGCACCTTGTACGTGGCCGGATAGCTTCGGTCCGAGCCAACCTCCTCATCCTTGAACTTGTCGCTGACCGTGTGGCGCTGAATCATCTCCACGAGCAGGCCGGCGACTTCGGATTTCAGTTGACTGCCCGTCTCCAGCACCGTTTGAATGCTGTGCTTGTCCAGGCGGTCGAAGGCCACCCCCAGTGCGGACTGGACGGCATCGCCCAGCAGTTTCAGGAGTTGCGCACTCTGATTCTCCGTCGTATCCCCGGAAAGATGAAAAGGGGAGGCAAAAGTGGAAGTTTCCATGACCGCTGCTCTGCGCTCCTGCGCGCACTGGCTTCACTGTCTCTTATCGGCACATCTGCGGCTTTCTGCAGAATCCAGCCAGCGGATTCAATCCGCTTCCGGAAAAGGAAACGCCGCCGGCACAGCCCCATGGCCACAGAAAACAATCCGGCAAATCTTCCGGGATGGAGACCTTGTTTCTCCGCTTGCCTGCAACTGGAGGTCACCCTTGTTTTTCGCCGCGTACGCTCCCGCAGACATCACACTGTTTTCCGGCTGTGCCAGGCTGTCACGGGGAACGCAATCCCTCCGCCCGCCCAGTCGCTCGACGCGCGAAGACCGGCGGATTCGCCGGCCTTCCGGTCAACAGGAGGATTTCAGGGAATGGGTTGCTCTCACTGCGCGGCTCCCAGCCCCTGAGCCGCTCCGGCCTCCTGCTGTGACGCCGCAGGCGTTTGCGTCCGCTCTTTCAAGGCTGGCAGCGCCACCTCGAGCACGTCCTCGATGCGGCTGGCGTAATGCACATCGACGCCTGCCATCAATTCGGGCGTCAGGTCTTCTTCCACGTCCTGGCGATTTTCTTCCGGAAGGATGATGGTTTTCACGCCAGCGCGGCGCGCGGCCAGGAACTTCTCCTTGATGCCTCCCACCGGCAGCACGTTGCCGCTGAGCGTGATCTCGCCCGTCATGGCCGTCAGCGGACGCACCGGCATGTTGGCCAGCAGCGAAACCAGCACCGTGGCCATCGTCACCCCGGCCGAGGGACCGTCCTTGGGCGTAGCGCCGGCCGGCACATGAATGTGCAGATCGATCTCCTTGGTAAAGTCCTCGGCCAGGCCCAGCGAGGCGGCGTTCGAGCGCACCCAGCTCAGCGCCGCCTGCATCGACTCCTGCATCACCTCGCCAATCTGTCCGGTCATGGTGAAATTTCCCTTGCCCTTCATCTTGGTGGCCTCGATGAAGAGGATGTCGCCTCCCGCCGGCGTCCAGGCCAGCCCCACGGCCACCCCCGGACGCTTCACCCGCTCGGCGACCTCCGTCTCCACCCGCACCTGGATGCCGCCCAGAAACTCCTTGATCACTTCATGGGTCACAACCAGCTTTTCCGCCCTGCCCTCGACCACGCGGCGCGCCTGCTTGCGGCAGACGGTGCCGATGGTCTGCTCCAGCTTCCTCACGCCGGCCTCGCGCGTGTAGTGGCGCACCAGGTAACGCACCACATCGTCGGTGAACTCAATCCGATCGGCGCTGATGCCGTTCTCCTTGATCTGACGAGGAATCAGGTAGCGGAAGGCAATCTGCACTTTTTCCTCCTCGCTGTACCCTTCGAGCGGAATCACCTCCATGCGGTCGATGAGCGGCGGCGGAACCGTGTCCAGCATGTTGGCCGTGCAGATGAACAGCACCTTCGACAAATCGAAGGGCACGTCCAGATAGTTGTCGCGGAACGTGTTGTTCTGCTCCGGGTCCAGCGTCTCCAGCAGCGCCGAGGCCGGATCGCCGCGGAAGTCCCGCCCCAGCTTGTCCACCTCGTCGAGCATGATGACCGGGTCGTTGGTCTCCGCCCGGCGGATCGACTGGATGATCTGCCCGGGCAGGGCTCCGATGTAGGTGCGGCGATGGCCGCGAATCTCCGCCTCATCGTGCATGCCGCCCAGCGAGACGCGCTGGAACTTGCGTCCCAGGGCGCGGGCGATCGAGCGGCCCAGGCTGGTCTTGCCCACTCCCGGCGGCCCCACAAAGCACAGAATCGGACCCTTCATGTCCGGCTTCAGCCCCAGCACGCTCAGGTAGTCGAGGATCCGCTCCTTCACCTTCTTCAGCTCGTAGTGGTCCTCGTCCAGAATCTCCTTGGCCTTGCCGATGTCGATCTTCGAGCCGGAGCTCTTGGCCCAGGGCAGAACCGCCAGCCACTCGATGTAGTTGCGCGTCAGCGAATAGTCGGCCGCCATCGGCGACATCCGCCCCAGCCGCGCCAGCTCCTTCAGGGCTTCCTTCTTGACCTCCTCGGGCATCCCGGCCGCTTCGATCTTCTGCCGCAGCTCTTCGATCTCCCGCTGCCCCTCGTCCTGCTCGCCCAATTCCTTCTGGATCGCCTTCAACTGCTCGCGCAGGTAATAGTCGCGCTGCGACTGCTGCACCTGGTCCTGCACCTCGGTCTGGATCTTGGCGCGCAACTGCTGCACCTCGATCTCCTTGGCCAGATGCTGGTTCAGCAGCTCCAGCCGGGTGGTGATACTGGCCGTCTCCAGCAACTGCTGTTTGGCCTCGGTGGTCAGAAACGGCAACGAGGAGGCCACAAAATCCACCAGCCGGGCGGGTTCTTCAATGTTGGCCGCAATCGTCCGCAACTCGTCGGAAAGCGTGGGAGATTCGGCCACGATCTGCTGGAACTCCTCCGTCACGTTGCGCACCAGCGCCTCAAAACTGACCGTCGCCGTCGGCTCTTCGTCCTTGAGCACCTCCACCTCGGCCACAAAAAACGGCTCCGTCTGGAGATACCGCACCAGCCGCACCCTCTCCACACCCTCGGTGAAGACAAAACGGCTCTGGTTGGGCATGCGCACCACCTTGTGCACCGTGGCCAGGGTTCCCACCCCATGCAGGTCGGACGGCGCCGGCGTGTCCATCCGCGGATCCAACTGGGCCGCGACCACGATCGTCCGCTCTTCGCCCAGCGATTCGATCAACTGGATCGAGCTTTCCCTGCCCACCGTCAGCGGCAATACGGCATGGGGAAACAAAACCGTGTCCCGCACCGGCAAAACCGGTATCCTGCGCACATTCGATGCGTCCTTCTGGGATGCGCCTTTGGGGGAAGATGGAAATGGGGAGTGATTTTGCATTGAGTCTCCTCTTGTCAGCTTTTCTTCATTAGACGATTCAACTTCCAGGAAGTTTCAGGAAAAACCTCTCACCCGGCCATCCTTCCTCTCACAAATCCTGACCGGTTTTTGTGTCCGTGCCTTCCTGCGCAGCGAGGGTTCCGGCAACCCGGAGCTCATCCGTCATTTTTCGAGGACATTCCCATCTCTCCCTGAGAACCGCCGGTTCCCGAACCGGTTTCCATCCTGCGCCGGTTGGTTCGTTTGCGCAAGCCGGAATTGCCGCGACTGGTCTCCGCGCTTTTCTGTCTGCAAAACGCACTGCACGTTGGGGATTGTATCGGCCTGAGAGTGGAAAATGTGAACCGGAAGCGGCTTTCCGAGCGCTGCAGCCGGCCCGGCGGAAAAGATCATCACGAGGGCGGTATCCTGCCAATTGGCATGGACTGCGGGCGCTGCGCGGGCCACCGAGTCCCGCTAGTATAGATAGAGACAGGAAGCGCCACGCGCGGTCGCGCCTGGCTGCGCGTGCGCTTTGGTGTGCGCCGGATGCGGTTGACCGTACCGATTGAGGAGAGATGCTCTTGAAGGGAAAGCCTGGGCGGCTGTGCAGCAAGTGGTCAGGATGCGGAATCCTCCTCACCTGCCTTCTTGCCTGCGGGCTTTTGCTCGGGAGCTGCGGCTGGAGTCAGGACCGTGTTCGCTCAGACGGCATCTCCGGTGCCGCCGATGCGGGAGCGCAGCTGCTGACCGGCACCCTTGACCGCTGGGAAGGTCTGCCTGTGCGGAGCATCTCCTTCGCCGGGGTTTCAGCAGACCGTTTGTCCACCGTGTCTGCCCATCTGGCCCAGGCCGTGGGCGCGCCCTTGAACCGCGAAGATTTGCGCGAAAGTCTGCGCCAGCTCTTCGCTACCGGTCTTTTTGAAACCCTTGCGGTCGAAGGAACGCGCGAGGACGGCAGCGTGGCGCTGCTCTTTCGTGGCACTCCGCGGCTGTTCATCGGTTTCGTCAGCGTGGCTGGCGCCCGGGGCCCTTCCGTCAACACGCAACTGGAGAGTTCCACCCAGCTTGCCTCCGGAACCCGTTTCACTCCGGACAAGCTGGATCGCTCCATCGAGCAAATGCGCACGATCCTGGTCCAGGACGGATTTTACCAGCCGGCGATCACCTTCACCCTGACGCCACACCCGGCCCAGCAGTTGATCGACATTGCGTTTCACGTGGTTTCCGGCCCGCAGGCCCGGATCGGCTCCGTCCAGCTGAGCGGCACGGCCGGGATGAGCCTGGAGCAATTCCGTAGCCGCGCCCGTCTCAGAGCCGGCAGGCGCGTGAACCGCGAAACCGTCAGCCGGGCTCTTTCCCGGATGCTGAAGTTTTATCAGCACCAGCAGCGGCTGGAGGCTGAAATCAAGCTCGAATCCCAGCAATACGACTCTCGGACCCGAAGGGTGAACTATCGCTTTTCCGTCCATCCAGGCCCGGTCGTCAAGGTAAGGGTTGAAGGCGCCAGCATCAATCCGGAACGGCTCAAGCGATTGGTTCCCATCTATGAGGAAGGAAGCGTCGACGAGGATCTGCTCAACGAGGGCAATCGCCGGCTGCGTGACTACTATCAGCGGCAGGGTTATTTCGAAGCCCGCGTGCAGCATGAAAAACAGAGGGTCAGCGCCGATCGCGTAACCATCGTTTACCGGGTACGACTGGGCGCGCGGCGGCGCGTCGAGCGGGTCTCCGTCACCGGCAACCACTACTTCGACTCTGCAACCCTGCGTGATCTGCTCAGCGTCCGCGCGGCCAGCTCCACTGACCGCCACGGCGTCTACTCCCAGGCGCTGGTGGCCAGCGACGTCAGTGCGATCGAGGCCGTCTACCGCGACAATGGCTTTTCCCAGGTCAAGATCACCCCCGAAGTTGTTACCGCCGAGGCCAAAGCCGGCGCCCGGCCGCCCGGACAGCAACAGCCTCCGCTGAGGATTGTCTATCACATCGAGGAGGGACCCCAGATGCGAGTCGGCGCCGTGCGCATCGAAGGAAACGACCATGTGCCGACGCAGCAACTGACACCGCTGCTGAACACCATCGCTGGCCAGTTGCTTTCCCCACGCAACCTGGCCGGAGACCGGGACACGCTGATGACCGATTATCTGAACCGCGGATTTGAGCGGGTGCGGGTCAGGATCAGCCAGCAGGCTGAGCCCGGCCATGCGGACAAGGTGGACGTAACCTTCCACATCCATGAAGGCCGTCCGGTCTTTATCCGCAACGTGCTGCTGAGCGGGCTGCACTTCACCCGCCCGAGTACGGTCGCCAAGGCCATCACCCTTCATCCCGGCGATCCGCTCAACCAGACGGCGCTGACGGAAACCGAGCGCAATCTCTACGACCTGTCCTTGTTCAACGAGGTTGACACGGCGGTGGAAAATCCCTCTGGGGCGGAGACCCACAAAACCGTCCTGCTCCATGTGGCGGAGGCGCGCCGCTGGACCCTGACCTACGGCTTCGGCTTCGAGGCCCAGACCGGACAGCCGCAGACCAACTGCGCCGGCGCCACAGCCGCTGGCGTCGCCTGCAGCCCCAACGGCAAAACCGGAGTCAGCCCCCGTGTGCTGGCCGACATTACCCGCAATAACTTTTACGGGCGGGACCAGTCCGTTTCCCTGCGCGGAAACTATGGCCTGCTGGAGCAGAAGCTCGATCTTCTCTACCAGATTCCGCGCTTTGAAGGCAACCGCAACATTGGCACGGCCTTTTCCGGCGGCTATGCCAACAGCGTTGACGTCAGCACCTACGTGGCCTCGAAGCTTGAAGGCGGCATGCACTGGACCGAGCATTTCAACGCCTCCGGTTCCTTCTTTTCAAAAGCCAATACCGCCGTCTACGAGTTCAACTTCCGCCGCGTCAAGGTTCAGGCCAGCAGCCTGCAGGTCTACCCTGGCGCCATCGCCGAACTATCCACGGCGGCGCGCATCGCCGGCCCGTCGCTGACCTGGTTGCGCGACACCCGCGACTCGCCGCTCGACGCCCACCGCGGCACCTATACCAGCTTCCAGGAATTTCTCTCC
>JBMFHN010000132.1:0-6817 GCA_049976805.1 Occallatibacter sp. | reverse complement strand
GAACAGCGCCGTAAGCAGCCAATAGGCCGGCGGTCCCCAGGGGTAGAATCCCTTCTTTCCCGGGGGCGCATGGGGATGGCGCGCGTGGCGGAAGTCGTCGAGCATTTCGCCCGACATGGCTACGGCCAGGCGCCGGCGCAGCGGGCCGGGCAGAGCGCACTGCACCAGCGGCCCGTCATAAGTCGTCACGTGGTTGGCGACAATCAGCATGGGCTCGCCCCCGGCCAGCCCTTGCGGAACCACAATCCGCGGATGGGCCAGAAAGGCCACCAGCGGCCGTTCCGCAAATTCGATAAAGGCCGCGCGCAGCCATTGACAGGGTGGGAGCCAGGGCCAGCGCGGATAAACAGAGTCCGCGCGGGCGGTTTCAGGTTCCGCCTCGGGCGCGATCTGCGAAAGGGCGGCGCCGGGCGCCACCGCTTTTTCCGCGCCGGCGCCTTGGCTGCCGCGCATCTCGGCCGAACTCTCCCCGTGCCCATCCTCTTTCCGCGCTGCTTCTGCAATGCCCGAGGCCAGGGCGCGCAACTCGCCGAGCGTGTGGATCTCTTCGAGCAATCCGCTTTCCGGCGTCACGCCCAGCCGCTCTTCGAGGGCCGCCGCCAGTTGCACCCGCTGCAAACTGTCCAGATGCAGGTCTTCGCTGAGCCGCAGATCGTTGCCCGCGCCCGCGGGCGCCTCGCCGGTGATCTCCGCGACCAGCGCCAGCAACCAGTCCGGCGGAGATTGCAGGGCAATTGTGCCCGTGGCCGCCGGGGCGGCAGGCTGGATGCCAGCCAACCAGGCGGCGACCGCCTTGCGCCGCACCTTGCCGGTCGAAGTGCGGGGAAGGTCCGGCTCCGGCCAGAGAACCCAGCGGCGCAGCCGTTGAAACTCCGCCAGACGGCGGTTGGCGGCCTCGATGACGGCCGCTGCCCGGTCTTGGCCGGCGCGCAGGACCAGCACGGCGCAAGGCTCCGGACCGGAGGGCGTCTCCACGGGAACCACCGCGCAGGCTGCCACCTCCGGTTCCTGCTCAATGGCCTCCTCCAGGTCTTCGGGATGCAGGTTGACGCCGGTCGCGGTGACAATCACCTCGCTCTTGCGGCCCACGAAGCGCAACTCGCCGCCGGGCTCGGTTTCGGCCAGGTCGCCGGTGGCCAGCCACTCGTCCGGGCGCGGCTGAAGTTCGCCGCCCGCCCAGGTGGCCGTGGAGATCATCGCGCCGCGCACCAGCACCTCGCCGTCGGGGGCGAGCCTGACCTCGCGTCCCGGCAGCGGCTTGCCAATCGTTCCCCGGGCCACGTGGAAGGGATGGTTCAGCGTGATCAGCGCGGAGGTTTCGGTCATGCCGTACCCTTGAATCACGACGAAACCCAGCGCATTCCAGAACTGCTCGATCGGCGCCCCCAGCGCTCCGCCGCCGGAAACCAGCGCCCAGAACTTCAACCCCAGGGCACGGTGCACATCGCGAAAGCGCCACCATCGCTGCCATGCCCGGATGCCTCCGGCGGCAGCCAGCCGCTCGGCCAGTCCCGGGTGCGTGGCTTCGAGATGCGCCTTGACCAGGGCCATCACGCGCGGCACCGCAGCCAGCACGCTGATCCGCTCGCGGTGGATCGTTTCGACGAGCCGCGCCGCCACCAGCCGGCTTTCAAAGTGCACCTCGGCGGACAAAATGGGCGGAATCCACAACCCCATCGTCTGGCCGAAGACGTGGCTGAGCGGCAGCGTGTGCAGGATGCGCAACGGATGCACCAGCCGCTCGTAGCGCAGGTAAGGCCTTGCGCCCTGCTCGATCGGCCCCACGCTGGCCAGCACGTTGCCGTGGGTCAGCACCACGCCCTTGGGATCGCCCGTGGTGCCAGATGTAAACAGAATTTCGAGCGGCGTCTCGCGCGAAAGTCCTTCGATGGGGCCGGCTTCTTCTTCAGGCAGCGCTTGGTTCCACTCTTCAAAGGCCAGCGTCGGCGTCCCTTCGGGCAATCCGGCCAGCAAAAGCCCGTCGCCCACGGCCAGCCGGGGCCTGACCTCGGCGGCGACGCGCCGGGCAAACTCCGCCGTTCCGTAAGCATCCAGCGGCACCGCCAGCGCGCCGCGCAGCAGGCAGCCGTAAAAAGCTGCGATCCACTCCGCGCTGTTTTCGCCCCAGAGGAGAATCCGCTCACCGGGGCCGACGCCCCGGCCAGCCAGCAGAGCGGCGAAGCGCCGGGCCAGGCGGGCAATTTCGTCGTAGCTGGCCGTTCGCCGCCGGTTGCCCTGGATGCGGACCACGGCAATCTGACGGCCGTAGCGGCGGAAGTCATCGAGCAATGTAGCCAGGTTGTCTCGCATGAAAGCTCCGGCAAAGGTCCATGGTACGTCATGCAGCGGGCGCCGTTCGGCCCGGTTCCCCACATCCCGCAGGTTTGCGCTTCCTCGCTCCGCCGCTTCCCGGTCCCGCGCTTCGGTTCGGCTGCCGGGTGGCGGCGCGCTTTTTTGCAACGTAAAATAAAAAAATGGGATTTGAAATCGTCAGAAAGATTGCCGAGGCGGATTTTCCCACCCGATGGGGAAGTTTTCGCATTCTGGGGTTCGAGGGCGTGTTTGCCGGGCCGCGCGCCTGCCAGCAGGGTTTGGCCGGACCGGCTGGTTCGACGGGATGCCGGGGCGAGGTCGAGGGACTGGTCGCCCTGGTGATGGGGGATATTCATTCCGCGCCTCCGGTCGTGCGCATCCATTCTCAATGCCTCACCGGCGACGTCTTTGGCTCGTTGCGCTGCGATTGCCGGCAGCAACTGGAGCTGGCCCTGCGCCGCATCGCCGCCGAGGGAGCGGGCATCCTGCTCTACGAGCAGCAGGAGGGCCGCGGCATCGGATTGATGGCGAAATTGAAGGCCTACGAACTGCAGGATCAGGGCTTGGACACGGTCGAGGCCAACGTCGAACTGGGTTTTGCCGCTGACTGCCGCGCCTACGAATTGCCCGCCGAGGTCTTGAAATTGATGGGCGTGAAGAAGGTTCGGCTGATTACCAACAATCCGGAAAAGGTGGCCGCCCTCGAGTCGGCTGGAATCGAAGTTGCCGATCGCCTTTCGGCCGCCGTCGAGCCGCAGAAGACCTTCGAGCGCTACCTGCGCACCAAGCACGAGAAGATGGGCCACATCGTCGAGCGCGCGGGCGGGGTGTGCAAGCCCGTTGCCGTTCCGCTGGAGTTGGACAAGAGGAGCATCTGAACTCTATCTTGTTTCAGCGGGGCGGAAGATGAAGATGCCCCGATCCGGCCTGTCCGGCTTTTCAACGGAGTAGGACGATGGTCACATCGAAAACCTCCGGCAGAGTGCGTTTCATCACGGCAGCCTCCTTGTTCGACGGCCACGACGCCGCGATCAACATCATGCGCCGTGTTCTGGTGGCCCAGGGCGCAGAGGTGGTTCATCTGGGGCACAACCGATCGGTTGACGAGATCGTCACCGCCGCCCTCGAAGAAGATGCCCAGGCCATCGCCGTCTCCAGCTACCAGGGCGGGCATCTCGAATTTTTCAAATACATGATCGACCTGCTGCGGGAGCGCGATGGCTCCTCCATCCGGGTCTTTGGCGGCGGCGGCGGCGTCATCCTTCCCGTTGAGATTGAGGAACTGGAAGCCTACGGCGTCTCCCGCATCTTCAGCCCCGAGGATGGACAGCGGATGGGTCTGGCGGGAATGATCCAGTCGATGATCGAGGCCTGCGCCGCCGATCCCGCGCCCGGGGCTCCGCGCGATTTGTCCGGGTTGACGAACGGCGGGGCCGGGCAGCGGCACCGGGCGCTGACCCGCTGGATCACCGCCCTCGAAAACGGCCGGCTGGCCCCCGCACTGAAAGCCGAGTTGCACGAGGCCGCGCGAACGGTCTCAGCGCCGGTGCTGGGCGTGACCGGAACCGGCGGCTCGGGCAAGTCATCGCTGATCGACGAACTGATCCGGCGCTTCCGCTTCGATCAGGACGATGCCCTGCGGATTGCCATGATTGCGATTGATCCCTCGCGCCGAAAGACCGGCGGGGCGCTGCTCGGGGACCGCATTCGCATGAATGCGATTGCCCCCTGGAACGGCCGTCAGCAGATCTTCCTGCGCTCGCTGGCGACCCGCGAGGCCCGTTCCGAGATCGCCCCGGCATTGCCCGATGTGATCGCGGCCTGCCGGGTGGCCGGCTTCGACCTGATTCTGGTGGAGACCTCGGGCATCGGCCAGGGAGATGCCGCAGTCGTTCCCCTGGCCGACCTCAGTCTGTACGTGATGACGCCCGAGTTCGGCGCCGCATCGCAACTGGAAAAGATCGGCATGCTGGATTTCGCCGACTTCGTTGCCATCAACAAATTCGATCGCCGGGGCGCGCTGGACGCCCTGCGCGATGTCTCCAAGCAGGTTCAGCGCAATCGCGAGTCGTGGAGCGAACGGCCGGAGCAGATGCCGGTGTATGGCACTCAGGCTTCGCACTTCAACGACGACGGCGTGACTGCGCTCTATCATGGATTGCTGCCCAGGCTGGCGGCGCTCGGCTTACCGGTCAAGCCTGGAAAACTGGCTCCCTCCGGCGGAAAGGTTTCCTCGAACAGGAACGCGATTGTGCCACCGGGGCGTGACCGCTATCTGGCGGAGATTGCCGCCACGGTGCGCGGCTACCGTGCCTTTGCCGACGCGCAGGCCCGCCTGGCGCGGGAACGCCAGCAGTTACAGGAATCCAGACGCATGTGGACCGCCGCGGGCCTGGCCGAACCCGAACGGAAGGCGCTGGATGGATTGATCGCCGAGCGCGAGGAACAACTGGACCCGGGGGTCCGCCAATTGCTGGACGACTGGCCGCGCGTGCAGCAAGCCTACGCCGGCGACGAGCAGACAGTCTCAGTCCGCAACCGCACCATGCGCACGCAACTGGCAGCCACCACGCTGTCCGGCACACGGATTCGCCGGGTCGCCCTGCCGCGTTTCGAGGATCAGGGCGAGCTTCTGCGCTGGAGGATGCTTGAAAACGTGCCTGGATCGTTTCCCTTTACGGCCGGGGTCTTTGCTTTCAAGCGCGAAAACGAGGACCCGACCCGGATGTTTGCCGGCGAAGGCGATCCCTTCCGCACCAACCGCCGCTTCAAGCTGCTTTCAGAGGGGATGGCGGCCAAACGCCTGTCGACCGCCTTCGACTCGGTCACCCTCTACGGCGCCGATCCAGCCCCGCGGCCGGACATCTACGGCAAGATTGGCAACTCCGGCGTATCGGTCGCCACGCTGGACGACATGAAGGCGCTCTACGACGGGTTTGATCTGTGCGATCCGGCAACCTCGGTTTCGATGACCATCAACGGGCCCGCCCCAGCCATCCTGGCCATGTTCCTGAACACCGCCATCGATCAGCAGATGGAAAAATTCCGGCGCGAGAAGGGATGCGCACCCGGCGCAACCGAAAGCGAGGAGATTCGCGCGCGGGTCCTGGAACAGGTGCGCGGAACCGTTCAGGCCGACATCCTCAAGGAGGATCAGGGCCAGAACACCTGTATCTTCTCGACCGATTTCTCCCTGAAGATGATGGGCGACATTCAGGAGTACTTCATCCGTCACCGGGTGCGGAATTTCTACTCGGTGTCGATCTCCGGCTATCACATCGCGGAGGCGGGCGCCAATCCGATCTCACAACTGGCCTTCACGCTGGCCAACGGCTTTACCTATGTTGAGGCCTACCTGGCGCGGGGCATGAAGATTGACGATTTCGCCCCCAATCTTTCCTTCTTCTTTTCCAACGGCATGGATCCGGAGTACGCCGTGCTGGGCCGGGTCGCGCGGCGCATCTGGTCGGTCGCGATGCGGGAGAAATACGGCGCCGGAGAACGCTCCCAGAAGCTGAAATACCACGTTCAGACCTCGGGCCGCTCGCTGCACGCGCAGGAGATTGCCTTCAACGACATCCGCACTACGCTCGAGGCGCTTGTCGCCATCTATGACAACTGCAACTCCCTGCACACCAACGCCTACGACGAGGCCATCACCACGCCGACCGACGAATCGGTGCGCCGCGCCCTGGCCATTCAGCTCATCATCAACCGGGAGTGGGGGTTGGCCAAAAACGAAAATCCCAACCAGGGAAGCTTCATCATCGAAGAGCTGACCGATCGGGTGGAAGCGGCGGTGCTCGAGGAGTTCGACCGGATGGCCGAACGCGGCGGCGTGCTGGGAGCGATGGAGACCGGCTACCAGCGCGGCAGGATTCAGGACGAGTCGATGGTCTACGAGCAGCGCAAGCACGACGGTACGCTGCCCATCGTCGGCGTGAATACCTTTCTCGGAAAAACCTCCCGCGCCATCGCAACGATCGATCTGGCGCGTTCAACCGAGGAGGAGAAACACTCGCAGCTTTCCCGGCTGGCTGATTTTCACCATCGCCATGCAGCCCAAAGCCCTGCGATGCTGGTCCGCCTGCAGCAGGCGGCGATGGCCGGAGAAAACGTCTTTGCCGTTCTGATGGATGCCGTGCGCGTCTGCTCTCTGGGGCAATTGACCGAGGCGCTCTACGCTGTGGGCGGGCAGTACCGGCGTAACATGTAGAAAACGCCAGGCAACCATCTCTGCCAATTACGAACCGTCCAGGAGCGACAGCAGAGCAGCAAGCTTCTGTGCGACCTCGTTCGAGATGCTCTTGGCGTCAACAAACTGCACTAATCGGTGCAATTCGCCTTTACGCAGAAGCATTGGCCTCTGCAATTTTGCCCCAAGCCTTCGGAAGAACTCCTCTGCAAATGAGCTAAGGGTTCGCGCGTAATTAACTTGAACAAATAGAGAACATAGCGTAGGCTTTTCCCATGGGAACAGCGTTGGCCGCTGTGCGGAAAAAGT
>JBMFHN010000131.1:0-6902 GCA_049976805.1 Occallatibacter sp. | reverse complement strand
CTCGCAACTTCGCGTCCCTACTGTTGTAAAACAGAATTCTCAGGGGTTGCCAAATGGCCGTGTGCATAGTTCAGGTATCACCCAGCACATGAATCAGGCGGTGGATGAGGTGCGCCGGGCCGAGATGAGCCGCCTGCGCGCGCACAGCCACGAAGCGGCGCAGAAGTTAAAGAAGATGCGCTGGCCGCTGTTGCGTAAAGGCAGCCGGGTGCGCGGCAAGGCGCGGCAGAGGCTCAACGCGCTGGTGGCCAGCAAGCTGGCGACGGCGCGGGCCTGGGAGTTGAAGGAGGCCTTTGCGCAGTTCTGGAAGTATAAGTCGGTGCTGTGGGCATCGGGCTTTCTGGAAGCCTGGTGCGAACGCGCCCTGCGCAGCCGGCTGGAGCCAATGAAGAAGATGGCGCGCATGCTGCGCAATCACGAGGAACTGCTGATGAACTGGTTCCGCGCCCGCGGCGAGTTATCCAGCGCCGCCGTCGAGGGTCTGAACAACAAAGTCCGAGTGGTGACCAGAAGATCGTACGGATTTCGCACCTTCAAAGCGATAGAAATGGCTCTATATCATGCACTTGGACGACTACCCGAACCGGAGACCGCCCACAGATTCTGCTGAGGAGGCTGAAAGAGTATCCACAGCACTCGATCCATCTGCTTTTGCGCAGTCGCGACGGCGAGGCTGAAGCGCATGAAGACTTTGCCGACATCTTTGTTGTGCTCGATGGCCGCGCCACGCTGGTCACCGGCGGCACGATCACCGGCGCTCGCAGCGCCGGCCCAGGCGAAACGCGCGGCCTGACCGTCGAGGCAGGCGCACGCCAGGAGTTGCGCGCCGGAGACATGGTCCACGTTCCGGCCGGCGTTCCCCACCAGATGCTGGTCGCCGGCGAGCAGACGGTCACCTGCATGGTTCTGAAGATTCGGAAAAATCCGGAAGCAAAAACCGGCTAGCCGAAGCGGACTCTTCAGGGATGGATAGGGTGCAAAACCTTGTTCTGCGGACTCTTCAGGGAAATACTCCCTGCGCGGATTTCGTGGTTAAGAATGAGAGAGAACGGCCTGGACCCATCCCGCCTGCTCCGCCGCGCCGCTTCAGGCTCGCCCTGCCCTCAAGGCTGTTTGGCGAGTCGACGCGCGGTTTTCTCTACAAAGCGGGTTACCAGACCGACGGGCAGAAAACGCACCAGGCAAGCAGTAAACCGGCCACGGAAGCTGGAAACGACGGTGCGCTGCCCACGCGCAAGCGCACGGATGCCGAGCCTCGCCACCTCCTCGGCCGGCTGCACGCTGTAACCGCGAATTGCGCCGGCGCGAGCAATCGAGAAGAACTCGCTTTCGGTGGGTCCCGGGCAGAGAGCTGTTACCCGGAGGCCGAAGCGGGCCACCTCCTCGGCCAGGCCCAGCGCGAAAAAGCGGTCGAAGGCCTTGGTGGCCGCGTAGGTGGTCAGGTACGGAACGGGTTGAAAACTCGCCGTCGAGGCCACTATCAGCACCCATCCCCGGTGGCGCTCAACCATGCGGGGAACAAACAGACGAGAGAGCCGCGCGACGGCCTCGCAGTTGACGCGCACCTGGCTCATCTCCTGTTCGATGCCGCACCGGATGAAGGCGCCAAACTGACCCAGACCGGCGTTGTTGACCAGAATATCGACCACCAGACCGGCTCCCTCGGTCGCGTCGAAGATCTGCTGCGGCGCGGCTGGATCGTTCAGATCGGCGGTCACGACACGCGTCTCCGCGCCCTCGGCCGCGAGTTCTGCCGCCAGCGCCGCAAGCCGGTCCGCTCTGCGCGCTGTCAGAATCAGATTGGCGCCCTGCGCGGCCAGTTCCCGCGCCAGGGAAGCGCCAATTCCTGCGCTGGCGCCGGTCACCAGCGCCCATTTACCACGAAAAGAATCAGCAGCTTTCATTGCGGAATGATTCCTGCGGTTAGTGGCTCTGCGCCGGGGAAGAAGCGGCAGCCTTTTGTTCCGGCACTCTTCCTGTAATTGTCAGAACCGGACAATTTGCTTCGACGATGATCTGAAAAGCGCCCGAAGTCCGCATATCCAGACCGAGGTGGGAGGTCTTGCGAATGCCCAAGACCAGCAGGTCGATTGATCGGTCCTTGACGTGATCCAGAAGCCGGCGATGAGCCCTTCCCGCCTCGACAAGGATTCGCGGATGCGAATCCTCGAGTTTTGCGTGTTCTGGCACAAACTGATCAAGCCAAGTGCGAAAACGATTTCCAACCTCCTCCATCCGGCTGGGGTCTTCATCCGTCTTTTCCGATGTGACGTTCAGCACTTCGATTTCCGCCCGGCAACCTTGCGCGAGAGAAAACGCAAAAGAAACTGCTTCCGCTGCCACGGGGGTTAGATCCGTCGCACAGAGAATCCTCCTGAATGGCAGCGTTGGCAACGATGAGGATAGCAAAGGAACGGCCGGGCCAACCGTGAGGCATGGCCAGCGCGTCGATCGCAAAATAGTCTCGGCCACCGATCCGATGATGCCCCTCTCGATGCGCCCGCCGCCGTGCGTGCCCAGAACAATCAGCGCAGGGGCGTTCGACTCGGCGTATGCACAGATCGCGCCGTGAGGATCCTTTTCGAGAAGTACCGGAACGATGCGAAGAGATTCTGCGCTCAGGGCAGATATCTTGCGTTGAAGAAGATGTTCCAAGTCCCATCTCTGCGCACTCTTGTACTTCCCTTCGGCTTCAAGCTCCATTGCAGCCTGCGTGGGAATAAAGGCGTGCGCGACCACCAGTGTGGCTCGAAAGTATTGTGCGAGGAGCTTCGCATAGTTCCCGGCGTTCTCCGAACTGGAGGAAAAGTCGGTTGCATACACAACGCTGCTGACGATTTGATTCGGTTGATCATTCGTTACGCTCATCCTTCCGTCTCCCCCGCGCCGGGAAATCGTCACGGCCTGCTTCCATTGAAGAATTATGATATATGGTTTTTCTGTGCCGGGGCGCGAGTTTGCCGGTCAATGCCAAGAATCTTCATCTTGCCTCAAGAATATCTGCTGCCAGGCATCGAAACCGATCCGGCCCTGTCCGAATTTGCGCCCGCGCCCCGGCGAGGCGCGTCCCGAACGGCCTTCCGCTCACCGTTCAGCCGGGCATGCTAGACTGGAGCCATGTCGGCTTTCCCTGCCGCTCCTCAGCGGTACCGCTCGATTGTAATCGCCATTTTCCTGTGTTTCCTGGCGCTTTCCTTCGCCATGGAAGCCAAAATGGCGCGGTATGCGCGCGGGGAAGGTCATGTCAGCTATCTCAGCGCGGCCAAGGCGGCCCCTGCCGACACGCCAAGGCTCGTCTTTCATGGCGTTTTCATCCCCGGCCAGCTCCATTCGCCATACTCGGCCGTGTTGCTCTTCGCGCAGGCAGCCGCGTTTGTCGTGGAAATCACGAAGGTTGCAGGGTACCGAGTCATTCATGAAGGCGCTCTGGTATCATCGGTCCTTCGTTTCTATCCCAGCATCCTTTTTCGTCCCCCTCCCGGCTGCTAGATACCACCTCCGCCGCCTGAATGCTAGAATCCTGCACTAGGATGTATCCGGTGCGTGGATGCTGCATCCTGCCGGCCGGCACGAATTGCCCGGACCGCTTCATGCGGCAGGAAACCCGGGGCGCAGAATGCGCGTGCCGGAGATCCGGAAAACAGGGTTCTGATCGACATACCTCTTCACGGGCAATCTCTCTCTGCTCCGGATTCCGCAGTGAGACAGCCAACGAAAGTTCCAGAACCAGGAGCATCGTCGACATGCACAAGCAAGTTCCTCTCATCTTGGCCGGCGCGCTGCAGCGGTTCCGCGATTGCTGTGTCCCGGGGCGGCAGCGGCAAAGCGGTTTTTCCCTTCCTGCGGCCTGCGGCGTGGCTTCGCCGCTGGGGTCAAGGAAGAACCCGTCCAGCGCCATGGCAGCAAAGGCGTACAGGTATTGCGGGATCGCTTTCGGAATGTTCGCCGTCCTCGGCATGGCCGCCTGTCACCGCGGCGCCAGCAATGGGGATAAGGCGAACGCGGTCGCTTCGGCCAGGGTCGCGATCGCCAAGCGCGGAGACATCACCCAGATCATCACGCTCGCTGGCCAGTTTCAGCCTTACCAGACCGTCGATGTCCACCCCAAGGTCAGCGGTTATATGTCTCATATCTACGTGGACATCGGCGACATCGTTCACCAGGGCGAAACCATCGCCATCCTTGAAGTTCCCGAGTTGAGGGCGGAGTTAAAGCAGACCATCTTCGAACTCCAGCAAAGCAAGCAGCAGATCGTCCAGGCGCAGCACGAGATCAACCGGGCCGAAGCCGTGCACGCAGCGCTGCATGCGCAGGACATTCGCCTGCAGGCGGCCGCGGCCACGCGTCCCGGCCTGATCGCCCAGCAGGAACTCGACGACGCGCTCGCCAAGGACCTGTCGTCCGCAGCACAGGTCGACGCCGCCCGGGCCGCCATGGCTGCCGCGGAACAGCACTCCGAGGCCGCCCACGCGGACAACCAGCGCGTCGAAGCCCTTGAAAATTACACCCGGGTCACATCCCCGCTGGATGGCGTCGTCATCTGGCGCTATTCCGACACCGGAGCGCTCATCCAGGGCGGTACCAATTCCAACAGTCAGGCTCTGCCTATCGTGCGTATCGCGCAAAGCGGGTTGTTGCGCCTTCGTGTTCCGGTTCCCGAGGACGATGTGCACTACGTCCACCTTGGCGACACTCTCGATATCCGCGTCGACGCGCTGAACCGCTCTCTTACCGGGAAAGTTGTGCGCTTCACGCGCTCGGTGAACTTCGAAACGCGCACCATGCAGACCGAAGTCGACGTCGAAAATCAGGATCTTTCCATCGACTCGGGCATGTACGCCAACACCATGCTGAAGCTGGCCGAGGTAAAGAACGTCGTCACCATTCCGGTCGGGGCCATCGTGCTCGATATGCATCAGCATCCGACCGTTTACGTGCTGGACAGCGGCAATCGCGTACATATTCGCAAGATCGCGGTTGGCGTGGAGGGATCGCTGCTGGCTGAGGTCAAGAACGGTCTCGAAGCGGGCGACCGCGTCATCCTGGGTGGCCAGAACAAGTATCAGCCCGGGGAGCAGATCAGCCCGGTTGTTGCTGTTACGCCCGCATCCGAAACCCAGCAGCAGACAGGCGGCACGATTGATATGGATGCCGGTGCCAACGGAGGCTCTCAATAATGCCCAAGTTTGCTCTCCGCTATCCCTTTTTCATCATCATGATCTGTCTGGTCATCACGCTGATTGGCACGGTGACCATATTCAAAATGCCGGTCGATCTCTTCCCCCCCATCGATATGCCGGTCGTGGTTGTCGCCACGTTTTATAACGGGATGCCGCCCGAGCAGATCGAAGCCGACATTACCGACACCTTCGAGCGTTTTTTTACGCTGGCCGCCAACGTGGACCACAGCGAATCGCGTTCCATGACCGGCGTCAGCATCATCAAGATCTATTTCAAGCCGGGCACCAACGCCGATGCTGCATTGAGCAACGTGGCCAATCTTGCCATGGCGGACCTGCGCCGTCTGCCGCCGGGAACGCTGCCGCCCGTTGTGCTGGGCATGACCGCCTCTACGGAACCCGTCTGCCTGGTCACGCTTGAAGGCAAGGGATTGAACGAAACGCACCTCAAGGATCTTGCCCAGTTCGAAGTGCGCGACCAGATCTCGAATGTGCAGGGCGCATCCGTTCCCCAGCCCTTTGGCGGCACCTACCGCCAGATCCAGATTTACGTCGATCCGCTCAAGATGGAGGCGCGCAACCTCAGCCTCAACGACGTTACCAAGGCGGTCAACGACTCCAACCTCATTCTGCCCGCCGGCGATGTGCGTATCGGGAAAAAAGACTACAACATTTACGCCAACAGCCAGTTCCCGGACGCCAAGTCGATGAATCAGATGCCCATCAAGTCCGTGGGCAACTCCTCCATTGTTGTCGCCCAGATCGGCAAGGCGGAGGACTCCGGCGCCCTGCAGTACAACATCGTGCGCATCAACGGCCAGCGTTCGGTCTACGTCCCGATCTTCAAGCAGGGCGGCAACAGCAACACGATCACCATCGTCAACGGCATCAGGAAAGCCGTCAAACATCTCGTCGATATTCCCTCCCAGTTGAAAGTCGGCGTGGTCTTCGATCAGTCGGTCTTCGTCAAGATGGCCATTGCGAATGTCGGCAAGGAGGCCCTGATCGGGCTGGTGCTGGCCGGAATCATGGTTCTTATCTTTCTGGGCAGTCCCCGCGCCACGCTCGCCGTGCTGCTGCCGGTGCCGCTTTCCGCGCTGGTGTGCCTCATGCTGACCGACGCCATGGGCGGCTCGATCAATACCATGCTGCTGGGCGGCCTGGCCCTGGTCTTCTCCCGTCTCATCGACAACGGCGTCATCGTGCTCGAAAACATCTTCCGTCACATGGAGATGGGAAAGTCGCCGCAAGCCGCTGCCGACGAAGGCGGATCCGAGGTCTCCATGGCCGTGCTCGCGGCCACCTTCACCACCGCCATCGTCTTCTTTCCGGTCGGTTCCTTCACCGGAGTCAGCAAGTACATCTTTACGCCGCTGGCCCTGGGCGTGGTCTTCTCCATCTTCGCCTCTTACTTCATCGCCATGACCGTGGTGCCGCTCTACTGCGCCAAATTCATCAAGCCGCACAATCAAATCGAGCACGCCGAGCATGTCAACAAAAGCCTGTTAGCCAGGTTCAACCTGCTTTTTAACGTAAAATTCCAGTCCATGCTCGACTGGTACGAAAACCTGGCCAAACGCGCCATGCGGCGCCCTGGCTTCACAACAGTGTCCATCAGCGCCGGCATGCTGATTGTCCTCGTTGTCGCGTTTCCCTTTCTCGGCCGCGCTTACTTTCCCCGCACCGATCCCGGCCAGTTTGTCATCTATGTGCACATGCCCT
>JBMFHN010000130.1:0-6950 GCA_049976805.1 Occallatibacter sp. | reverse complement strand
CCGCCGGGCCAGGCCGCGCCGTTGCTGCGCGGCGGCCACCGCGACGATCTCCAACTCGGCCTCGGGCGGCATCAGGCTGGCAATGGCAACTGCCGCAACCCGGGCGCAGCGGCCTGCCGGCGGAGAAAAACCACCGCCCGGATCCTCGGCCACCAGCGCGATCCGCGGGGGCACGACCGCGGGATCGAAGACTGCGCGGTAGGCCGCAGGAGACCAGCGCGGCGCCTGTTCGAGGCCGGCGGCGATCTCCATCACCCGGTCGAGATCCTCCGGCGCCATGCGCCGAATCCGCACCACCGGGACGGAGTTCATGGATGCGCCGGCCCCGGGGCGGACGCAGAGCGGAAGATCTCCGCGCCAAAGATCTCCGCGTCGCTGCGGCGCAGGTAGTGACCGTCCAGGGACTCCAGATCCACGAATTCTCCGAGCCGCAGGCGCGGAACGGCCAAACGAAGCGCATCGGCAGCCGTGGGCGCGGCTGTGCGGAGCTGTTCCACGCCCGGCCAGGCCGAAGCCAGCAGTTGCGCGGCAGCCTCGTCGCAAACGGCAATGCCGGACGGCGCTGGGCCGATCGCCGCCAGAGCGTCCACTCCGGCCAGCAACTCCCGCGCCGGCGCGTCGGGCCATCCGAGCCGGAGAAAGACCTCCTGGCGATGCGCGTCGAGAGCCGCCGAGCGGACAAGCGCCTTCGCCGCCAGCACCTCCAGCCGCGAAACCGCAAGAACCGGGATCCGTCCCGGCTCGGCCAGCCCCTTCACGGCGGCCAGTCCCACGCGCACCCCGGTAAAACTGCCCGGCCCGCTCACCGCCACAATGGCCTGAAGCTGCCGCAACTGGAGTCCAGACCGGTCCAGCAGTTCCCCGACGGCGGCCACCAGCGTGGACGAATAACTGCGCCCCTCGAGTTCGATCTGGCCGAGAATCTCCACTCCACCGGCCGGCAGCCTCCCCAGCGCCACCGATCCTGCCGGACCGCAGGTGTCGATCGCCAGTATGTGTGCCGACTCCGCCATTCGATCCTCCTTACGCCGCCCGGAGCGCCTGGTCGAGATCGGCAATCAGATCTTCCTTGTCCTCGATGCCAACCGAGAGCCGGACACGCCCCTGGGTGATGCCCATCGCCGCGCGCACCTCCTCACTCACCGCGGCGTGCGTGGTCGTGGCCGAGTGGGAGGCCAGCGATTCGACCCCGCCCAGCGACTCGGCGCTGAGAAAGATCTTGAGCGCGCCCAGAAACCGACCGGCCGAGGCGCGCGAGGCCAGCTCGAAGCTCATCATGGAGCCGAAGCCCCGCTGCTGGCGCACGGCCAGTTCGTACTGCGGATGGCTCTTCAGCCCCGGGTAGGCCAATTTGCTCACCTTGGGGTGCGTCGAGAGGAACTCGGCCACCGCGCGGCCGTTCTCCTCGTGCTGCCGGATGCGCAGGGGCAGCGTCCGGATGCCGCGCAGCACCAGAAAACACTCGAAGGGCGACATCACCCCCCCGGCCGCCTTCTGCACCAGCAGAAACCGCTCCTTGTGCTCGGGCTTCGAGCCGATCAGCGCCCCGCCCAGCCCGTCCGAGTGGCCGTTCAGATACTTCGTCGTCGAGTGCATCACGATGTCGGCCCCCAGCGCCAGCGGGCTCTGCAACACCGGCGACAGAAAGGTGTTGTCCACGCTGACCTCGACGCCGCGCGCGTGCGCGACCCGGCTCACCGCCGCAATGTCGGTGAGCACCATCAGCGGATTCGAGGGCGTCTCGATGTGAATCAGCCGGGTCGTGGGCCGGATGGCCGCTTCGACCGCATCCACGTTGCTCGTGTCCACATATTCGACCACGATGCCGTAGCCGGAGACGATCTCGTTCAGCAGCCGCACCGTGCCGGCGTACACGTCCTTCGAGCAGATCAGGTGGTCGCCCGAGCGCAGCAGGGCCACCAGCGCCGAAAGCGCCGCCATGCCAGAGGTGAAGGCGTGGGCGCTCGAGCCGCCTTCAAGCGCGGCCAGCGCCTCTTCCAGCCGGTCGCGCGTGGGGTTGCCGGCGCGCGAGTAGTCCCAGCCCCGGTCGCTCGCAATGCCGGTCAGCTCAAAGGTCGAAGTCAGATAAACGGGAACATTGACGGCGCCCGTTCGCGGGTCCGGATACTGCCCGGCGTGCACGGCGAGGGTCGAGTATTTGCAAGGGGAAGGCTTCATGGTTGGCGATCGATCTCCTTGATTCCAGCTTAGCGCGGCGGGCCGCGGGGCGCCCGGCAACCTGCAGGACGCGCAACACCGCGCGCCGCTTGCCAGCCGCCGCTCGCAAGCTCGTCCGGCTGCCGGCGGCTGCGCGCCGAAAGCTCGATTCAAACCGCACGCCTCTTCCCCTGACGCGGCCGAACAGCCAGAACAGCTCCACACCAGCCATCGGAACCGGTTACCGTTGTTCCTGCGGTCGCGGCGGCAGGGAAAATCCCGGTTTGATGGGCCGCCACGGCAGCACCTGCGCGGTTCTCAGTGCCCGGGGATCATTCCCCACAGCATCACCAGGGTCATGGCGATCACGATGATGCTGGTACCCCAGGCAATCCAGTTCCACAGCCGCGAATTCCTGTGTTCGCCCATCAGGTCCTGGCGATTGATCAGCAGCAACATGAGGATGATCACCACCGGCAACAGAATGCCGTTCAGCACCTGGGAGAGAATCGCCACATTGATCAGCTGCGCGTCCGGCAACAGGAGAACGGTGATCGCTCCGCCGGCGACCAGCAGCGTATACAGCCAATAGAAAAACGGCGCCTGTTTGAAGCTCTTGCCCACGCCCGACTCGACTCCCAGTCCCTCGCACACCGTGTAGGCCGTGGAGATGGGCAGAATCGAGGCCGAGAAGATCGAAGCGTTGAACAGCCCGAAGGCAAAGAGGATAAAGGCGTAGTCGCCCGCCAGAGGACGCATCGCCTCGGCCGCATCGGCGGCCACCTGGATGGCTCCCATGCCGTGCGCATAGAGCGTCGCCGCACAGGCCACGATAATGAACCATGCCACGAGATCGGTGAAAAAGCTGCCCACGATCACGTCCAGCCGCGAGGCCGCGTAATCCTTCACGCGGATGCCCTTTTCCACCACCGAAGACTGCAGGTAGAACTGCATCCAGGGAGCGATCGTGGTACCCACCACGCCGATGACCATGTACATGTAGGATTTGTCGTTCCAGGCCGACCTGGCCGGCAGCCGGACCGTAGCCAGAATCGCCTCGTGCCAGCTGGGCTGTGAAAGCACGCCAGCGAAGATGTACGAAATGTAGACCAGGGAAGCAACGATGAAAATCTTTTCCGTGCTCTTGTAGGTGCCCTTGACGACCATGGTCCAGACCAGCGCCGCGCAGACAGGCACACTGATAAATTTCGTGACGTGGAACAGGTGCAGCGAGCCGGCGATACCGATGAACTCGGTGACCACGTTGGTGTAATTGACCACCACCAGCAGCACCATCAGCACAAAGGTCAGCCGCAGGCCGAACTCTTCGCGGATCAGGTCGCTCAACCCCTTGCCCGTCACCACCCCCATGCGGGCACACATCTCCTGCACCACGATCAGGGCGATGGTGATGGGAATAAGCGTCCACAGCAAGGTGTAGCCAAATTGCGCGCCGGCCTGCGAATAGGTAAGGATGCCGCCGGAATCGTTATCCACGTTGGCCGTAATGAATCCGGGGCCGAGAACGGCCAGAAACAGCAGGATCCGGATTCGCCAACGCTTCCACATCCAAGCGGGTTCCTAAGGAGGATTCATCGAAAGTTCCTTACTGACCATAACAGGCTGAGGCGGGGGATGCGAGTCCGGCCGGCGTGAACCCGGAAAAATTCGTTGAAAAGACAGGCACAGGCGGAAGGGCAGAGACGTTTGCCGCGAAGAACGGGAAAGCTTGCGCTGCGCAAGCCGCGCCATCGCCGGCCGGCCGGGGTGGCACGATCGCCGGCAGCAGCATGGACGGGAAACCCGTATCCCAGCCGCTCAAGGCCATCTCCGCGCGGAAAGAGAGGGCTCCGGATGATCGGCCGGAAGGAATCATCCTGCCCGCCTGCGCGGGACGGACCTGCCTTCTGCACAACCCGCAGAGGAATCGGCCCCTTGATGTCGATTTGCGGAATGACGGATTGCGGAATGACGGATTGCGGAATGACGGAAAAAGCCGCCGCCCGCTCAAGCACAAGCGGCGAAAGGCGTCCTGCCCCTATGCCTGCCTAGATGGTGGCGAAAATCGGCTCTCTCTGGTGCTGAACATCCGTCTCGTCCCCGGTCAGGCTCAGCAGCGACGCAACCACATCGGCGGCGTGGTAGGAACTGCGGCCCGGCGCCAGAAACTGCGCCACGGTGTTCAGGTCGTCGCCCACGGTGATCAGCGGCGGTTCCACATAGCCGTCCCTGCGGGTCTGTTCGTGGCCAATGTTGGCCATCAGCGCATTGCACAGGCACTTGCGGCCCGCCGTATCCTCCAGCTTGCCGCCTTTGGCCAGGTAGTTCTCCACCGGTTCGGCCGAACAGCGATAGCCAATCGAGCCATCCGGAGCCGCATACGGCTCGCGCAGGTAGCCCAGATCGCAAACCCGCTTCCGTTCCTGATAGATCTTCAGATCGGAGGATGTCCCCGCGACCTGAGCCACCTTGAAAGGGAAACCCGTGGGCGAGGCCAATGGGTCGGTAAACACTTTGCCAGCGCCCGCGGCCGCCTGGAGCAGCAGCATTTTCTTCAGATCCGGACGCAGGCCGGATTCCTCGCTGAAAGCGAAGGCCGTGCCCACCTGCACACCCGCCGCGCCCTGATCGATCGCCTCGCGCACTTTTGCGGCGTTTCCATAACCGCCCGCCAGCCAGAAAGGAACACCCAGCGCGCGCAACTCTCCCATATTGACCTGGTCGCGCTCTCCGTACATCGGCTCGCCGGCTGCATTGAGCTGCAGCTTGCCGCGCGGCGGCGCATTGTGTCCGCCCGCTGCGGCGGTTTCGATGATGAGTCCATCCACGCGCCCGCTGGCCCGGCGCAGCATGGTGACGGCCAGGGTATTCGAGCTGACGATGGCCAGAAATCGCGGCCGCGCCAGTTCCGGCAGCGCGCCTTCAACATAATCGGCAGGATCGAAGTGCATGATCGAGTCGAAATCCGCGGACGCTCCCGCCACGTTCAGCTTGTATTCGGCGGGACGCTGCCTGGCGAAGGCGTCCAGCACGCCGGGGATGTGCAGCGGAATGCCCGCGCCCATCAACACATAGCCCACGCCCGCCAGCATCGCGCCGTAAATCGACGACAGGTGCGGCATCTGCACCTTTTCAAGAAAGTTGATGCCGACCGGATTCCTGTGTCCTTCCTTGGCCAGGAAAACCTCGACAAAATTGCTCACGATGCACAGCTCGACCATTTTTCTCAGGTCACGGCGCTGATGCATCGGAGCGAGCGGATAAGGCGCCCCCGCAGGCTTGCCGCCAGAAATAAAATACTCGTTCCAGATCCGTTTGGCCATCTCGGGGAATGGAAAGGCGTCCAGACCGCGCCGCATGTGCCCGCCCGGATCTCCATCGGCAAGACGGCGCAGGAAGAGTGTGTCCAGAACCGTGCCGGAAACCACGCCCAGCTGACCGAGTTTGGAGACGGCATTGGCCAGGCGCCAGTTGGAGACACCCACTCCCATCCCGCCTTGAATGATCTTGGGAAACTGCATCATCTGGATTGTTTCACAGAATCTGAATCCTTTTCGCCTTTTTTCTTTCATTCCGAACATAAAAGGGAAGAAAAGTGAATGAACCTGCACAGAATCAACGAAAATCGGGAAAAACGGGATCTGTTCGAGACTTCGGGATCACCGCCAAAAACCGGCAGGCCACAGGACGGGCATAGCAACGCCCATCCGCGAAAGCCGATCCGGAAGTTTCCCCGGACCGCCGCTTGTGGAGTTCCCGGCCGTTTCCGTTACAGCTTTTCGCGCAGAAAGCTGATCACATGGTCAGCCTGGACGACACCGGCCATGCGCCCCTGGGCGTCCACGACGGCCAGGGAGTAAAGATTGTACTTGTCGAAAAGCTCGGCCAGCTCGATCTGGCCCAGGCCGAGGGGGCAGGAAAGAATACGCCGCTCGGTCAGCATGGAAAGACGGGTTTCGGGCTCGGCCATCATCAGCCGGGCAAGCGGAACCGAACCGTGCAGCACGCGGCTTTCATCCAGCAGGTAGATTTCAGCCACGCTTTCCGGATCGCCATCGAAGCCGCGCAGCGCCTCGACAGCATCGGCAACGGTCGCCTCCAGACCGACATGGACGAAGTCGGTGGTCATGCAGCCGGCGGCGGTATCTTCGGCAAACTCGAGCAGTTCCTCGACTTCGTGCCGTTCCTCCGGCTCCATCTCTTCCAGAATGGCGTCCGACTGCTCCTCGGGCAGCTCGGCCAGCAGGTCGGCGGCCGCGCCCGGGTCCATCTCCTCGACGATGTCGGCGATCTTCTCCTCGCCGAGCTTTTCAAGCAGGGCCTTTTGCAGCCTGGGGTCGACTTCTTCCAGCGTCTCGGCCGCCACGTCCTCGTCAAGGGAAGTAAAGACGGCTGCGCGCTCGGCCGGGGCCAGATCCTCGAGAATGTCGGCCAGGTCCGAGGGGTGCATCTCGGCCAGCCGCTCGAACTCGATGCGCAGCTTGACACGCCGGTCCGGGTCCACCTCGATCACGTCGACGAATTGCCAGGGAATGCCATGGGCGGCGAATTTGCGCGAGAATTTCTCCAGCCAAGCGCGCGGCAGCAGTCCTTTGAAGACGCGGCGGAAGGCTCCCCGCAACCCTACCTCGACCTCCGCCACGCGCAGCAGATGGGCCGCTCCCTGCCCCATCCACTCCAGATCAACATCGTTGGCGCGAACCACCTTGCGGCCATGAATGTCAATAATCTGGCGGTCGATCAGGTCCTGGCGCAGATAAAGGAAATTACCCGGCTCCTCAAGCGAAACCAGC